>JAISYQ010000028.1 GCA_031269775.1 Streptococcaceae bacterium
GCTTTTTGACGCTAGAGGCACGGCTTCTAGGTGATGGATAAAAGAAAATGAACGAAAGTGAATTTTCTGTCGCCGTCAGGGAAAAAGAAAACGAAATTCTCATACATCTACTTTTCGAGGAGGCCTATTGAAAAAATTTGTTTTATGCAAAAAAAAATGCGTATTGAAGATTAAGTTAATTTTTTATCTTTAAAATTTATTTGGTTGAATTTTTTACCATTTTTACTTCAACATTTCTTTGTAAAATAGCTCAAGATAATGAAAATATAGAAATTTCTACAAATTTGCCTTTTTTCCATATGATACTTGATGTTACAATCATTAATAGTAATTTAAAAATTTTTTTGACAAAATTTTTTCTTATTTGCTAAAATATATCTAGGTTTTTTTGAAAATTTAGAGTTTATAAAAAAAAATTTAGATTTGCAAGAAACCTATTCTTAATCTATTAATATAGGAAATATGCGAAAGGGAGTTTGAATAAATGAATAAAAAAAGAACAAAAAAGTTAGCTAAAGTATTAACAGCCGTTGCATTATACAGTTTTTTACCTGCAATAGGGTTATCTATTAACTCAACAAATGAAACAGTAAGTGCCCTGACAGAAAAAGAAATTGCCCAATTAAAACAGCTAGTAAAGGAAAAAAATGCAGAAAACACTGCTCTCAAACAGCAAGTAGCTGAACAAACACAGCAAGTAGAAGCACAAAGAGCTGAAATAGAGAGAGAAAATACAGAAAACACTACTCTTAAACAGCAAGTAGAAGCTCTCAGACAGCAATTGCAGGATCTCAGCAGCCTATTCCCAAATCTCAATGATCCACAATTTCTAAAAGATCAATTAGCAAAGCTAGTGAAGCCTGATGCCCCTAAAAATATTGAAATCGTATCAATAAGGAAAGATCAACTTCAAAATCTGATAGGTAAATGTAATAGCTTATGTATAGAATTTTCTAATGCTAATAAATCATCATCTGGTTCTATAATTGGTGAACCGCAAATGCCAGTAGTAGGAGTCGACACTTCAATGGAGAAGATATTAGACGAATATTTGAACTTAATAGATATATCTATACAAAACATAATTAGTTTAACACAGCAAAGGAACGAACAAAATACACTAGCCCGTAGGGCCCGTGGGGAGGCAGAAGACGCCCGTAGGGCCCGTAGGGCGGTAGAAGAAATCCATAATGAACTTACAAGAAAAAATAATGTGTTGGAAGCAGATTTACAGGCATTACGCGAGGGCCGACTAGTCGAATTACAATTTATGAAACAGAGAACTAGATCAAAAATGGAAAAGCTTAAAGCACTACATCAAATGGAAATTGATGCACTTGTCCAGGCCTTCAGGTCAGAATAGATAGGACATAACCAGTATTTTATTTATACACGTTGAAGTAGCTGTTTTGCAACTTGACTCTCTTGGAACAGGCTCTTATTAAATTTTACAAATTGTGTTTAATCTCGTTTAAAAAAGAGCCTGTTTAATAAAAAGTTATTTGGGAGGTTAGCAAATGAAATGGAAGGAAAAATCAACTTTCCAAAAAACAACAACAGTTGTTGTATGGATCATGCTTATTTTTACAATTTTAGGAGTAGTTTTAAGTGCGATAAGTGCTCTTATACGATAATTTTACTCCTCTTACAACAGCTCTTTAAACAAGCCAATCATAAATTCTTCAGAATTAAACTTTTGTAAATCATTGTTTCCTTCACCAAGGCCTACCAATTTAACTGATAAATGAAGCTCACTACGAATGGCTAAAACAATTCCACCTTTAGCTGTTCCATCAAGCTTGGTTAATACCAATCCTGTGACATCGGTGACTTTTTGAAATTGTTTTGCTTGTTGCATGGCATTTTGCCCTGTTGTTGCATCTAAAACTAGCAGCACTTCATGTGGAGCATCTAAAATCTCACGTGTGATAACTCGTTTAATCTTTGCCAACTCACGCATTAGATTATCTTTATTTTGTAAACGCCCTGCTGTATCTATTAATAAAATATCAGCGTTTTTTTCTTTTGCACGCTTAATACCATCATAAACAACTGCTGCAGGATCTCCTCCTTCATTCCCTGTAACCACTTCTACACTACATTCCTCACCCCATACAACTAGTTGCCGAATTGCGCCTGCACGAAAAGTATCTGCTGCAACTAAAATAATTTTTTTCCCTTCCAATTTCAACTGATTTGCTAACTTCCCAATAGTTGTTGTTTTACCAACACCATTGACCCCAACAAATAAAAAAACAGAAAGATCATCTTTTTTAAAATTTAACTCATTTTGTTCATCTAAACCTTCGATTTCATATAAATTAATCATTTTTTCAATGATAATGTTCTGAATTATTACCGGGTCTTTCACATTTTTAAGTTTTACTTCTTGACGTAATTCTTGAGCAATCTTAATTGACATCTTAAAACCAACATCTGCCTCAATTAATACTTCCTCCACTTCTTCAAAAAAATCTTCATCAACACGTCTAAAATTAGCAAATAATTCATTCATCCGCTGACTAAAAGTTTTTCTTGTTTTGGCAAGTCCTTTAGTGTATTTAGCTTGAGGATCAGGGTCAAAAAATGCTTTAGCGCTTTCTTGAGAAATTTCTTTTTCATGTGCAGATTCCTTTTTTTGTTTAAGCTCTTCAGGGAATTTTCTGGATACATTCGTTGATTTTTTAAATGTTTGCTTTATTTTATCGAATAATCCCACACTACACCTTCGCTTTCAATTTACTAATTTCAGCTACTTCCATGTTCTTTTACTTTTTCTTTCATTTTGAGCAATGCAGTTTCAGCTGCTCTTTGTTCGGCTTGCTTTTTTGATTTTCCAATGCCTTCACCAATTTCTTTACCTTTCAAATAAACAGATATATAAAATATTCGCTCATGAGCAGGACCTGCTTCTTTAGTTAAGCGGTACTCCATTAAAACATCCCCATTTTTTTGCAATTTTTCTTGCAAAACAGTTTTAAAATCTTTTTCTTGCAGAAAACAACCACTATTAATTTTGGGAATCATCACCTTATCAATAAATTTTTTCACCTTATCTAAGCCTTGATCTTGCTCTAGCGCACCAATAAACGCTTCAAATAAATCACAAAGTAAAGAGGGGCGTTTGCATCCACCACCTATTTTTTCACCTTTGCCAAGTAAAATATATTGATCAAAATGGCACTTTTTTGCAAATTGAGCTAAACTATCCTCACGCACAATGAATGAACGCAGTGGAGATAATTTGCCTTCTGGTAAATCAGAATATTTTGTAAAAATATATTTTGAAATTAAAAATTGCAATACGGCGTCTCCCAAAAATTCTAATCTTTCATTACTTTTAAGATTCAAATGCAAATGTTCATTAGCATAGCTTGAGTGCGTAAACGCTTCTTCTAATAAATTGACATCTTTAAACACAATTTTATAGTTATCTTTTAACTCTTTAAGAAATTTATTATTCATTTTAAACCTTCTCAATAAATCTTTTTATCACAAATTTGTCTTTCATTAAGATTATCAAACAATGAGTGTAGCACATCAAAACACTTTTCATAGCTCAATTAGCTTACAAACAGTGCTTATCTTGCTTCTATTTTTATTCATTTTTACTATGCTTTCTTAAAGCTTGCTTATCAATTGTCAACTTCACTTTAGTTGTTTTCTTATCATTCCCACGATAATACGTAACTTCAACCGTATCTCCTATTTTATGTTTATAAAGCTGTGATTGTAACTCGATAGAAGTTTTCACTACTTTTCCATCCATCTCAATAATGACATCATATTGTTTTAAGCCAGCAGCTTCTGCTGGTGCGGCAGGATTTAACAAACAGACCACAATACCTTCCTTTACCTCTGAAGGTAATTTAAGATACTTTTTAATTCTCTGCTTAGGAATATTACTTAAATCAGCCATTCTAATCCCTAAAGCAGGTCGCTCTACTTTTCCTTTTTCTTCAAGTTGGTTAACAATTATAACAACATCATTAGATGAATTAGCAAAACCCATCCCTTCTATAGTTTCACCGCCTAGTTTAATCGAATTAATGCCGATTACTTGCCCCTCAATATTAAGCAATGGGCCTCCAGAATTACCAGGATTAATGGCTGCATCTGTTTGAATAGCATTTATACTAATCTCCTCTTCTTGCTCGTTTTGAAATGTCACCTGCCGTTCAATTGCAGAAACAATTCCTTCCGTTGCAGAATTAGAATATTTACTTCCTAACGGTGAGCCAATAGCAATAGCAGCCTCTCCTACTGTTACTTTTGAAGAATCAGCAAATTCTACGATTATTATTTCTTTACCTTCAGGAATTTGAAACTTAACTACGGCCAAGTCAGAATATACATCTCTTCCCACCAATCCTCCATTTACCTTTGTTCCATCAGATAAAATAATTTTTAATCCTTGTTGCCCATCCACAACATGATTATTCGTCACAACAAAAGCTTTATCACCCTCTTTTTTGTAAATAACTCCTGATCCTTCTGAAACAGTTTGCAAATCTCCTGAAGCAGATTTTTCAGAATCTTCAAAAAATGAGCCAAAATCAGCTGTTGATGCTGTCTTAGATGATTGCAAATTAACAATTGAAACAACAGCAGATTGAACCTTCTTGACCACTTCTGTCACGTTTGTAGTATTTTTATAAACATTTTTACTAATAGTATTATTCCCTGTAGTTTTAACATTTGTAAGATGATTTCCCAATAAATTTCCATCTAAAACACTAATCCCACCAACAACTAAAAGTGCTCCTAGCACACCACCAACTAAACCAAGACCAAACATTTTGAATTTATTTTGTATCATTATCATATTCCTCCATATCTCAGATACCTTTATTTAAAAGTTTCTTCATAAAAAGTGCAAGAAAAATCTTTTTCATGCATTAATTTAAAAAAAAATTCCTTAAATGAAAATTAACATTATTTCAAAATACCATAATAGTTAATTATCGTATAGATAGACACAATCAATACTAACGAAAGAACTGGAACGACAATATTTCTTACTTGCTTTTTGTTAATATTTAAAATATTTTTTCTACTATTTAATAAAAAAGCAAACACAGGCGAGGCCGCAATAAAATATCGACCTTGAATTCCTACAATATCATCCATCCTACCTACTTGATTATAAGTTATATACAAAGCAAAAAAAGTAAATAAAGAAAAACTTAAAGCGCTTATTAAAAGCATTATTTTATCAAAAACAAAAAAAGAAAATTTATCACCACAAGAATAAAAAATAGCAAACAACAGCAAAATTAAATAAACAATTTGAAAATACCAAGGTATATAAAAAAGAAAGCTATTTACAATAACAAGAAATTTTTTATCAAGAATAAAATTTTGAAAAATATTTTTTAAAAATAGTAATGGATGATTTTTAACAAAATGCATCTGCAAATTTGGTTGCGTGAAATCTTGATAGCGAAGATTAATATTTGGTATTTTGAAATCCCACAATAAATAAAGACAAACTGTTGTTAGTAAAATTCCAAATCCCCATATTAACTTCCTCTTTATCGAAAATTTTGCATTAGGTATTAAAAAGAATAACAAACCTAAAAAGAATCCTGTTTGTTTCATCAAAACACAAAAAATCCATAATATTCCTGCTAATAAAAGGATTAGGCTAGATACTTTTTTCTTTGAGCGTATCCATAAAATAAATGAAAAAAATAAAAAAGCTAACGCATTAACACTAGCATCTGTATGTGTTGATGTTGCTAAAAAAAGAGCCATCGGATTTAACATCAATATCACCAAAACCCATTTTCCCTTAAGATTTGGAAAAAGATATAAAGATAACAAGCAAAAGAAAAAATAAAAAAAGGTGTTAAAAAGTCTTGCTACATAATACTGAACTAAAAGTGAATTTGTAAAAATTTTCCCTACAAAAATTCCAAGCGCAGTCGGCAAAAAAAGAACGGGATGGTAAAAAGAAATGGTTGCTGTATTAAAAAAGACTTTTTTTTTAGAACGATAGTTTTCTTTTAGCATATCTACGTACCTATATTTGGCTTTTTTGGCATTTTCAGAATAATAAAATTCTTTATAAAAACTAAATAGAGTAGATAAATCTTTTGGTAAATTAAAACCATAATTTTTCTTTGTTTCAGAAATTCTCTTAATATATGGAATGATTCGCCCTTGTGTTAATGCATAAGCTTTGCCAAAATGGCCTTCTTCATCTGGGGTACTTAAAGGTGCATTAAAAATAAACATTAATGTCGCAAAAATAATGAATAAAATAACAAAAGATCTTATACAAAAATCAAAATTTTTTTTATTTAGTCCAAAGATCATTTTTATACTCCGATAAGTGTAAATTTAATAAATTCTTTTAATATTACGAATTAAATATTTTTGCTTTGTAAAGATCAAATGCACTAATAAATCCATATATTTAATAATCATTGTTAAAAAGGTAAATAAACCCATAAAACCAAAAGATAAAAATAGCATGGTTGTTGTCCAACCTTCAATCGTTTTACGTGTAATAAACATAAAGATTGTATAACCTACAACAAATAAGGTTATAAACATCATTATAATGGCAATTCTAAGTGAGCACTTATAAAAAAAATCAGTAAATAAAATTAAATTATTCATTGCAAGTTTTATTTTTTCATCTTCCATTGGCAGGATAAAAATGTCTCTTGTTTTTTCATACTCTATGCGTTTTAAATTTAAACCAGCTGTTGCATATGACGCTTTTCGGTAAGGAAGATGCTCACTCATACTATTAACCCGATTAATTGCTCGGCGTGATAAAAGACGAAAACGTTGCGTTCCCAGCTTATATTGCATATTTGCATACTTATTAAAGACGCTATAAAACTGTTTAGATAACCATTTTTCACTATTCTTTTCAGCGGCCACAATAATATCTTTATTTTTCAAAGATTCAAAATACATATCCATAATAAGCTTAGGAGGATAGTTGATGGCAATCATATCAAATTCATAAACAAAATCTCCAATTGCTAAATCAACTCCTGCTTGCATAGCTTTTTCAAGTCCTTGAAAATAACTCATCGTAATTACAGAAAGCAAACCTTCTTCTTTTTCAAGCACCTCTTTTAATCGTTCTATCGTTTGATCACTAGAAGCATCGTTTACAAAAATAATTTCATAATTAAGAAAATGTTTTTTCAAAAGGCTATTTATAGTTTGGTAAAATTCTTGAATTTCATCTTCATTATTATGTATATAAGCAACCAAAGAAATAAAATTTTGTTCTTTATCTATATTCAATACATATCAGCACCTTTATCTTCCTTACTTTGCAAAAGATCTAATCTTTATGATATTTTCTTTTGCTTTATATTATCATAAGTGCTTACATTAAAAATATCTACTTAATAAAAGCACTGCTAGATAATTCGATGAAATTAATTTTATTAAAAATTCAGGAAGTTGATTTTCTTTTTTTTTCATATAATGCTTAACATGGTATTTAAGAATATCTTTAAAGATTTCGATTCTTAAACTTGATAAAGAATAACGAATTTGGAAAATAACTGAAAATCATACTAAATTTTCATATTTTGCATTAGAACACTACTCTTTACAAGATATTAAGTTTTTAATTTTTCAGATTTCTTAAGTACTTTTATCTCCATCACCGATAGTCCTTTAGGCTATCTTATTTGAAAAAGAAAGGAAATAAAAATGGAAACGCCAACAATTGAAGTATCTCAAGTAGCTCTTTACATCGCTGTTGATGTGTTGCCTTACTGAATCCAGCAGATGATATTGCTATTGGTGCAATGGCATGTTGGATAGCTGCAGTTGCTTGTGAAGCTGCATAATTTCACTATTTTTCAAATAAAAGGAGCAATCTAATACATAACTTAGATTGTTCTTTTTATAAAGGGAGGGTTATGAAAGCAATTATTTATATTAATTTTAAATTATTGAAAAACAAATTCGGCCCTCTCTTTTATTTATATGAATTAATTTTATTTCTACTAGGCGGAGGAATGGCCTATTATAGTCAAGAAAAAGTTTTTACCAGCATAGGACCATCAATTCGCTCATCGCTTAACGACCAAACAAGCTTATTTATTTATGTTTATTTTTTAAATGCCGGACTATTCACAATGATGTATTGCTTTGCACTAAGTGTTTCTGAAAAAAGAATGGAAATTGCAAAAAGCAATAAATTTTGGGGAAATAATGCACTTATGCTGTACTTGCAAAGTGGACGTTCAATGATTTTGTATTATTTATATCAATACTTATCAGTCATCTTATTAGGATTTTCGTTTCTAATCGGATATCAACTCTACAGTATGTTTGCTTATCAAATAGTGATTACATCAATAATAATAGGTTTATTTCTGTTTGTTGTCTCAAATTTTTTATTGATTCAACTCTCTAACTTATTGATGCAATTCGTAAGAGATTCGTATATAAACGTGTTTGTGATTGCATTTGTGCTTATGCTTTTTGACCGAATTCCATTGATTTCAGACGAGAAAATTCGTTTTAATCAAATTACAATCATCTTTTTCGTCACACTCATTTTTTCGTCACACTCATTTTCATTTTGTTTATTACCACTGTCATGAATGCATTATTGATTAAGTTAAAATATCAATCACATATCGAAAAAGAGGTGAAAGATGTTAGGGTATCTTAGTTTAAAAGACAATATTTGTTTGAAGTTGCAACCAAAGTATAGTTATTTGTTAATTGATACGTCAAAAATTATTATCCCTTAAAATTAAACGGGATTGCAACAGAAATTATCGAACTCAGTAATGGACATTACCAGTTACATGAGATTGTCGATATTTTAGCTACTCGATACAATGAAACATTTGAAAAAGCAAAAAAGTTAATTAAAAAATTTTTTGAATCTATTAAAAATATGCTTGTATTCAGTGAAAATCCAATCGATAACCCCGTTGAAGTTAAAGGAAGTCGAGCATTTTACTCTCCTGATTTGATTGCTTTAGAGCTAACGCATCAATGTCCTAATCGCTGTCGGCATTGTTTTTTAAATGCAGGGATTGGCGAAGAAATGAAGTGAAATCTTCTCAATCAACTAGTTAATAAGTTCGATGATTATGAAGTGTTTAGTGTTCAACTTACTGGTGGTGAACTTTTTGCTTACCAAGGAATTGATAAAATTACTAAAAAATTGATTAATAATGGGACAAATCTTTCTCTTACAACAAGTGGTTACATCTTAAATAAAACTGCAAAAGAAACGCTACATTTGTTTAGTCAAGAAAACGATGTAATTCAAGTAAGTCTTGATGGAATGAGCGATACACATAATAAATTTCGAAATAAAGAAAAATCGTTTGAAAAAGTGATTAAATTTATAAAATATGCGGTATCTGTAGGGTGTAATGTTCATGTTGCAACAATCCTAATTCATCAAACTATTGAAGAAATGGAAGCTCTATGTGCTTATGTAAAAGAGTTAGGCATCAAGGAACATCGGTGATCGATTTAGGAAGAGCCACTGAAAATCATCATTTTTTGGATGATCAAAGTCAAAAATTAGAACAAGTGAAAAATCATTTGGCTGCGAAATTTCAAGAAGAACAGTTTAAAATCAAAACCATTGAAGAGATTGCAAAACTAGAGATTCAAGATTGTGAAGCAGGATATAAACAATAGGTTTAAAGTTATACCAAAACGCTGGGTGGTGGAGCGGTGTTTTGCTTGGCTTGAGAAAATTAGACGTATTATGTATAAAAATATAGAATGGAAGTTTTTTACGAGTAAATAGATGGTGGTGTTGACTTTCCTAGCTATTTTTATAAAACGATGGGACCGTTAACAGGTTCATTAGATTTCTGATTTAATATAAGGAAAAATTTCTTGATTTAACAAAAAAGTTATATCTTTAGAATAAAAACCAACAACACTTCATTTAAAAGTGACAAGATTAAATTCAAATAAAGATTAAAACGTACATTCGCTCTAGTTCTAAAATTAAGACTTCTTTTTAACTAGCGAATAAGTAACCAAAGCACAAAAGAAACATGAGAAATAGTTTTAGAAATTTTCTAAAAGTGATAAAAACATTAAAAAATATATCTAAATTTCTTGTTTTTTAAAAGCAGCTAGAGAAACGATATTAATTATCACAGCAGAGCCAATAATAAACAACAGCGCTTGCCACCAAAGCAGATAAACTCCTTCACTTGGAGGTTTTTTGTACATGCCATAAGTCTTATTAGTTAAATTATGAAAAAGTTCATTTGGTGTTAAATAATTATATAAAAGATTGAAAAAATTACCAATAAATCCTTTTATTCTGCCAAGTACTAGAGTAAATATACCAGGAACAAATTGAA
>JAISYQ010000019.1 GCA_031269775.1 Streptococcaceae bacterium
CAAATTAAATTAAATAAGTTAATTTTTACGAAGACAAATAGAAAAAATAAAATTTCCTAATAGCTAAACTGCTTTGTTTAGCTATTAGGAGAATGCTTATCACAAATCTCTAGCAACAACCAATTAGTCCCCAACCGGCAGGAGTTATGATTTCTTCCATATCTTCTAAGAAATCAAAATCAACTGTAGCTTTTCTTAAATCCTTTTCCATAACTTTTCACTTCCTTTAATTTATTTAAAGTTTAATTTATAAACCTTTTTAAAAATTATTATTTTGAAAATAGATCGATAATCTCATGGTGCGCCTTAGTCGTTATTGCCATCCTGTTCCATGAGATAGTATTGTAGGATAAATTACCAACAACAAGGAATTACTTATCCCAACAACAAAAAAGTACCCCTGCTCCTGCATTTCCTGGAGTTATGATTTCTTCGACATCTTCTAAAAAATCAAAGTCAACTGTAGCTTTTCTTAAATCCTTTTCCATAACTTTTCACCTCCTTTAATTTATTTAAAGTCTAATGGATCTGCCCTAAAACTTAGATCCATGAAAATTGCGAACTGCCTTAACGATTGGTAAGCGTTAGCTTGACAGAGTTTAGGCAGGGCGTACCTACTTGGTGCGCTTCTTTTTTTCCTGATATTTCATCAAAAAGCCTAGCAATAGCACCACTATTCCTACGTTTTTTTCCTTTTTAATCATGGCCTTGCTTTAGGACAGATCTAATTTATAAACCTTCCTCACAAACTTAAATATCATAAATCCTAAAATTATTATTTTAAAAATAGACGGAATATAAAGATAATTTTGTAAAAAATTTAGCATTTTGTAAAACGAAAGAAAAGCAAGCGTCCAAATGATTAAAAACCAAAGGCCACAAATACTATCATAGCGTGTTGTTTTAAATCTTTTCGTCCATGAATTTATGGCTCTATAACCAGCTAAACGAAGATTAAAAATTCCTAAAATAGAAGATAAAATAAAATAGCCATCAGAAGTTCCAAACGGTAATAAATTTGTAAAAATCATCGATATATTCGAGATAATAAACATTATTAAAATTTGAGAATGAATTTTAAAATTTAATAAAAGCAAAATCCCCATAAAAGCTAAAAATATATGACCGCAAACTCCACCTAAAAGCAATAAAACTTTTTTAGTAGTATTATTAAGGTTTAATCCTTTATAAGTTAAGTAAACTATCAGATAGATAACGAAAAAACTAATTTCAAAGGATGCAATTTCTATTCCTAACAATTTTGAAACTAAATAATGAAAGAATTCATGAACTCCTAAAACGAAGATGGACATTATAGTTAAACAGACAAAAAGGTCAAAAAAATTTAAACTAGCATACATCGTTTTTGCTTTGGAAATATCCAAAAAATCTCCTACATTTACAAAAACAAATATCCCCATAGCCATGATTATAGTAAAAAAATCACTGTTAAAAAGATATTACAATCTTTTTTTGAACTTTTATCATAAACCTTCTTATACAAAACTTTAGAAATTTTATTCATTTCATTAAAAGAACGTTTTGACAAAGTTTTAGTATTGAAATACCCTCGTTTTTCAAGTTCTAATGCTAATTTAATTTTATCCTTTGGAAGATCATTTACATCAGAAAATCTTTTATTTTTTATCAAATTGACAAGAGCTAAAAAATCTTTTCTTTTTTCTTTTTTTATCAACACATAAGAAGAAGAATTAGTATCGCCTGCGATAATTTTTTTACCGGTTAAGGTCATAACTTCGATATATTTAAAACCATCGATAAATTTAAGCATAAATAACTGAATTTCTTTTATTAAATTTTAGTAGATTTTCTTTTAAGATATTCTCATTAAAGGAATTTTTACTTGCCAAAAAGGAAATTGCCTTCTTTAAAAATATTCTCATCATCAAGCATCTTTCTTCAGGATGTATTAATTTTCCATTATCATGCTTGCACATACCTTTACAAAATACAGCACAAATATTTTTAGCAATGCAAGTTTTACAATTTTCTACATTTTCTCTTTTTAAATTTTTAACATAAAAAAATTTAGGATTTTCAGACATCTTTTTATCAAAATCATCAACACATTCTACTGAATTTTTTGGTGTAGTAGCCATAACATGGCACGGATAAAATCTTCTACCAGGAGAAATAATTATACTTTCTCCTGCGTCACAAACACCAGTTTTCTGTCTTTTTGCTAAATTAACAATCAAAGATGCAAATAACGAAGGTGTCACAGGTGAATCTTTGCTAGTTAAGTTGTTAAGGCAATGCTCAGCTATTTTCTCAAACATTAAAGTAAATTTTTCTTTTATTTTTATGTTTTTAAGATCGATTTTTGAATTTACATCTTCTGTCGTAGCTGCAATAATTGCATAATCATCAATAGGTAAAGATTAAAAATATTTTAGCCAAGAAATAACTTTTTTACAATTTTCCACGTGATGTTTATTAAAAGTAAATTGAACAACAGGTTTAATTTTTGCTGTTTCAAAATACTTAAAAGTATCTATAACCTTATCATGAACACTACTTAAAAAATCTCCTTTTCTGCAGATATCATTAAGTTTGCGAGGACCATCTAAACTTGTTCCAAACAAAATTTTATATTTAACTACAAAGTCATAAATCTCTTCATTCATTATGGTTCCATTGCTTGAAACACCTATATTAGAAATTTCAGAAACTTTGAAGTTATTGTAAAGGTACTCTACAAATCGTTTTATTGTTTTAAAATTTAAAAAAGGTTCACCGCCGAAAAAACATATGCTATATACACCAAATTTACTTTTTATTTTCTGATAAGTTTTTACATAATCTTCAAATTCAAACATATCTTTTTGTTCATTAATTCCAGGATAATTCCCTTGCTCAGCATAACAATAAGAACATTTTAAATTGCATTTTTTAGATGATAAAAATACAACGTTTATAGGTTTTTTAGTCTTCCTTAAATTATCTTGATCTTGACTTTTACTAATTTCTTCTGATCTTTGACGAAGAATGCTTTAATAACTCTCCTTATCTTTAATAATGTAAAGCCTTTCGGAATCAAACCATAAATTTTTTTCAATTTCAAATAATTGTTTATCCACTATATGTTACCTTTATGTTACCTTTCTAAAATTTTTTAATAATGATATAAAATGCGAAAAATAAATGTAAATTGGTATTTTTCTTCACACATTGGCCGATTTTCTTTTTATGCCAAATCTTTAAATATAAATAAAAAGTCCCTTGTCAAAGGGCATAATACCCCCCTTAAAATTTGTCAATAGCATTGAAAAAAATTGTGTATTTTTTGTCATTGAAAGATGATAATGTCCCAATGAATGCAACATAAAAATGTCCCGACTCCTCCCTTCTCTCAAAACAAACTAGAATTTTTGTTGAAGGGAAACATGAGAAAGGTCATTTTAACATTGAAAGAAAACCAAAAATATGAAGTCATTCAAAATGTTATACACGGAAAAGTGAAGAAAAAACGTGCAGCGATGCAACTCAATATAACCGAA
>JAISYQ010000007.1 GCA_031269775.1 Streptococcaceae bacterium
AACTGATACAATTAAAGACAACATTACTAAACTTAAAACAAGTCTTAACTTTTTTAACTTAATCAAAACATATCTCCTCCTTATAATTGTCGTTTATTTTCTTCCAGGGGAGTTTCCAAATCTTGTATATCTTTTGGTGGTACTGCGCTAGTTCTAAGACAATTTAGAAAACTAAATGACATTATAATTAAAAACAACGATATTACCTTTTTAAATCTTTTTTGTTTCATATTTTAAAAACAAAATATACAATTTTTTCACATTTCGATTCATTTTTTCTTGGCCTTTTAAACTTTTATATACCTCCCCTCAAATCAATAAAAAGGCTTTTTCACAACAATTTAAATATAAACTTCTCTGAATTTTTTATCAATAGCAATTCGTTATGATAAATGATAAAAGGGATAATATTTGCGCATTTAAAAACATAAAAACGTATCTGCTATCATTTTAATCTGCTAAATTTAAAATTTTTCGTTGAACTACTTTTATCACTTCGACAATTAGAAGCATTAAAAGATTTGGCAGGTTTATCAAATTGTAATCAAGGTAAGCTTAAAACAATTTGGGAAACGCAATTCATTTTATTTGAAAGCAAGTAAACAGCCTCTTAATTAATATCTTTAGGATCTAAAATAAAAAATCCTGCATCAAGGCCCCTATTTTCAGGATGATAGAAACGTACTGACTCATTTAATAAACTCGCTTTTAAAGAATCCCATTTGCCTGCTTTAATCATCAATTTCGCTTTTACAAAAAGCTCAACAATTTTTATAAAATTCTCTTCAGGTGTGTATAATCCGTCCAACTTCCAATGATGATAGCCCCAACTGGATAACTTATCTAACTCTAATAACAAATTCAAATCATTATTTGCAAAAATATGCGTTCCATGACAATCCTCAAAAATAGAATAATGCAAATGAGGATTCTGTGGCTCAACTAAAAACCAGTTACGCGATCTACTTGGATTTTCATCTGCCTTGATAAAATGAAAATAATTTTGCAATAAAAATCTCTTTGAATGCTGAATCACCGTTGCACCATAAACAAGAATTTCTGTTGGAATTAAAAATTTATCTCGCATTAAAAAAAGTTCTTTTGCTGGTAATTCGCGTGCTAAAACAGCAAGAGTAGCACCTTTTTTAGCCCAAAAATTTACCTGCTTTGCACTTGTCACAAAAACTGATGCCTCATAGACGTATGCAAGATTTAACTTTTTTTTTTGCAAAAGAAAAATAACTCCAGGATCGGACACAACAATATAATCAGCCCAAAAATTTTCTAAAAATCGTAAATACTTTAAAACACTTTTTATTTTTTCTGGATGCATTAAAGCATTAACTGCCACTGCAACTTTTGCTCCAGCTTGATGAGCCATTAAAATAATCTTCTTTAACTCTTCACGTGTAAATGAGTGAACAAGACGCACACCAAACTTTACATTCCCTATATATAAAACATCAACACCTACTTCAAGCAATTTTGTTGCTTGAAGTAGGCTTTTTGCTGTAGCAGTAATTGTTATATCCATAAACATTGCCCCATCAAGCAGATGGATTTAAATAAGTCTCACCATCAGCTATTTTTACAACTACATAATCCTCAATTAACTTTACACAATTAGGATCAGGATAAGATGGCATAGTTTGTGCTTCCTTAGTAGCACGTGTTAGTTGATTTCGATTTGGGGATTTAAAAGGGATCCCTAATGTTTTCATAAACCCTAAACCATTTTCCGTTGTTTGAATAGGATTTGCTGCAAAATCAAAGACAGAATGTCCAATAGCTTCACCTGGCAAAAAATTATGATCATTGTAAAAACACTTTAATATTTTATAATTACCAAATAAAATAACCGGTACTTTTTTACTATCAATTTGCACTTGTTCAATCAAATGTTTAATATCATTTGCCAAACGAACATCTTCCCTATAGCGCATTTGATCAGAGAAAAATAAATGCGAAGTCACTCTTGCTTGATATACGCTTATAAACAATGCTAAAAGCGCAATAACAATAGCTACTTTCTTTTTATAAGTATGAATTAAAAAAAAGAGCATAAAAGCTAGGGCAAGAGGCAGCGACATAATTGTTCTAACTGGCACAACTCCTCCACCAATAATAGGTATAAGCATAATGGACATCGGAATTCCTAAACCAGCCATAATATAAAGAAAATTTTTCACAAAAATTTCTTTTCTCATATGCATAATTATTTTAATAATAAAAAGCAGTGAGATTAATGGTAAAAAAGGCGTCCCTGGTGCAATTGTTGTGTGTGCATCTTTGATAGCCTTAGCATAAGGCTTTGCCAAATGAAGAAAAATAAAATACATAGCCTTTTGCACTACCTGAATATTTCCTACAGTAATGGTATAGAAAAGACGCAAAATGTGAAAAATGTTTTCCTGAAAAGGCCTTTGTTGCCAATGATTCATCGCCCCAAAATAGTGAACTTTTTTAAGATGACAAATAGAAAGAACCGTTTTATTAATAAGCCAGTAAACCACTATCGCTAAAATCATCGCCATTAAAAATTTAAAGCAAAGAATCCAATACTCCCTAGCTTCATATTCCATTTGTTTTGCTAATAAAACAAAGCAAAGCAAAACCCCACAACCAAAAAGTAAAGCCATTGACTGATAAACAGAAATCATCAAAACCAGCAAAAAAAAAGCCAAAATAATTTTTCCTTTTTCGTGATCCAAAAATCCTTTATAAAAAAGATAAATAACATACGGACAAATGCTAATCATTAGTGCCACTTCTGAAGCTTGATGCAAAAAATAAAACTGCTCCGTCCAAAAAATCGAAGTCATAAAAGTAAGTGCAAAAGGAATTAATAGATTATTTTTACTTGTATTTTTACAAAAAATAGCAATTAAATAACTCCAAAAAAGCGTAAACAAGCCAATTAAACAAAAGGTAAGTAAAAACGCAATAAATGGATTAAAATACCGAAATCCTTGCAATGCAGCTAAACCAAAGCGACCAATCTGAATTTCCCACTTTAAAGCTTTAATCCTATTAGCCATAAATGGCACAGTATCAATTCCAATGCTATACCAAAATAATTTATTGCCATATGTAAAAAACAAAGCTACATTAACTACAATAACCAAAGGAGAATTATTACGACAAAAATCACAAAATCCTTTGATACTTGCCTTTTCCATTGTAAATTTCATTTTTCTCTCCAGATCTAGTACGAAAATTACAAATTGTTTTATCTTCAACGCATCGTTGGAAACAGTAAAACATCGCGAATCGATAAAGCATTAGTTAATAACATCACCAAGCGATCGATTCCAAGGCCTAACCCTCCTGTTGGCGGCATACCATATTCTAAAGCTTCTAAAAAATCTTCATCTAAGCCATGGGCTTCATCATTACCTGCTTTTCTTTCACGCTCCTGCTGCACAAAACGTGCTCTTTGCTCAATCGGATCATTCAATTCCGTAAATGCATTGGCAAACTCACGCCCCACAATAAATAACTCAAATCGATCAGTAAAACGCATATCTTCAGCATTTTTCTTAGCTAAAGGCGAAATTTCAACTGGATACCCATACACAAATGTAGGCTGAATCAATGTTTCTTCTACAAATTTTTCAAAAAATTCATTGATGATATGGCCAACTTCCATGTGATCTTCAATCTCAATTTGATGCTCTTTAGCTAAAGAACGCACATCTTTTAAAGACATCTCAGGCCAAAAATCGACATCTGTTAACTCCTTAATCAAATCAAGCATATGCGCACGTTTAAATTTAGTATCAAGATCGATTTTTTCTGTACCATATGTAATTTGTATCTTTTTTAAAACTTTTTGAGCAATATGACAAATCAACTCTTCTGTTAAATTCATCATATCATGAAAATTTGTATAAGCCGTATATACTTCAAGCATTGTAAACTCTGGATTATGAGTTGTATCAATTCCTTCATTACGAAAAACTTGACCAATTTCATACACTTTTTCCATACCTCCAACAATCAAGCGCTTTAAATGAAGCTCTAAAGCGATTCGAAGATATAGATTTATATTTAGTGCATTATGATGAGTGACAAATGGTTGCGCACTAGCACCACCTGCTTTATTATGAAGAGTAGGTGTTTCCACTTCTAGATAGCCCCTACGATCCAAAAAGCGCCGAATCTCTGAGATAATCTGACTACGTTTTACGAAGCGATCAAAACTCTTGGGATTGGCAATCAAATCCAAATAACGCTGCCGATAACGCTGCTCAACATCTGTTAGACCATGATATTTTTCAGGCAACGGACGCAATGATTTCGTTAACAGTTCAACCTTGGTAGCTCTGATTGAAAGTTCCCCCATATCAGTTTTCATTATTTTACCTGTAATACCCCAAAAATCACCGAGATCTCCCCTTTTATAAATAGCATAAGCATCAACACCTACTTCATCTTTACGAACATAAATCTGAATTTGGCCTTCACGATCTTGCAAATGCGCAAAACCAACCTTACCTTTCCCGCGTTTTCTCATCATCCGCCCAGCAATTACTGCAGTTACATTTAGCTTATTTAACTCTTCTTTTGTTTTTTTGCCAAATTGTCCATGCAATTCTTTTGAATTATATGTACGCTTGAAACAATGTCCAAACGGATCCTCACCCATTTTACGCAAAGCATCCATTTTTTCACGACGCACACGCATTTGATCATTCATTTCCTTGATAGAATCTTCAGTCAAAATGTTTTTCTCCTTTCTGGCAAAATTTTATTATCACTAATAAAATACGCCAAACACCTTCATTTTTTGAAAATGTCTGGCGAGATTCAATTTTTGCTAGAAAATATTATTCAATGGCAAAATTATAGTGAATTACAGTTGTTTATTGTAAAATTCAACGATCAATGCTTCATTAATCTCTGGATTAATCTCATCACGATTTGGCAGGCGTATCAAGCTTCCTTCAAGCTTTTTTGCATCAAATGATATAAATGATGGACGATACACAAGAGCTTTCACCGCTTCTTTAATCACTGCTATATTTTTTGATTTTTCACGGACAGAAATTATTTGCCCAACTTTTACGCGAAAAGATGGAATATCCACACGTTTGCCATCAACAATGATATGCCCATGATTAATCAATTGACGCGCTGCACGCCGTGTTGTTGCTAAACCCAAACGATAAACAACATTATCCAAACGACACTCCAATAAAATTATAAAATTGGCACCATGCTTTCCTTCCCTAATCTTTGATGATGCCACAAATAGATTTTTAAATTGACGTTCATTTAATCCATACATACGACGCAATTTTTGTTTTTCAGCTAGTTGCAAGCCATATTCGGATAATTTTACGCGCGTATTTGGTCCATGCTGACCAGGCGCATAATTGCGGCGCAATAACTCTTTTCCATTTCCTAATAAAGAAATTCCTAAACGACGAGATTTTTTCCAAGAAGGCCCTGTATAACGAGACATTTTCAATCCTCCAATAATTTGTTTTGGAGTAAAATAATAGTTTATTCCTAATTTCGTGCAGTTGTTTTTACGTTTTCACCTCTGCAGCTACGGTTACTAATTCTTTTTGAAAATCATGCTATTTTTGACTTTAACAACTGTTGACGACAATTCAATAAACTGCTGCATTATTTTACGCAGGTGTTATTGTAGCAAATCATTCTTTAATATTCAATATGTGTAACGGACATATTCCTCATATAATTTTTAAAAAGTATTCTTTGTTGACTTTTCTGACATAAATTATTGACAGCTATTATTTTGATTGTTAGATTGGGCTTATCAAAATTTGAAGACTCTTAGCTGCCAGAAAAAAGCTACATCGTTTAATACCGGTGTTATCAATTGAAACGGTTTTGTCGAAACTAAAAAAGTGGGCATCCTATGCTCAAAGTGTATCAAAATGGGAACAAGAAACTTATTTAGAGCTATATTAAAATATTTTAATAAATCAAAAAAAGATGCTAACAGCTCTTTCGTATAAATCATATCATTTATTTTTGCTGCAAAGAGAGTTGATATTTTGTGCCTTCAGCTTATATTCATATACCTTTTTGTGAGAATATTTGTTATTATTGCGATTTTAATAAAGTATTTTTGGAAGGCCAACCAGTAGATAGTTACGTTGAGCTTCTTTTGCGTGAAATAGAATTAACAATGAAGTCATTAAAAACTTCAAATATTAAAACAATTTATATTGGTGGTGGGACGCCAACTTCCTTAAATGTACAGCAACTTGAATGTTTATTAAAAGGGCTAAGAAAATTTTTACCATTTGTTGAAGGTAATGAATTCACAATAGAAACAAATCCTCTAGATTTAACAAAAGAAAAACTTTCAGTGATAAGAGAGTATGGTGTTAACCGTTTATCTTTAGGTGCTCAAGTATTTGATGATAATCTTTTGCGAAAAATTGGTAGACGGCATACTATTAAAGATATAGTGCAAACGCTTGAAATGTTGCAGGGTGAAAATTTTAAAAATATTTCGCTTGATTTGATTTACGCTCTGCCAAATCAAACAATGAAAAGCTTTAAGGAAACCTTAGATATGGCTTTATCATTTACTCTGCCGCATTATTCTCTTTATCCTCTTATTTTAGAAAATCATACAATTTTTGTGAATCGTATAAAAGGTAGCAAGTTAACACTTCCTAATGAAGATTTAGCGGCAGATATGTTTGAGTTGGCAGTAGACTATATGTATCATTATGGCTTAAAACAGTACGAAATTTCTAATTTTGCAAAACCGAAATTTGAAAGTCAGCATAATCTTAGATATTGGAATAATGAGCATTATTTTGGTTTTGGTGCTGGTGCTGCTGGATATATTGGCAATATTCGCTATAAAAATCACGGGCCAATTCAGCCCTTTTTAGCTTCATTAAAAAAGTTTAAGTTGCCTATAGTCAAGCAAGAAAAGTTAAGCTTGCAAAATCAGATGGAAGAAGAAATGTTTTTAGGTTTGCGTAAAATTTCTGGTGTGTCAAAACAACATTTTTTAGAAAAATTTGGTATTTCTTTTTCAGAAATTTATGGTGAAATTAGTAAAAAGTTAATTGAATGCGGCTTACTTTGTGATAATGGAAGATATATAGCATTAAGTAAAAAAGGAATGCTGATCGGTAATATCGTTTTCGAAAAATTTTTATTAATGTAAGGATTTTCTGTTTTGATTTGAGAATAATTCTCTCAAATATCTACTAAAAATTTTTAACAGATGCAGCTATAATTCATATTATTAATTTAATTGACTTATATAGTAGGGGGATAAAATAAAGAAAGGAATGAAAAAAATTAAAAAGAGAAAAATTTAATAAATCTGCTTAAAAGTAAAATTTGCACTTTACTATTTAAGTATCAGTTGGATATTTATCTTTTTTAGTAATTTAACATTAGCTGTTCCTGTAACAACAAGTTATGATTTGTGGCATGATCGTGAAATAAATGGTAATGGTTGTTTGTGGAGCAAAGAAATACATCATGGTGTAGGATCACGTATTCTAAAATAGTATTGTAGGACATCCTTACCACGCCAGAGTGAATTTATAAATAAGATCGGTCATTTTTTAACAGAAGCTGGAGGTTATGGGCATATAGCTGCAGCTTGCCCAGCATTAGCTGGTAGGGCATGTAATTGTTTTTTACCTCTTGTTTAGTGGGGGCAAATAAATAATGTAAGAAGTGTAAACGTTGTATTGCCTATGTTTGAAAGGAAGTTTGGACTAGCTCCTCTTCCTACTTTAATTCAAACATGGCAGCAAGGGTTTATCAATGGAACTTCGCGTGCCTGTCAAGGTTTGCTTTTCGACAATTCTGAACAAGTTGTCGATCAAGAAATGAATAATATTTGTAGTGTCGTGGGAAACCCAGTACACGTTACTCCAGTAAATTCACAAGCTTCATGGGATTAATGTTAAGTTGTGTAGCAGTGTTTAGTTTTAGCGTCGTAGGTCATTGTATGACTCAACAAACAAAGGATAGCGTATATCTCCTATAAGGGAAAATAGTTGGCTGAAATCAGAAGTAGAGAAGCAAGCTCAAAATATTCCTTACATAAACTTACCAGAAGATTGTATCAAAAAGTAAAGGCATCTTCTAAAAAAATTGTTAATAAAAAGCCAGATACAGGTTTTTTAATTACCGTCAACTTAATTTTACAAAACTCAAAGAATTTCAATTTATCCATTCCTGTAGGAGAATGTAGAGTAGGCCAAAAAGTAGCATTATTTAATGTGAAATTAACAGATAAAAGTATTGAATAAATAGTAAATGAAACAGAAAAGCCAAAAGAAGTTTTTGAAGCAAAGTTTATGAATAACCTTATCTCAGGAATAAGATATGAAAAAGAAACAAGTATAATGGAAAGTCAACTAAGCGCCGTACTACAAGGTCATCCTTTAAATCTTTTAAATGTTGCAAATGTAAAATAATCCCTGTTAGTACTGGGATCCGCTCTTGTGCATATATATTTACGCCTAGTCTAGAGGCATCATTGGAAAATGCATTAATCTCCTTCACTCGTGAAGGGTATGAAAACAATCAATTTAATAACTTACAAGTTTTTCTTGATACTTATTGGCAAAATATGGAATTAAAAGCACGAACACGTAGGTTATATCGTAGATAAATTATTACTTGCCCCGCCTTAATTAATAAAAAGACGACCTTAAAAAAGTTCGTCTTTTTATTGTGTTTGCCAACCTTGAAATAAGAACGCAAACATAGTTAGGTAGGATCGTAACAAGTTTTAAGGCAAATTTTTTGCTTTGACGAAAATAAATCATTCTTCGCTTGAAGATCAAAATCGATATGTACTAATTTTTTTAAGTTAATTGACGATATCTTTGTGATACAATGAGTGGTGAAATTTGACTGAGAGGATGATGAAGATGATACTTCAAGAGAAAATTATTAAAGAGTTAGGTGTTAAACCGATAATTGACCCTCAAGTTGAGATTCGCAGATCAATTGATTTTATGAAAGAAGTTTTACATAAATTTCCTTTTATTAAGACTTTTGTTTTAGGTATTTCAGGAGGTCAAGATTCAGCGTTAGTTGGGCGTTTAGCACAACTTGCGATGGAAGAGATGCGTAAAGAAAGTAAGGATAAAAGTTATCAATTTATTGCTGTGCGCCTGCCTTACGCAAAGCAAATAGATGAAGAAGATGCTAAGCGTTCTTTATTCTTTATTAAGCCAGATCAACTGTTAACAGTGAATATTAAAGAGCCTGTTGAGGCACAAGTAGCGATTTTATCTGCTGCGGGTATTAAAGTGCATGATTTTATGAAAGGAAATATTAAAGCAAGACAGAGGATGATTACGCAATATGCGATTGCTGATGGTAACTCTGGGATTGTGTTAGGAACGGATCACGCTGCAGAAAGTATGATGGGGTTTTTTACAAAATATGGTGATGGTGGTACGGATTTATTGCCAATTTTTCGTCTAAATAAACGTCAAGGTAAAGCTTTACTTATGAGTCTAGGAGCAGATATTAAAATTTATCAAAAAGTTCCTACTGCAGATTTGGAAGATAAAAAGCCAGGGATTTCAGATGAAGTGGTATTAGGCGTAACATATGAAGAGATTGATGATTATACAGAAGGCAAAGCCATTGATTCAAAAACCCAAACAGTGATTGAAAATTGGTGGAAGAAAACACAACATAAACGACATTTACCGATAACAGTTTTTGATGATTTTTGGAAATAAGCTAGAAAAAGGTTCTAGTGCCATTATTAATATGAGCTTAATTGCAAATTCAGTAGGTTGGTGGTGATGTTCATATAGCAAGTGAGCATGCAATTGTTGGTTTTACAAAATAATTTAGCA
Source organism: Streptococcaceae bacterium (assembly GCA_031269775.1). Taxonomy (GTDB): domain Bacteria; phylum Bacillota; class Bacilli; order Lactobacillales; family Streptococcaceae; genus JAIRLR01. The sequence continues at coordinate 9,843 of JAISYQ010000007.1, forward strand.
CTTGATTATACCAGAAAAGGCATTCAAGTATATGCAATTAATTACTCCTGGTGCGATAAAAACATTGATGAATGCTGCTAATTTTGCAAAAGATGGAAAAACACCTGCAAAATAGCAAAAGAAACATCCTTAGGTCGTTGGATAAAACCTTGTGAAGTAAGTTGATTTAACTTTATTTCTTGCTAGTAAAAAGACTATTTATATGCAAGGTGCGATAATTCCAATAGATGGTAGCTGGACGTTCAGCTAGATTGACTTTGATATAGACGAATTTTTCTTTTTGTTGGCAAGGATTTTTCACCAAGATATAAATACATAATGATTACTTTTATTCAGCATGATCAAATTTCGTTTTTTTGTAACGCTTAAAAACAAAGACGTAAAATCCAGTAATTCCTAAAATTTCAAAGAAAAGGGTGATATTTTCTTTACTCAGTTTCTTAGGTGTAAGCCTTGCTAAGATTTCATCGGCAATTTCTTTTGGATTTTTTCCAAAATAGTTTGCAGCACTTTCTTCATTTTTTTGAACAAGTAAGATATCTTGAAGAATTTCTAATAAAATTTGCTCTGATTCTTTTTCATCTTTAAAAAAGTTTCCTGTACGAATATAAACTAATATTTTTTCATAATAAGTATTATTTTCAGGTGTTAATTGCTCACGCAAGTGATTGTTTTGTGCAATTAATTTTTTTGTCTTCATTGCTTTCCTCCAAAATAAGTTTTACTTTTTGAACCAGCTCCCTCCATTGCTTTTTAAAGCTAAACAACTGTATTTCCCCAATCTTTGTTAATGAAAAATAGTTACAATTCGGTCCCTCAGGAAAAGGTAAGATATAACTTTTGATAAAGTCTTGCTTTTCTAATTTTTGCAGTAATGGATAAATTATTCCGCCAATAATTTTATGAAACCCTTTTTTTTCTAAGCTTTTGAACTAGTTCGTATCCATAGATTTCTTCTTTTGAGATGATGGATAATACACAGCCTTCTAGCACTCCTTTTAGTAACTGGGTTTGCTTTATAATTTTCTCCTTGGCAAATTAGTATGTTTTACCTACTAGTCAGTAAATTATATTTAATGTAATGTAAGGAAAATTAATTTGTAAAATGGATGATGGATAAATGAATTAGGTAATTTGACAGGCAGAAAAATTCATTCAAAATTGCTATACTAATTAAAGCAATAAAAATTTTCGCATTTTGTCTTTCAGGGTCGTTACGGATTCGACAGGTATTTTCGTCTGCAGTGTTTAAAAGAGACTATCATACTAGCAAAGTAGATATTGTTGTGTAACATTCGACCTACATGAAATTAAAATTGCACAATTATGAGTATAAAGATTAACGCATCAAGGTGTTTGGACAGGGTTTCAACTCCCCTCGGCTCCATTTCATATTTTATTCCTTCAACAAATTGTTACTAACCAAAAGCAATCAATGAGCTTATTAAAATTAAAGTACTAAGAAAAAAATTTTCATTTTGGAGGTTTTATGGAGAAAATCGGTGTTATTTTTGGCGGAGACTCACCAGAGTACGAAGTCTCCCTAGAGTCAGCATATTCTGTTTTGGAGGCACTAGATCAAGAGAGGTATGAAATCTTAAAGATAGGGATTACACGAGATGGCGATTGGTACTATTTTACTGGAGAAAATAAAGATATAAAGGAAGATCATTGGTTTATTTTTGAAAAATGTGAACGAATTTTTCTTGATACAAACAAGCGTGGTTTCTTTTTATTGGATCGTCAAAAATATCTAAAAGTTGACGTATTATTTCCTGTATTGCACGGTGGATCAGGTGAAGATGGGCAGATTCAAGGTATTTTTGAAATGATAAAGCTTCCCTATGTTGGTTGCAATACACTTGCTTCGGCGATTTGTATGGATAAGGCTATTTTGCACTATTTGGCAAAAAGTTTAAAAATTATGGTAACACCTTCCATTCAAGTTTCTGCTAAAAATTATAAAATGCAAAAAATTTATGATTTTTACAACAAAGTTAGCTCTCCTGTCTTTGTCAAACCCAAATGTGGAGGTTCTTCTAAAGGAATTAGCAAAGTTTGTGATTTTTCAAAATTAAAGACAGCATTAAAGAAAGCAGCAAAATTTGATAAAGTAATTACCATTGAAAAAGCAGTGGCTGGTTTTGAAGTGGGTTGTGGGATTTTGGGTAATGAAGAGCTTCTTGTCGGTGAGCTAGATGAGATTGAACTGGCAAGTGACTTTTTTGATTATACAGAAAAATATCAGCTGCTTTCTGCTAAAATTGTACTGCCTGCCAGAATTTCAGCAAAAATAGCAGATCGAGTAAAAAAATATGCAAAACATTTATATCAATTTTTAGGTTGTACAGGATTGGCACGAATTGATTTTTTTATAACTTTTGATGAAGAAATTTATTTAAATGAAATCAACACGATGCCAGGCTTTACCAATCATTCACGTTTCCCTAGTATGATGAGAGCGATTGGCATTTCATATAAAAATTTAGTTGAAAGGCTTATTGACTTGGCGAAAGAGGAACAAACATAATGAATTATTAGACCTCCTCGAAAAGTAGATGTATGAGAACTTCGTCTTCTTTTTCCCCGATACATCGTCAAACAGCCTCAAAATAGCACCACGTATCTTTAAGTTTTTTTCCTTATCTCAGGAAAAAATTGAAACGAATTCTCTTTATACCCTAATTTCAGAGGAGGCCTATTCTTTTTTAGTCAACGAAACTCATCTTTTGCCCTATAATTACAAACCACAAAGATTAGTCCACGTTCCTTTTACAGCGGAAAACATTTTGGTTGAAAAAACTTTAGCCAAGTATTTAGAACTGTTGATTCATTTTATTGATGGGCAAAATGAGATTACTGTAATGAGCGGTTATCGTGATTATTTTGAGCAAGAGAGACTTTATTAAGATTCAATCATAGAAAATGGTTTAGCGTTTACACAACAATTTGTTGCTAAGTCTTAAGAGAGTGAGCATCAAACAGGGTTAGTTGTTGATTTAGGACTTGCAGGTGTTAAAAACGATGTAATTACTCCGACGTTTGCAGGTCGATTGATTGTTGAAAAACTTTTAAAAGAGATGATCAATTTTGGCTTTATTCTACGTTATCCGAAAAAAAAAACTGATAAGACAAAAATTGCCTATGAACCATGGCATTTTCGTTATGTTGGTATACCGCATAGTTAGATTATTCAAGGACAAAAGTGGGTGTTGGAAGAAAATCACGAGTTTATGAATTATTGGAGTGGAAAGTATGCATAATGATAAAAAGAATGAAGGGATTGAACAGTTCCGTATTTTTGCAGCAATAATGGTTGTTGCAATCCACACCTTTCCCTTTGCTTTTCTTAATCATGAGTTTGATAATTTAGTGACATTAACACTTTTTCGTATTGCTGTTCCGTTTTTCTTGATGGTTACCGGATATTTTTTATTGGGACCATTTGCATGTGAGCCATATTATCCGAAGATGTGGAAAATTAAACAGAATTTATGGAAAATTTTAAAAATTTATGGAATTGCAATTATTTTTTATCTACCGCTTTCCTTTTATAATGACACTTTACGTCTATCAAGCACTTTTTTTCAGATCGTTAAACAACTTACTTTTGATGGAACTTTATACCACTTATGGTATTTTTCGGCTGCTATTATTGGTTTATTGCTGAGCATAGTCATGATTTGTTTTTTATCGCTTCAAAAAAGTTTTATTCTAAGTGTTTTTCTGTATTTAATCGGACTGGGTGGCGATAGCTATTATAAAGTTTTTGGGCATTTACCTGGAATAGGAAATTTTTATAAAGTAGGTTTTATACTGTTTGATTACACAAGAAATGGTCTTTTTTTTGCTCCTGTATTTTTAGTTTTAGGAGCAATGATTTATCAAAAACGTAAGAAAAATCGGAATATTTTTGCGTTAATGTGCAATTTAGCTGCTTTATTGATGGAAAGTTTTTTACTTCATCATTTTACCAAAGTACGACATGATAGCATGTATTTAACGCTTCCTATTGTTATGTATTTCTTCTTTCAATTTTTACTAAACTGGCAGCCGCCTTTTAAATTTTCTCAAACAAAAGAGAAAGCTTTAGGGATTTATCTTTTGCATCCGTTTATGATTGCTTTTATCCACTTTGTAGGAAAAGTTGTACCAATCTTTTCAAATAGTCTGATCAATTTTCTTTTTGTCTTATTGGGAACGATCTTTTTAACTAATTTCTTACTGTCACTTAAAAGAAAATTTAAATCGACTACAAAAACTTTTTTTACTTCACGCGCAACCAAAATTATTTCCACAAAAAATTTAGCAAAAAATGTCAAAGCAATTTCTTCATGTATTCCTGAAAAAACAAGAATTATAGCTATTTTAAAAGCTAATGCCTATGGCAGTGAAGCTATTATTTGTGGAAAAGAATTGGAGAAGCTAGGTATTTCTTTTTTTGCCGTAGCAACTTTGCAAGAAGCCATTGAGCTAAGGCGCGTTGGAATCCAAGGAGAAATTTTAGTTTTAGGATATACTGCGTCAAATCAAGTAAAACTGCTGCAAAAATATCATCTTATCCAAGCGATTATTAGCTTGAAGCATGCTCAAGAGCTAAATAAACAACAAAAAAGCATCCGTTGCCATGTAAAAATTGATACCGGCATGCATCGTTTAGGGTTAGATCCTAATGCGATTTTAATTAAAAAAATTTATCAAATGAAATATCTAGCTTGTGAAGGCATTTTTTCACATTTAGGTTCAGCTGATTCACTAGATGAAGAGTCAGTAAAAAGAACGAAAAGGCAGATTCAAACATTTGATACTTTGTTAAAAGATTTAGAAGAATTAGGAATAGACTATGGAATAACGCACTTACAAGCAAGTTATGGAATTTTGAACTATCCTGAGCTGAACTATGATTATGTGCGACCAGGAATTATTTTGTACGGAGCATTAAGTTTACAAAATGACCAAACGAAGTTAAAGATTGATTTACATCCTGTGGTAAAGATTGAAGCAAAATTAATTTCTATCAAAGATATAGCAGCAGGTGAATTTGTTGGCTATGGTTTGGATGTATGTTTAAAACAAAATGCCAAAGTAGGTATTGTTTCAATTGGTTATGCTGATGGCGTGCCGCGTAATCTTTCCAATACTGGTTTTAAATTATCTTACAAAAAGGCAAAGATTCCACAAATTGGTAGAATTTGCATGGATTTGTTGTTGGTGGATTTGTCCGCTATTTTTGATATTCAAGTGAGTGAAATGATCACAGTGATGACGCATAGTGAGAATATAGCAAAAAAAAGCGGTACCATAACCAATGAAATCTTAACTGGCTTAGGAGTGAGATTGGAATTAGAAAAGTAAAGTGCATGTATAGAAAAATCCTTTTCAAAAAAGAAGAAGATTTGATGTTAAGCCCTACACCTTGTGATGTTTTAGTGAAAGATTAGATATTGGTTAAGGAGTAAGTTTAATGAGTGAGTTTTTAGGCAAACGTGTACTCGTAACAGGTGGAGCTTCTGGTATTGGACTATCTCAAGCAAAAGCTTTTTTAAAAGCAGGAGCACAAGTTTTTGTGGTCGATAAAAGGTTGATGTCCAAAAAAGAAAAGTTAGATCAAAACTATGGCTCTTCTTTTTCCTTTTTGCAAGCAGATATTTCAGATATTTCACAAGTAAAAAAATTAAAAAAAGAAATCAAAACAATCGATATTTTACTAAATACAGCAGGTATTTTAGATGCTTATGCGACAATTGAAGAAATAACATTTGAAAGTTGGAATAAAGTATTCGCAACAAATGTTAGCTCGCAGTTTCTTTTGGTAAAAGTTTTTTTACCTTTAATGTTAAAAAAAGGTAGTGGTGTCATTATCAATATGAGCTCAATTGCAGGTTTAGTGGCTGGTGGTGGCGGAGTTGCTTATACAACAAGTAAGCATGCAATTGTTGGTTTTACAAAACAATTAGCACTTGATTATGCCAAAAAAGGTATTAAAGTGTATGCAATTGCACCAGGTGCGATAAAAACATCGATGAATGCTGCTGATTTTGCAAAAGATGGAAAAAACGCCTGCAAAATAGCAAAAGAAACGCCTTTAGGTCGTTGGGCCAAACCTTGTGAAGTAGCTGATTTAACTTTATTTCTTGCTAGTAAAAAGGCTAATTATATGCAAGGTGCGATAATTCCAATAGATGGTGGCTGGATGTTGAAATGATTTTAAACATTTGAAGGATTGATTACAATAACTTTGCAAATGCTCTCTCAAATTTTTGAATATCACCTGCTCCCATAAAAATAAGCACTTCTTTGCGATGTTTTAACAAAGCGGAAATGTTTCTTTCAGAAATAATCACTTCTTCTTTTGTTAATTTTGCTCTTAAATCTTCAATCGAAATTTTGCCACTTTTTTCCCTGGCAGATCCATAAATATCAGCTAAAAAAACATAATCAGCTAAATCTAGACTCCTAGCAAATTCATCTAACAAAGCAATTGTTCGAGAATAAGTATGCGGTTGAAAAACAGCAATAATTTTTTTTTCCGGATATTTTTGCCTGGCAGCATCAAGTGTTGCTCTAATCTCTGTTGGATGATGAGCAAAGTCATCAATAATAACTGTATTTTTCACTATTTTTTCACAAAAACGTCGCTTTACACCTTTAAAAATTAGGATTTGCTCAAAAGTTTTCTTTTGGTCCAAACCAAGCTGATAAGCACAAGCCACTACTGCTAAGGCATTCATGACATTATGATGCCCATATGTTGGTACTTGAAAATGACCGATAAATTCATCATAAAAATAAACATCAAATGAAGAACCCTTAATTGTTCGATAAATATTACGAGCAATAAAATCATTATTTTTTGCTATTCCATAGTAAAAAATCGGTACACTAACTTGTATTTGACGTAAATAAGGATCTTCTCCATATGCAAATATTCCTTTTTTAACTTGTTTGGCCATGGCTTTAAAAGCCACAAAAAAATCTTTAGGAGAATGATAATAATCTGGATGATCAAAATCAATATTAGTAATAATCGTATAATCCGGATGGTAAGCTAGAAAATGTCGTTTATACTCATCGGATTCAAAAACAAAATATTTAGCTTTAGAATTACCAACGCCTGTTCCATCGCCAATTAAAAAATTTGTAGGAACTATTTTGCTTAAAACATGGGCAAGAAGGCCCGTCGTTGATGTTTTGCCATGAGCACCAGCTACACCAATGCTGATATAAGGCTTAATAAGCTTTCCCAAAAAATGATGAAAACGCGTTACTTTTACGCCCAACTCTTTTGCTCGTATTACTTCTTTATGATCGTCTTCAAATGAATTGCCCAAAATAATTTCCATATTAGGCTTGATATTATTTGCACTAAATGGAAAAATCTTTATACCTGCTGCCTTTAAGGCATGTTGAGTAAAGAAATATTGCTCTAAATCACTTCCTGCTACTTGAAACTTCATTTGTTTTAAGACTAAAGCTAAAGCACTCATTCCTGAGCCTTTTATTCCTGTAAAAAAATAGGTTATTTTTTTATCCAATTTTAATCTCCTTAAAATTTAATCAGAAAAAAATTTATTTTTAACTTTATCTATTCCCTTAGACTCTTCTTCAAAAATACCTGCTAATCCACGATCTAACACACGCGACTGCCTATCTTTAGCCTTTTCTTTTATAGAAATTATCGATTTTTTCCCTTGCATTGTTGAAAAAGTCTCTGTTTGACTTTTATCTTTTAGGATTGGCTCATTTTTTTTTCGATTAACAGCACTCTTTGTTCCTAATTCTGATTGCATTTTTTGCTCACTTTTTAGATTTAAAGGCAATTTTTCATCATCAAATAAAATAAAACTTCCTAAATCTTTACGCATAGAAGAAAGCAATTCATCTTTAGTGAATATTGATTTTTCATGTTTTATGCTTAATGAAGCAGGTGTTTTTTTCATTCGGGAAAAAAAACGATCATTATCTCTAAAAGACTGTTCTTTTGTTGTTCTTGAATTTTTATATTGCAATTCTGAAATATAATCACGCCTAGCTTCTTTTTTTTTCGCAACAATATCCTTTCCCCAATTTTTATTTTGAAAGGCCGTATACTTCTTTGCATGATAAAGAGGTTGCTTATTCATATCTTTACTACTCACATATTGAGCTTTTGTAAAACGTTTAGAAGTTGGGCGATTAATTTTCATCGCTTCATTATTTGAACTATTTATAGTAATTTGAGGTGTCCTAGTATCAGAAGAAACTTTATTTTTATATACATGATCAGTATCATATGAATCGACAGTAGCGGATTTTTCCTTTGGTAGATTTGGCCGATCATGAATGTGATTAGTTATAAAATCGTCTCCTTCAAAAATAATCCGATGACTCTTTTGGACCTTTAACTTTAAACTTTCTATATCATCATAGATGGGAAAACGAAAAGATTTACGTTTACCTTTTTTTAATCTCATAGCTTTGCGTGAGGAACTCACTTCCTCCTTCCTTTGATTTTGCATCAATTCTATCACAGACAATTATGTGGTACAAAAAAGCATCAAATAATATGGTAAGGATTAATTTTTGATTTTTTTATCATATCTTTATACAATCAAAATTTACTTTAACAGCAAAAAAACCTTACAACTCGTTATAGTAACTAACGAAGTTATAAGGTTAAAATCAAAAATTAAATTTACATCTATTTTATGACATCAAATGTTTCTAACTATACTTTAACGACATTAGAAGCCTGAGGTCCACGAGCTCCCTCTTCAACATCAAAAGTCACTGATTGGCCTTCTTCCAATGATTTGAAACCATCACTTTGAATAGCTGAAAAATGTACAAATACATCTTCTCCATCTTCTCCAGTAATAAATCCAAATCCTTTTTCTGCGTTAAACCATTTAACCGTACCCGTTGCCATGAGCAAATTCCTCCTTATGTGCTTACACACATTTATTAATTTAGTGCAATTATTACTTGATGTTGACTTAGGAGGTGTTCATGAAAAACAACTACTTAAATCTCATCATGAAAATTACCTTGTCAGTATAGCATAATTTAAAATTCATGCAAACTTTTATTAATTTTTTTATTGACAATTTTTATTAATAAATTTTATTACATTTTTTCTTATTTTTTATAATAAGCTGCGTATACTTCTTGTTTTCTTATACCTCTTAATTTTGCGACCTCTTTTATCGCTGTTTTTGCATCATAATCATTTTCTTGTAAAAATCTTTTAACATGTTCTTCTACAGAAAAAAGCTTCCAATTTTCTGCATCTTCCCCCTTATCAAAATATCCAGATACCAATAAACATAATTCTCCTTTGATCGGCTTAATCTTTAACTCTTTTAAGATCTCTGAGCATGGTGCACGCAAATACTCTTCATAAAATTTCGTTAATTCGCGGCACAACACAATATTACGATTTCCATAAACTTCTAGGATATTTAAAAGCGTACCTTTTATACGAAAAGGTGATTCATAAAAAATTTGAGTTTCTTTACGTTTCCTTAGAGTATCTAACACTTTTAGCTGCTTTTTTCTTTTTCGCGGTAAAAAACCATAAAAGAAAAACGGCTGAGGTAAAAGTCCTGAAGCAATCAAAGCCGTTATCCCAGCCGTTGCTCCTGGTAAAGATATCACAGGAATATTTTCTTGAATGCAAGCATATACTAACTCAAAACCTGGATCACTAATTGAAGGCATACCTGCATCACTTACTTGCGCGATCCTTTCCCCTGCTTTAAGCATTGATAGCAGTTGTATAATACGCTTTTTAATATTATACTCATGCAAGCTAATTTGCTGCTTTTTAATCCGAAAATGATTTAATAATTTTAAGGTATTGCGCGTATCTTCACTAGCAATTCTATCCACCTCAGAAAGAATTTTAAGGCTTCTCATTGTAATATCTTCTAAATTTCCAATTGGTGTTGGTACTAAATAAAGAATGCCTCCTGCATAATCTTTTGCAAAACTTTTCTGCCTTTTTAGCAATTATTTTTCTTCCCTTCAAACATTTTAAATTGTGCACTTACGTGAAACTTATCATTTTACTGAAGATTGTTAACAGCTCTTAGCTCAAATGATAATCATCCATATATTTTAAATGTTCCACGTCATAAATTTTCTTCCCTCTAGCTAACTGTATCACAATACCATCTCTCCTATGTTTTAAGGTTAAAACTCTCCTGTGTGAGAGCATCGTGCGCTTTAGTAACCTTAACAAATGCTCTATTTCCTAAAATTTTAGTAGGAGAAATAAAAAATCACCAAAATGGGTTAAAAATAATAAATCTCCTCTGAAACTAGGGTATAAGGAGAATTCATTTCAATTTTTTCTTAATACAAGGAAAAAAACTTAAAGATACGTGTTTTTATTTCGAGGCTTTTTGACACTAGAGGCACGGCTTCTAGGTGATGGATAAAAGAAAATGAACGAAAGTGAATTTTCTGTCCCCGTCAAGGAAAAAGAAAACGAAATTCTCATACATCTAGTTCCAGAGGAGGTCTAATAAACAAAAATTTACCTTTCATTACATCTGCTTTGTCAAATTTTGCTGAAAAGTATTGCCAAAACTTTAAAAAAACTGCATCAAAAATTCTGTAAAAAGTTGTGTTTTTTGCTAAAATTAAGGCAATAAAAAGCAATAGGAGGGGTAAAGTGCCTAAAAAGATAGTGACGATTGCCGGTAGTGATACCCTTGCTGGCGGTGGTTTGCAGGCAGATTTAGCAACATTTCATGAGTATGGGCTGTTAGCTTTTACAGCCATTACTAGTATTGTAACGGAAAGCTGCGGCAATATTTGTATTTATCCCGTAGCTAAATCTATTTTGTGTGAACAGCTAACAACGATTTTCTCATTAACAGATATTAAGGGGATTAAGCTAGGTTTGTTACCTTCAGTAGAAATTATCAAAATTGTTAGTAAACTGCTTCAAGAAAATCCTGAGATGATTGTAGTTGTCGATCCAGTTCTAATTTTTAAAGAAGATGTAAAAGTGGATATTACAGAAATTATTGCAGCAATGAAAGAGTTGATTTTCCCATTTGTAGATTTAATTACGCCTAATTTATTAGAAGCAGAATTGTTTTCTAAAAAAAAAATTAACACATCATTAGATATGAAAGAAATTGCAGTCAAACTTTCACAATATGGTTCAAAAAACGTAGTTATTAAAGGTGGAGCGCGTATTTTAGGTAAAGATGCAGTTGATGTTTTTTTTGATGGCAATAAAATCCATATTTTAAAGCTTCCAAAAATTTTACAAAATACTAATAATGGTGCAGGATGCACTTTTGCTTCTGTTATTTTAGCGATGATGGTTAAGGGAGTGGATATACTTGCTAGTATCAAACAAGCCAAAGTATTTGTTTATAATGGAATTTTTCACGGCCTTTGGATAGATGAAAAGCATGGCAATGTATGGCAGGGTGCGCAAAGATTTTTTGGGAGTAAAAAGCGTGAAAAGTAGTATCAAAATTCGTCAATTGGTTTATTTAGCAATTTTAAGCTCGTTTGTGATTGTTTTGGGCATAATTATTAAAATTCAAACACCGGTTGGTATTTTTACACCGATGTGCGATGCGGGTGTTTTTGTAACAGCTTTGTTTTTTGGTCCAAGTAGTGGTTTAGTTGTTGGGGCTTTTAGTGGTTTTTTAATTGATTTTTTAAGCGGAGCTTACGAATGGATGTTTTTCTCTTTAATCATTCATGCTCTTCAAGGCTTTATTGTAGGATGGAGTTTGAAAAAAAATTTTTTATCTAAGAGAAACTCTCACGTTTACCATTTTATTTTAGGCAGTTTAATGATGGTTGCAGGCTATGCATTAAGTGGAAATTTTCTTTATGGGTGGACGCTATCCATAGCACAAGTACCAAACAATATTATCCAAACAGGCTTAGGAATTGTGATTGCTATAATTGTTGAAAATATTATTAGAAAGATTTTTCAAAAAATTAGAATTAATAAAGAGTTGAAATGAATTAATTTCCTCTAAATTTAATTGTAATTTAACAATAAACTATATAAATGGCTAAGTTCTTAAAACGATGGAGAATTCATGAAATTAAAAACAAATAGTAAGGGACTTCAAGGCTTTCTTGAAATTCCAAAAGACAAATCAATAAGTCACAGAAGCATTATGTTTGGTAGTATCGCTGAAGGTGTGACAGAAATTCATAATTTTTTGCATGCTAAAGATTGTTTAAGTACGATAAATGCTCTTAAAGCTTTAGGGGTTGAGATAAAAGATACAGGAAGCATCATTTATGTTTATGGTAAAGGCTTTAAAGGATTAAAAAAACCAAAAGCGCCAGTTGATATGGGAAACTCCGGAACAACGATTCGCTTGTTAAGTGGAATTTTGGCAGGAAGTGATTTTAAAGTGACTTTATTTGGGGATGCATCTTTATCAAAGCGTCCAATGAATCGCATATTGTTGCCATTGCAAAAAATGGGTGTTATTGCTTCTGGAATAAATAATACAGAATTTTTGCCACTTAGCATTTTAGGAACGAAAAATCTTAAACCTCTTTATTATCAAATGAAAGTTGCAAGTGCTCAAGTGAAATCAGCACTACTTTTTGCAGCACTGCAAGCTCAAGGTGAGAGTGTCATTCTTGAAAAAGAAATTACACGTAATCATACAGAAGAGATGATTAAACAATTTGGTGGACAGATTCATTTTCAAGGAAAAGAAATTCGTTTAACTGGTCCGCAAAATCTTAAAGGTCAAAAAGTTGTAATACCAGGAGATATTTCATCTGCAGCCTTTTTTATGGTTGCTGGATTAATTATTCCAAATAGTAAGATTAAATTAACCAATGTTGGTTTAAATGAAACACGTACAGGAATTATTGATGTCATTAAAACAATGGGAGGGAAAATCATTGTAAATTCTTATAAAGGTCAAGATCAAAAGTCTGGAGATATCGTTGTTGAAACTAGTGACCTTAAAGCTGTAGAAATTAGCGGGGCAATTATTCCGCGTTTAATTGATGAATTACCAATCATTGCTTTATTAGCCACACAAGCCCAAGGTGTAACCGTTATTAAGAATGCCGAAGAGCTAAAAGTAAAGGAAAGCAATCGTATTGATACTTTAGCGTGTGAATTACAAAAATTAGGGGCAGATATAACACCTACCAATGACGGCTTAATTATTCGCGGAAAAACAAAATTGCATGGTGGAAAAGTTAGTTCTCACGGAGATCATCGCATCGGAATGGTGCTACAAATTGCTGCTCTTTTAGTTTATGATGCGCAGGTAAAATTAGAGCGCTCAGAAGCTATAGCAACTTCTTTTCCAACATTTTTTGAAAGCTTGCTTGCAATCTCTAAATAGGTGAAATTTTATTAGACAATTTGTAAGAGTCTGTTTACTCGTCTTTTCAGTAAAGATCATAAACAGACTTTAAGATCATCAAGATAAGCTTTCATTCTACTGTCACTGATTTTGCCAAATTTCGCGGTTTATCAACATCTAATTTTCTTTGCAAAGTAGCGTAATAAGCCACTAACTGCGTTGGCACTACCATTGTAATACAAGTTAAAAATGGATGAACTATTTGCACAACGATGTCATCTTCTTTTTGAGCACAGTCTTGTGAAACAATTGTTAAAACCTTTGCTCCACGCGAAACTACCTCCATGACATTTCCTCTAGTGTGCGAGGCTATTTCTTTATTACTAATCAATGCTTGTACAGGAGTTCTTTCTTCAATTAAGGCAATTGTTCCATGCTTTAACTCTCCAGCTGCAAAGCCCTCACACTGAATATAAGAAATTTCCTTTAATTTCAAAGCTGCTTCCATTGAAGCGTAATAATCAGCACCACGACCAATATAAAAAGCATTTCTGGTGTTTTGCAAATGTTTATATACTTTTTGTTCAATTTGTTTTTTTTCTGTTAACAATGCTTCAATAGCACTCGCCACCAATGATAATTCTTGAAGCAGATTAAAACTTCTCGCTACTGAATTTCCAATATATTCACCTACTGCTTTTGCAAGTACTGCCATTACCGCAATCTGTGCTGTATAGGCTTTAGTAGAAGCAACAGCAATCTCAGAGCCTGCGTAAAGCAATAGTGTATAATCCGCTTCCCGTGATAAGGTTGAACCTGGCACATTAGTAATTGTTAAGGCTTTATATCCAAGCTTTTTCATCTTTACCAAAACTTGTCTACTATCTGCCGTTTCCCCTGATTGTGAAATATAAATAAAGAGTGGCTTCTTTGATAACAATGGAGTATTATAACCAAACTCAGAAGCAAGACAAATTTCTACCGGCGTTTTTGTTAGTTGCTCAAAAAAAGCTTTTGCAGCCCAGCCTGCATGAGAGCTTGTACCAGCTGCAATAACATAAATTCGGTCTGCCTTTACAACTGCTTCTAAAATTTCCTGCTCTACTTTCATCTGATGAGGATTAGTATTAGCTATATACTTCTGCATAATTTTACGCATCACTGCTGGCTGCTCATCGATTTCTTTTAGCATATAATATGGATATGCCCCTTTGCCAATATCTGATAAATCTAGTTTTGCTATATAAGGTTTCCGTTTCACAACAGTACCATTAGCATCCATAATTTTTACCGAATCTCTTTTAACAATCACCATCTCTTCATCATAAAGCTCCAAAAAACGATTAGTTTCGCGAATCATTGCCATCGCATCACTACAAATCATATTGTAGCCATTACCTAAACCAATCAATAACGGAGATTTATTCTTTGCTACATAAATAATCTCAGAATCTTTTCTATCCATCAAAGCAAAAGCAAAAGAGCCTTCAAGCAATTTCAATGCTTTCCTAAACCCTTCAACCACTGATAAATTCCCTTCTTCAATCAATTTACCAATTAAATGAACAGCAATCTCTGTATCAGTCTTACTAACAAGTTTATCATCTGTAAGATACCTTTCTTTTAACTCTTTAAAATTCTCAATAACTCCATTATGAACCAAAACAAAGCGAGAGTTTGCTGATACATGAGGATGCGCATTAATCTTACTTGGTTTACCATGCGTTGCCCAACGCGTATGTCCAATTCCTGAAGTGCCATTAACTTCAATATCAATTTTTTCTTGCAGAGCTGAAATTCTTCCAACTGCTTTTACCAACACTGAATTTTTGTTTTTATCAGTTACAAAAATCCCTGCTGAATCATATCCTCGATACTCTAATTTTTGTAAACCCTGAATTAAAATATCCGTTGCATTCCTGCTTCCAACAACACCAACAATTCCGCACATAAATTTCTCCTTACCACTTTATACAAAATAGTCTGTTCTAAAACAGAATTGTAACTATCCTATTCTTCTGATGCATTATCATCTGCTTTACTCTCTTGCAGCTTTGAGTCATTATCAACCTGATAATCTTGATAACTTTTAGTATGGTAAAGATCAATAGTGGATTTTTTATTATTTTTACTATAAAGACTAGTTGAATTTTGTTTTTTTTGCTTTTCAATTTTTTTTAGTCTATCTAGTTCATTTTTATAACTATATTTTTTAGGATTAATAGACAATAATCCGCTTTTCTCTTTACCATAAAAACGTAATAGATCCTTTTTAGTGATCAAAT
Organism: Streptococcaceae bacterium; assembly: GCA_031269775.1. Taxonomy (GTDB): domain Bacteria; phylum Bacillota; class Bacilli; order Lactobacillales; family Streptococcaceae; genus JAIRLR01. The sequence continues at coordinate 25,432 of JAISYQ010000007.1, forward strand.
CAGATATAGCAAGTTGTTTATTTACTTTTTGTTGAAATTGATTAATAATTTTTTCAGTTTCAGCAGTTGGATTTTCTACTAAATCTCCTGCTTGCTCTCCCTGAGTAATATATATTTTTGAACCTAAAACAGTATAATTTGGCGTTATAAAATTTTCATTTCGAAAAGCAACAATTTGCTCTTTATTTGGGGATAATAAATCTTGTCCAAGCTGCAAATAACGCTTAGTATCAACACCTAGTAAATGTAAAATAGTAGGTAATACATCAATTTCTCCACTAAAAGTATGATTAATATAACCATCTGTTCGTCCTGGTATATGAATCATCAAAGGCACTCTTTGCAACATGGCATTATCATAATCATTCCACGTTTCTGAATCCTTATCCAATAAATTTGCTAAATCAGGATTTCGTTTATTAGAAATGCCATAATGATCACCATAAATAATAATAACAAAATTATCATATATACCGCTTAATTTCAAATAATCGAAAAATTCCTTTATCGCTGTATCAAGATAATGAGCCGTTGCAAAATAACCATTAATCGTATGATCCTTAGTATCAGCAAACGGAAACCCATCTTCTTCTCCATGAAATTTCCCGTAAGGAAAATGATTAGAAACGGTTATGTATTTCACATAAAAAGGTTGTTGAAGATGTTCTAAATATCTAATTGATTGTTTGAACAATTCTTTATCATGCAAACCATACTGAAAAGAATTTTTTTCATTAATCTTAAAATAACTATCATAAAAAAAGTAATCATAGCCAAGCTGTTTGTAAGTTTCATTGCGATTCCAAAAACCTCCGCCATTTCCATGAAAAACAGCACTAGTATACCCAAATTGTTGTTGCAAAATATTAGGAGCTGCTTGAAAAGTATTTTCCCCACCATATTGAGTAAATAAAGAGCCACTCTCCAAACCGAATAAACTATTTTCTAGCAAATTCTCCGCATCGCTGGTTTTACCTTGTGCAACTTGATGAAAAAAATTATCAAAACTAAAAGTATTTTCTGATCTAAAAATACTATTTAAAAAAGGTGTTACTTCGTATTCTTGTTCTTGATTATTCTTTAATTTATAATCAATTAAAAATTGTTGAAAACTCTCTAAATGTATCGTAATGACATTACGTCCTTTAGCAATGCCAAATAAATTGTGATTGTAATTAGTATAATGTTGATCAACGTAGTCTTTTACTTTAACTAAATTTTTTGGCGAAGCTTCTAAACGAACTTGATTTGTCTTAAAAGATCGATAACCATCATATACAGTAAAAAAACTAAGCCCCATATATTTAACAATATAATCGTGTGAAAACATTCGTTTTAATAACTCTGGACGAGCAATCTCAGCAAAGGATAAATTAGCTCCAAATAACATGCAAGCAATAGCAGAGATGGCAAAAGAAACTTTTAAATGAAAAGGTTGCTTATCAATATGTATTTTTTTGGTAAAAAAAAGAATGAAAATTACAATTAAATCGATGAAAAAAAAGAGATCGTACGGACGAAATAAATTAATTGCTGCTTCACCAAGACCTGCAGAAACTGATTTTGACCCTAAAATGGTACTTACTGTTAAAAAATCAGAAAATTCACGATAATAAGAAACATTTGCAAATAGCAAAATGGTTAATAATAAGTATAAAAATCCCATTGTTAGATAACTAATTAAAGGTCGTTTAATATACAAAGAAAACCCTAAGAAAAAGATAGTGGTTGCTATTGGATTGATAAAAAGAAAGAAAAATTGAAATTTGTTTTCGATATTTAAATCAAAATTAAGTAAATAGGCACAAATAGACTTAATCCAAAATAAAATAACTAAAAAAAACATAAACCCCAATTTTGTATTTATAAGGCGAAAGGGAAATAAATTCTGTACTTTCAAGAGATAATGCCTCCATTTATTTGAAATATTTGCTATCAAAAAAACTAACCTAAAAATACTCCTATGATTTTACAGACTACACTTCTTTTCGTCAAATTCATATATTTTTTACTTAAAAATATTATTTCTAATACCTTATTTTATCGAATTTAAACGATTGTTGAAAATAAATAAAAACTGGCGTATTGTAATATTGTTCCAGTAAATTAAATCGTTTAAAGAAAAGGTGAAAGAAAATTAAATGAGTAATAAATTATTAGGATTAATGACAAAAGATCAAAAAGTTTTAAAAAAGATTATTAAAACTAAAAATAAAGTTGACGCATTGTCCATTGCTAAAGAGCATATTGCTGATTATACAGAAGAAAATTTTAAAAAAGATATTGAAGAATTAGAAAAAATTATGCATGGGGATGATAACTTAGATAAAGATCAGCTTAATTCAGTAACAGGTGGTGTGTCTTCTATACAACAATTAGATCTTTTTAGCGAAAAACACGGAGTTGATTTTGGTAAACTGTTAAAAAGTTGGAAGTAGCAATTAGATTGAATTTATTATTTTTGTAAAATAATTCCTTATCGATTAAAATCCATGCGTAAGTGATATCATTTATGAATTTTTTAAATCAGAAAGAAGGGTTATATTGGTGGAAAATGAGAATAAATTATTGGAATTAATGAGTACAGATCAAGAAACTTTAAGAAAGATTTTGGCGACAAAGTCAAAAGAAGATGCACTAGCAATTGCTCGAGAACATATTTTAGATTATACAGCAGAAAATTTTGAACAGGATCTTAAAGGCATAAAAAAAATTATTTATGGCGAAGATGCACTTAATATGGAAGAGCTAGATACAGTAGTTGGTGGTGCGCCAGAGATTACGTATAATCCTTATTTACCTGATAATTTTCCAAAATGGATGTTAAATTGAAAACATAGTTTTAAAATTTTAAAGTAAAATATAGCATTTATATTTTGCTTTTTTTGTTTACAAAAAATCTCATTTCTGTATCCATAATTTTTAAAAAGCAGTCAAAAGCCAAGACAAGCATAAAAATAAATGCTAGAATATCATTTGAAATAATAAATTTTGTTTAAACTAATATAATAAATTCAAAACTTATTTTTAAGTTAAACATAACTTTATGTAAATTTTATCCTGAATAAAAAATACAAGGGGAATAATTTAATGAAACGCATTGCTGTTTTAACGTCTGGTGGAGATTCGCCTGGAATGAATGCGGCAGCTCGTGCAGTTGTTCGCAAAAGCATATATGAAGGAATAGAAATATTTGGAATTAATTATGGCTATGCTGGAATGGTTGCTGGAGATATTTTTCCTTTAAAAGTAGCTTCTGTTGGGGATAAGATTCAACGTGGTGGCACGTTTTTATATTCTGCTCGTTATCCTGAATTTGCAACTAGTAAAGGACAATTAGCAGGGATTAAACAGTTAAAAAAGCATGAGATTGAAGGAGTTGTGGTTATTGGTGGAGATGGTTCTTATCATGGAGCTATGCGTTTAACTGAACATGGTTTTCCAGCTATAGGAATTCCAGGAACAATTGATAATGATATTCCAGGAACTGATTATACGGTTGGTTTTGATACAGCAGTAAACATTGCTTTGGACGCTTTAGATCGTTTGCGGGATACGGCAACTTCACATGTGCGAACATTTGTTGTGGAAGTAATGGGACATGGAGCAGGAGATATTGCTTTATGGACTGGTGTTGCTAGCGGTGCTGATGATATTATTATTCCCGAACATAATTTTAATATTAATAAAATTGTAGCAAGAGTTAGAGCAGGGCACAATCGTGGTAAAAAACATACATTGATTGTTCTAGCAGAAGGAGTCATGGGAGCTCATGAATTTGCTAAAAAAATGAAAGATGCAGGTTATAAGTCAGATCTTCGTGTTTCTGTTTTAGGACATATTCAACGTGGTGGCTCACCAACGGTGCGAGATCGTGTTTTAGCATCAAGATTTGGTGCCTTTGCAGTTGAATTATTAAAAACAGGAAAAGGAGGTTTAGCTGTAGGCATTAAAAATGAAAAATTAGTAGCTGCAGATATTATTGAAACTTTGACTAATCATAAGCATAAGGCAGATTTGTCATTGTATGAGCTAAATCATCAGTTATCAATATAGAATTTATAGTCAATGAAAATATAAGAAGAAAATTTGCAGTAATAACTAGAATAAATTTGAAGGAGATATGTCAATAATGAAAAAAACAAAAATTGTTAGTACTTTAGGTCCAGCTTCTAATAGTGTCGAAACTATCGTAAAATTAATTGAAGCTGGGGCAAATGTTTTTCGTTTTAATTTTTCGCATGGAGATCATAAGGAACAACAAGAGCGGATGCAATTTGTTCGTGAAGCTGAGAAAAAAACAGGGAAAGTTGTCGGATTATTACTTGATACTAAGGGTGCGGAAATTCGGACAACACTTCAAGATACAACGGATGCAGATTATGGCCGTGCAGGTTATATTCGATTTGAAGTTGGTGATATAACACGGATTGCAATGGATGAGAATCTGAAAGGTACAAAAGAAAAAATTTCAGTTACTTATCTTGGTTTATTTGATGATGTTCATTTAGGTGGACATATTTTATTTGATGATGGCTTAATTGATATGCAAATTTTAGAAAAAGATGAGACAAATCATGAATTAATAGTAGAAGTTAAAAATGCAGGTATGCTAGGTAGTCGTAAGGGAGTCAATGCTCCAGGAATATCTTTGTCACTTCCAGGTATTACTAAAAAGGATGAAGTAGATATCCGTTTTGGTTTAACGCAAGGGATTAATTTTATTGCCGCTTCTTTTGTTCGTAAAGCACAAGACGTTCTTGATATTATTGAAATTCTTGAAGAAACAGGTAATACTCATGTAAAAATTATCTCTAAACTTGAATCTCAAGAAGGAATTGATAATTTAGATGAAATTATTGCTGCTTCTGATGGAATTATGATTGCTCGTGGAGATTTGGGTGTAGAAATTCCTGCACAAAACGTACCATTGGTGCAAAAGACAATCATCCGTAAAACTAATGCTGCAGGTAAACCAGTGGTAACAGCAACACAAATGCTAGAGTCTATGCAATCAAATCCACGGCCAACACGTGCAGAAGCAAGTGATGTGGCTAATGCGGTCATTGATGGAACGGATGCGACAATGCTTTCTGGAGAGTCAGCAAATGGTAAATATCCTGTTGATTCTGTCAAAATGATGGCAACAATTGATGCAAAGACAGAAGAGTATTTAACTGATTTTGCTTCTCTTCAGTTAAATAAATTTGATAAAACAGATGTTACAGAAACAGTAGGAATGTCTGTTGCACGCGCAGCCAAAAATCTAGGTGTCAAAGCTATTGTAGCAGCAACAGAATCTGGTCATACAGCAAAAATGATTTCAAAATATCGTCCACAAGCAGATATTTTAGCAATCACTTTCGATGAGAAAGTACAACGTAGTTTAACAATTAATTGGGGAGTGCAGCCAATTGTTGCTGAAAAACCAAGGACAACTGATGAAATGTTTGAATTAGCTACCAAAAAAGCAGTAGAAGCTAAACTTGCTGAAGAAGGTGATTTAATTTTGATTACAGCCGGTGTTCCAGTAGGTGAACGTGGAACAACTAATGTTATGAAGGTTCAGTTAATTGGGAATAAGATTGTTACAGGCCAAGGGGTTGGCTCTGTTAGTATTGTTGGTAATGCAGTGATTGCAACTTCTGCAGCTGATGCTAAAGCAAAAGCGGTTGAAGGATCAATTTTGGTTGTACCAGTAACTAATCCTACATATTTACCAGCTATGAAAAAAGCTGCGGCCATCGTTGTTGAACAAGGAGGTTTAACTTCACATGCTGCTGTTGTAGGGATTGCTAAGGGCATTCCGATTGTTGTTTCAGCAACAGATGCAACAAAATTAATTTCTACTGGTCAAAAAATTACGGTTGATGCTCGTCGTGGAATTATTTATAATGGTGAAGTTGTAGCAATTTAAAAAAGTATAAAAAATATTGTATAATCGATTAATATTAATTTGGGAAGGAAAAATATAGATAAATGGAAGAAACAATCAATTTGCAAGAAATGTTTGAAATTGTCAAAAAAAGAGCTAATTTAATTTTATTTACTACCGTTATTGGTTTAGTCGTCTCAACAATTGCCACTTTTTTAGTTATTACCCCTAAATTTGAAAGTCAAGTTTCTTTAATTGTAAAATCAACAAACTCATCTATTAGTAATATAACTAATAATGTTGCAATGGTTAACACTTACAAAGAATTAGTTAAATCAGATGCTGTTTTGGATAATGCTGTAAAGAATTTAAATAAAGAAAAAGGATTAAATTTTACCTCAGCTCAATTGCGTGGGGTAATTAATATAGACCAACCACAAAATTCACAATTGTTTTACCTTAAAGTTAAAACAATTAATGCAGAAGAAGCTGCGTTTATTGCTAATGTAGTAGCCAAAAATTTTGAAAAAGAAGCAATTAAGACAATTCCAGAAAACAAATTAGAAACTGTTAGCTCAGCAACAGTTAATCACTCTCCAGTTTCACCAAATAAAGGGATGAATTTAGCTATTGGTGTACTTGTTGGTTTAATGCTTGGTGTAGGGCTTGCTTTTATGTTTGATTTTATGGATCAATCTATTCGCAATAAAGAGTTTATTGAGTCATTAGGTATTTCTATTTTAGGAGAAATTTCTGAGATACATAAGACTGACCTGCAAAAAATGTTATCCATGAAGCAAGAAAATATTAATACGCAAAATCTGACAGAAAAAAGTAAGCCAGTGAAGCGAATACAAGAAAGAGTGTAAGGAGAAAAGATATGTTTGGTTTGAATACTAAAAAAAAAGGTATTGCTTCAATTCCACTAGTAACACTTTTGGATAGTAAGTCAGTAGTTGCTGAGCAATTTCGAATGATTAGATCAAGTATTCGTTTTGCAGAGGTTGATCAAAAAATAAAAACATTAATTATTACTAGTTCTGGAATGAGCGAAGGAAAGAGTATGTGTGCAAGTAATTTAGCTGTTGTTTTTGCACAAGCAGGATCAAAAGTATTGTTAGTTGATGCTGATTTTAGAAGACCAACGATTCATTTAACATGGTCAATTTCTAATACAAAAGGTTTATCGGATTCTCTACTTCATCCTGAGAACTCTTTATCTGATTATGTAAAACAATCAAATGTTACAGATTTAGATTTATTAGCAAGTGGATCACAGCCTCCTAATCCTTCTGAGTTACTTGAAACGCAAAGGATGAAAGAAGTTTTAGATGAAACTGCTTCTAAATATGATTTAGTAATTTTTGATTCTCCTCCACTTGCCATGCCAACAGATAGTCAAATCTTAGCAAATAGAGTAGATGGTACTATTTTAGTAACACGTGAAAGAAAAACGAAAAATCAAGAATTAAAACAAGCTATTGATTTACTTAAAAAAGCCAATGCAAAAGTTTTAGGAGCTATTTATAATGGTAAAAAAGCTTTAAGAAACTATGACTATGGTTATATTTCATAGCTTTGTTTAGGAGCATATTTCAATTATTGTCTGGTGGTGAGAGTTTTTGATCGATTTACATTGTCATATACTTCATTCTGTTGATGATGGGGCAAAATCTTTAAAAGAAAGTATCAAAATGGCTAAAAAAGCCGTAAAAAGTGGAATTACACATATTCTTTGTACGCCTCATCATAATCATCGTTTCGATAATCCTAAAGATAAAGTAATAAAGCTAGTAAAGAATTTACAGCAAGAATTAGATAAATGTAAAGTCCCACTTCGTTTACTTGAAGGCCAAGAAGTTAAAATTCATCGCTTTTTAATGAATGAAATAGAAAATAATAAGATTTTATTTGCAGATGTAACAAATAAATATTTGATATTAGAATTTCCCACAACAGAAGCTCCAGCATATATAGAGACATTGCTTATAGAGATGATTGAAAAAAAAATTATCCCAGTTATTGTTCATCCTGAGCGTTATATTTGGGCATATCATAACCATGATCTTTTTTTAAGATTTTTAAATATGGGATGTTTAGCGCAGTTAACGGCCCCTTCATTAGTGGGAAATTATGGATCTAAAATTAAAAAACAAGCCTGCAAGCTTATTCAAAATAATTTAGTACACATGGTTGCAAGTGACGCTCACGGTGTAAAAACGCGTAATTTTTATTTGAAAGAAGCGTTTAATATTATTGAGAAAAAATATGGGCAAGAAAAGGTTGATTATTTTAAAAATGTAGCACGTGCTGTTATTAATGGAGATGTATTATCATCTTAATTTTCATCATTATTTTGCTCAATATTTTGTTTTTCTTTTACAGCTATTTCTTTTTGAATTTTTTGTTTTAATTTTTTAGGTAGATGATCAACAATTGTTTTGGCTACATAATTTGCATAGTATGGAACACCTATTATATTTGGATGTACTTGATCTTCTTTAGAAAACCAATCTTTATGTGCATTAGACATCTTATACCAATCAATTAAGTACAAATTTTTATATTTTTTGACCTTTTCTTTTAATAAATGATTAACACTATTTTGCCAAGAGCGCGTTGGCACATGTACGGTAGTCCAAAAGATTGCTGTATCACTTCCTAAAACAGTCATTATGCTATCAAAGTTTTCGCTAGTAATATAGCCATTTGTCCCTAAACTTAACCAGACAATTTTTGTTAATTGTTTTGCTTCTTTTTTTTCTTTTAACTCTTCTGCGCTTGTATAAGCTTGCCTGCTAATTGTTCCATCAATTATAGCTTTAGGAAATATTTCTTGAATAGTTTTTCCTGCAGCAAGCATCACAGAGTCACCAAATACAAATAAAGGCACGTGTTCTGCAATTTTATGATCTTCATCTGTCATAATATAGTTAAATTTTTTGGTATCGATTTCATCTGTTCCATTTGTTGCTATTTTTTTAGAAATAATTTTTTTCTTGCTTAAAACTTTTTTCTTATTTGCTTTTGCTGCTAATTTTTTTTTATTTTCTTCAATTTGCTTTTGTACTTTTTTTTGCTCAGTGGTTAAAAGATTGGTCGGAGCCGTAATTATCCCAATAAAAGCAATTAAGATAACCATTGAAGAAAGAAGAGTCTTCCATTTACTTTTCAAAGTAAGGGGTTTGCCATAGAATTTTTTTAATTTTTTTAAAGTTTGACGATAATCAAAAACAGCTAACGGCTTTTCAAAAAAGCGATAACTAAGCTCGCTTATTATAAAAATAGCAAATAATTCGACAAAAAATCTTATCCATGGATGTGTTCCTGAGTTTTTAAATTTAGTTTCATAAAAAATCATAATTGGATATTGATATAGGTAAATGCCATAACTTCGCTTGCCAATATATGTAAAAATAGGGCTCGTTAGCCATTTATTCCATTTTGCTCCAGGATGAGCAGTAATTGCTATTAAAATCATTGCTAAAATGCTTACTAAAAATAAGCCGCCGCGATAAACAAAAATTAGGCTGCTATCTAAAAAGAAAAAAGAAAGTGTTAATAAAATTAAGGCACCAAATCCCAAAAAATTCAACCATTTGCGACTATTTGGAGCAATATTTTTTCGCATGCGCCAACTCGGCCAAACAAATGCTAAGGCACTTCCTAAGAGAATCGAAAACATTCTTGTATCTGTCCCAAAATACACACGAGTTGGGTCTTTGCCAGGAGTATAAAATGCCCACATCAAAATAAATGAAATAAAAGAGAAACTTGCTAAACCTAAAAAAATCTTTCCTTGATTGCGAATAAATTTTATTAATAAAATAAAGGCAATTGGCCAAATAAAATAATATTGACCTTCTACAGCCAGTGACCATAAATGCGTAAACGGCGATTCATTGCCAAAACGATTAAAGTAAGACGAATTGTGATAGATTTGCCACCAATTATTTAAATAAGTTAAAGAACTTAAAACAATACCTCGTAAATTATTTGATAAATTCCTTTGAAAAGTTGTTATATAAAAAGATGCACCAATTAACATTAAAACCATTGCAGGGTATAGCCTTTTCATCCGCCGTGCGTAAAATCCTTTAATATCAATAAAACCATTTTGCCTGTATTCTTGATACAATAAATCTGTAATCAAATAACCTGATATAACGAAAAAAATAGGTACTCCAAGATACCCCCCTTTCATGATATTAGGCAATAAATGATAAATAATAACACCAATTACAGCAATTGTTCTTACTCCATCAAATCCTGTAATATAGCGAGCGCTAGCTAACCTCTTGTTTTTCATTGCATTCTATAATTTCCATTCTATAAATTTAATTTTTGTAAAAAGTTATCTTGCTTAATTAAGTCGATATGATAAGAATTCATAATTACGACTATTAACTTTTGATTTATCATTTCAAAAATCTTCTTCGTAGAAGTTTCCTATGATCTTAACATTTTCTTGAATAGAAACAAAGGCTCTATCATCTGCAAGTTTCATTACTTTTTTTAAATCAGAGATTTCTGCTGCTGTAACTATTGTAAAGACAATAGCTTGTGCACTACGCGTATAAGCTCCTTCTGCAGAATGTACAATTGTTGCCCCTCGTCTTAATTTTTCCTGAATGCAATTTACTACTTTATTTGGCTGTTTTGTAATAATCATCACTTGCATTTTCTTTTGCCGCGTAAAAACTGCATCCATTATTTTTCCGCTAATAAAAATCGTTAAAATTGTATAAAGTGCATATTTCCAATCAAATAAAAAGCCTGCCAAAATTACAATTACAGCATTAAAGCCCATAAAAATTACACCAACATTACTTCCTGTTTTTTTTTGAATACTTAAACTAACAATATCTAAACCTCCTGATGATAAACCATTCCTTAAAGCATAGCCAATTCCTACACCATTAATCACCCCACCAAAAATGGCATTAATAATAGGATCAGCAGTCAATCTTGTCTCAGGCACTATCCAAATAAAAAAAACAGAAAAAATAACTGTAATAATAGTGAAAATAGCAAATTTTTTACTAATCCTCCAGGCTAGAAAAAAGAGTGGAAAATTCATTAGCCAAATACCAACAGAAACAGGAATATTAAATATAAACCAGCGTTTAGAAATGGTATGAATAATCTGCGCTAATCCATTTACTCCACTTGCATAGATATTTCCAGGTTCAAAGAAAAAATTCATAGCAATGGCTGAAAGAATAGCATAAACAACTCCAGCTGAAAGTTTTTGACTATATTTATTTAAATTTAACAAAAATTTATTCATTTTTTATTTTCCTTACTAGAAAATATCAAGCAATCTTTAGTCTCTATTTTAAGTTCTGCTAATTGCTCTTTATCCACAACATCAGGCGCATTACTCATCGGTTCACTGGCACGATTATTTTTAGGAAAAGCTATCACTTCACGAATTGTTTTTTGCCCTGTTAAAATCATCACTAAGCGATCAAGTCCTAATCCTATTCCTCCCATTGGTGGAAAACCGTATTCCATTGCTTTTAATAAAAAGCCAAAAGATTTATTGGCTTCTTTATGAGTAAATCCTAGAGCTTTTAACATTTTTTTTTGAATATCTGGGTGATGAACCCTGATTGAACCTGAAGCTAATTCATAGCCATTTAACACTAAATCGTAAGCTTGAGCGTGTGCTTGATATCTTTTTTTAGGATCATCTAATAAAGCAATATCTTTATTATTTGGCATGGTAAATGGATGATGGGCTGCTTTAAAGCACCTTTCTTCTTCACTATATTCAAACAGTGGCCAATCAATAATCCAAGCATATGCCCATTTTTTTTCGTCAATTAAGTTTAAATCTTTTGCTGCTTTCCCACGTAAATAATCTAAAGATTGGGCAACAACATTAGGTTTACCTGCAACAAATAATAAAAGATCACCTGTTTTAGCTGACATTTTATTTACAATTTTTTCTTGTTGATTGACTAAAAATTTGGCAATCGGGCCAGTTAACCCTTTTTTTGTTACTTTGACCCAAAAAAGCCCTTTAGCACCAAAACGCTCAATATATTTGCTTAGCTGGTCAATTGTTTTACGTGAATAATGCTCTAATGCGTTAGGTACAGCGATCGCTTTTACTTGCCCATCTGATTTTAAAGTATTTTTGAAAACAGCAAATTCAGATTCGATAAATAACTCTGATAAATCTTTAAGCTCCATTTTAAAACGCATATCAGGTTTATCTGTACCAAAACGCTTAATTGCTTCTTTAAAAGTTAATACGGGAAATCTGGAAGGATTAACATCAACATTTACAGCTTTTTTCATAATATATTGAATCAAACCACCAACTATTGCACGAATTTCTTCTTGATCTAAAAAAGAAGTTTCTAAATCAAGCTGAGTAAATTCAGGCTGACGATCTCCTCGCAAATCTTCATCACGAAAAGTGCGAGCAATTTGATAATAACGATCAAAACCAGCGCCCATTAAAAGCTGTTTAAATAATTGCGGAGATTGCGGTAGCGCATAAAAATGCCCTGGATGAATGCGCGATGCAACCAAATAATCACGAGCTCCTTCTGGAGTTGACTTTGCTAAAATTGGCGTTTCAATATCGATAAATCCTTGTCTTTCTAAATATTCATGTGTAGCTTTGGTGACATTGGAACGAATCTTTAGATTTTTTTGCATAACTGGCCTACGCAAGTCTAAATAACGATACTGCAAACGTAACTCTTCGCTTGCTTCTGTCTTATTTTCAATTGCAAATGGAGGTGTTTTAGCTTTTGATAAAATGGTAATTGTACTTGCCGTAATTTCAATATTTCCGGTTCTTATTTTGGGATTTTTTGCTGTACGCTCTACAATACTTCCCGCTACCTCTATTACGTATTCCATGCGAAGTTTTTTAGCAGTTTCTATTATTTTAGTAGAAGTCGTGCTGATATCAACGGTAATTTGTACAATTCCTGTGTAATCACGTAAATCAATAAACACCAATCCACCTTTATTGCGAGTTTTTTGTACCCATCCTTTAACTACGACAATTTCTCCCAAAAATTTTTCTGTTATTTCTCCTGCGTAATGGGTCCTTTTAGCCATTTCTTTCCTTCTTTCATCTACACTAATTTTTCATAAATTTCAACAAAATTATCATATATCTGATGTAAAGGAACACTTACCTCTTTACGTGTTTTTGCATTTTTGATATTCACTACTTTAGCAGCAAGTTCATTTTCACCAATAACGATAATTAACTTTGCTTGCATTTTATCAGCTGTTTTAAATTGCGCTTTTGCTTTGCGATTTAAAAAATCGCGATCAGCAGAATAACCAGCATAACGAGCTACTTGTAACAGTTTTAAACTTTCAAAATTAGCTTTTTCTCCTATCGTTACGATATAAACATCCAATTTTTTTTTGGCAGGAGCAGTAATCTCTTCTGTCTTCATTGTTAATAAAAGTCTTTCTATTCCGATACTAAAGCCAACTCCTGAAATTTTTGGACCATCAAAATACTCAACTAATTCATTATAACGACCACCTGCAGCAATCGTTGCTTGTCCTCCATTAAAAGCATAACTCATCACTTCAAAAATAGTGTGATTATAATAATCAAGACCACGCACCATATTAGGATTAATCTCATAAGAAATTTTAAGCGCATCTAGCATCCTTGTAACTGTTTTAAAATATTGCTTTGACTCTTTATTTAGATAATCAAGAATTAACGGCGCATTAGCTACGATTTTTTGGTCTTTCTTATCTTTAGAATCCAGTACACGTAATGGATTTTTATGCAAACGACGCAATGAGTCATAGCTTAACTCATTTTTATAAGGCTCTAAAAAAGAAATCAAAGCTTTTTTGTAGGATGTACAGTCTTTTTTATCTCCTAGTGAATTAACAACCAATTTTATTTGTTTTAAGCCAAGAGATTTTAGAAAATCTATTAGCATCGCTATGGTTTCCACATCTGCTGCTGGATTATCAGAAGCAAAAGCCTCAACTCCTAATTGATGAAACTGTCTTAAACGTCCTGCTTGTGGCCGTTCGTAACGAAACATTGGTCCGATATAGTACACTTTATAAGGTTTTTTATGCTCAGGAGCAAATAATTTATTCTCTACAAATGCACGCACAATTGAGGCTGTACCTTCTGGACGTAAGGCAATATGACGATTACCTTTATCGTAAAAATCATACATTTCTTTTGAAAGAATATCAGAACTATCACCAACTGTACGAGCAAAAACTTCGTAATATTCGAATAAAGGAGTACGGATTTCAAAAAATTGATACTTTTCAAACACTTCCCTAGCTTTCTTTTCTAAAAAATGCCATTTTTCTAACTTTTCTGGCAATAAATCACTGGTCCCTTTTGGACGCTGTATTTTTTTTAGCTCTTCCATAACTCTTCCTTTCTATAAAAACACGCTTTATAATTTTTGCTACAAGGTGTAGCGTTGCAAACAAGTAAATCTGTTAAGATTCTACGATTTTTTGCAAAAATCGTTCTATCATGGCAAAAAAGCCCTCGATAAAATTATCAAGGACGAGTTAGAGTAAAGCTTACAAACAGGTTAGGTTCTTAACTCTTTAAATAAAATTATTTGAAATGAAGCTTTAATGTTTGCAAAGCATTTTGTTCAATAATTTGCTTTGCATGCTCTTGCAATATTTCAAACGTTAAGTTAGAGCTTTTTCCAAATTCAAGTAATTTGGCTTTTTCATTTTTTAGTAGCTCATTATGTTTGAAAATATCCAAATCTAATGTGAAATGCACATGGAAAAAATACCTTTGATCCATTTCAAATAAATCCGTAGATACTTTACGTAATTTGATTGCTTGTGCCATTCTTATTACCGTTTCAAAATCAGTTAATTCAAGAATAAAATGAGAACGTTTATGCAATTCTTCGTTTGCTAGCTCTTTTATGGAAAGAGAAGAAGACTTTGATTTTTTATTTAAACTTGCATTCAAATTAGGTGGATACACCTTTTTGTTATTTCCATTAGGTAGTTTTTTTAGTTGCTCTAAAAATTTTAAAGGAGCCTGAAACAACGGTGAATCTCCACTTGAGACAATTAATTCAATTGTATTTTGAAATTTGATACTAGGTATTAATTGAAAGGCAACTTGTTCTGAATTTTTAAACTTATCCTGAACTTCAAATTCTTCAATAATGCTATAAAAAAAGGCCTCTGCTTCTTTTTGATTTCCCATCATATGTATTAAGTTAATTCCACGCTGTTTTAAATCTTCATCACGAATTAAAATGCGTATAGAATGATCATCAATATGTTCCATTTCCATCGTGTTTTCACCCCAAATTTATCTCTTGCTTTACGTATTTTTATTTTAACTGATTTAATTTAGAAAAGAAAGATTGATGATTAAACTTATTCATTTAAATCATCATTAAAAATGCTGATTTTTTACGCTTATGTTTTAAGATTTTTTGGACATTTTCAAAAATTAATCGACTATAATAAATTCATCTTCTTCTATTTTTAACTTGCTTGGTTAATTCATGAATAGACTTCCCCGGAAACTAGGATATAACGAAAATTCGTTTCAATTTTTTCTTGATACAAGGAAAAAAACTTAAAGATACGTGTTTCTATTTCGAGACTTTTTGACGCTAGAGGCACGACTTCTAGATGATGGATAAAAGAAAATGAACGAAAGTGAATTTTCTGTCGCCGTCAGGGAAAAAGAAAACGAAATTCTTATACATCTAGTTTCCTAGAAGATCTAATAATATTTAGCGCCTCATCTAAGATATCATATGGTATTTTTCCCAAATATTTTATTGAGCGTGTGTGATAGTCGGATCGTCATTATTTGTCCTATATAAATCTGCCTATTTGTTTTTGTTCGATGATCTAAAGAAATATGGATTGGATAATTCCATTTTCCATGTGTAATTGGAACAATCCAAGCAAAAGTGGAAGTGTTTGATTTATTGCAAATAAAAATTAAAATATAAATCTATGTGTGTAGTATTTTTAGATAAAATGCTATATTGTTTTTTTAAAAATTACTAACGTGTTTTTTATTAAATTAATGGCAAATGGCTTTTTTCTTAGTTTCTTTTTGAACTGTAATTAGAAAACATTATGCAAATATCATGTTATTTTTTATTAGAAAATTAATTTAAATATTTTTTTAAATAAAGGAGAGCTATACGATGAAAGTGTTTGTATATCTAAAAAGTTATTGGTTAGCTGTTACTTTAGCATTGCTGCTTTTGATTATTCAGGCAAGGTGTGATTTAAGGCTTCCTAATTTAACAAGTAAGATTGTAAATATAGGAATTATGCAAGGTGGTGTAAAAGAAGCTACTCCTGATAAAATTCGTGTTAGTTCGATGCAGTCTTTGGAATTATTTATGACAGATGATCAAATAAAAAGAGTTAAGCAGAATTATCAAAAAACAAACGATGGAAAAATATATCATTTAGCTTTACTTGATGGCGAGTCATCTAGTAAATTAGCTAAAATTTTTGAACTGCCAATGTTGATGGTAGTTAAACTTGCTCGTTCAAAAAATATTACAAAAAATTTAAAAAGTGTTGTTGCAGGATTTAACTCAGGAAAGATTAACAAAGAGCAATTGCTTAAAATGCGTGAAAGTATAAAGAAAAAGCTAGGAAATTTAGCTAGTAATTCACTTAAACAAGTAGGAATTGAATTTGTTCGTGCAGAGTATAAGGCATTAGGTGTCAATACGAAAAAAATTCAAAATATATATATGTTGCAAATGGCTAAAAATATGTTTTTTTTAACATTTTTATCAGCTGTAAGTTCAATGTTAGTTGCAATGATTGCTTCTTTTGTCGCAGCAAGTGTAGCACGTAATTTGCGTATACGCCAATTTAATAAAATATTGCAATTTTCTAATGTAGAAATGGATAAATTCTCTCAAGCTTCATTAATTACACGCAATACAAATGATATTCAACAAATTCAAATAGCTTTGGTAATGATCATCCGTTTGATTTTATATGCTCCGATTTTAGGTCTTGGCGGGATATATCAAGTGCATAATACCAAAACGGGTATGGGTTGGATCATTGGTGTTGCCATTGGAATTGTTATGATGGTAGTGGTTATATTAATGAGTGTGACTATGCCAAAATTTAAATCATTACAAAAGTTAGTAGATCGTATAAATTTGGTAAGTCGAGAAATTTTAACCGGTTTAAGTGTTATTCGTGCTTTTAATCGAGAAAAGCAAGAAAGAATGCGATTTGACATTGCAAATACAAATTTAATGAAAACACAACTTTTTGTAAACCGTGCTATGGACTTTTTGATGCCTATTTTAATGTTATTGATGAATGGGATTGCATCATTAATTGTTTGGATTGGCGGACATGGTATTAATCAAGGTCATATGCAAGTTGGAGATATGATGGCTTTTATTACCTATACAATGATGATTGTTATGGCTTTTATGATCCTTTCGATGATTTCCATTATCCTACCGCGAGCAAATGTTTCCGCAGGACGAATAAAAGAAATTTTAGCTATAAAACCTTCCATTATTGATAAGCCAGATGTTAAAGATAATGAAAAAGAATTTAAAGGCGAGGTAAAGTTTGAAGCAGTGACATTTCACTTCCCTAATGCTAATAAAGATGTTTTGCATCATATTAATTTTGTAGCAAAACCATTTGAGACAACGGCGTTAATTGGATCAACTGGTTCAGGCAAATCAACCATTGTAAATCTGATCCCACGTTTGCATGATGTTACAGGTGGAAGAATTACCATTGATGGTATCGATATTCGTAATTTAAGTTTGCATAAACTTCATGAATTAATAGGTTTTGTTCCGCAAAAAGGAATTCTCTTCTCTGGCAATATTGCTTCAAATATTAAATTTTCAGATACTGAAATTTCAGATGAAAAAATGAAAAGATCAGCAGAGATTGCTCAAGCAACAGAGTTTATTAATCAAAATAAAGAAGGTTTTAAACGTGCAATTTCCCAAGCAGGCAATAATGTTTCTGGTGGGCAAAAACAGCGCTTATCAATTGCTCGAGCGATTGCAAAGAATCCTAAGATTTTAATTTTTGATGATAGTTTTTCAGCCCTTGATAATAAGACTGATGTAGCTTTAAGAAAGGCTTTGAAAACAAAAATTAAAGAGACAACGATGATTATTGTGGCACAAAAAATTTCAACAATTCTTCATGCAGAGAAAATTATTGTTTTGGATCGTGGTCGCGTAGTTGGAAGTGGAACTCATGAAGAGTTAATGAGAACAAATAAAACTTATCAAGAGATTGCACGTACTCAATTAAACAATTCTGAATTAAAGATAGGTGGGTCGTGAAAATGACAGAAAAAGAAAAAAAGATGCAAAGCCCTATGAGCTCCAATACTCCTTTTGGTGGTGGAGCAATGGCTAGTGGGCAGCGGGCCAAAAATTTTAAAAGAACAATAAAGAATCTTTTTTACTATATGAAGGATTTTAAATTGATTATTGTGATTGTAATTGTTTTTGCGATTTGTTCTACAGTTTTTGCCATTTTTGGTCCCAAAATTTTAAGTTATGCCATTACAGAATTATTTAATGGTTTAGTGAAAAAATATGAAGGAGTAGGAAATATTAATTTTGCAAAAATTGGGCAGATTCTCTTGTTCATGATGGTCATTTATTTTATTAGTTTTGTCTTTTCTTTTTTAGAGGGATGGTTAATGTCAAAAGTTAGCCAAAAAGTCACTTACAAAATGCGCCGCGAGATTAGTGAAAAAATTAATCGAATGCCAATGAGTTATTTTGAATCCCGGACAATTGGGGATGTGCTATCAAGAATTACCAATGATATAGATACGCTAGGACAAAGTTTAGATCAATCATTAACGCAATTAATCACTAGTGTATGTATGATTTTTGGCATTTTAATTATGATGTTTTCAATTAGTCAGGTAATGACTTTAGT
This sequence comes from Streptococcaceae bacterium, assembly GCA_031269775.1. GTDB lineage: Bacteria > Bacillota > Bacilli > Lactobacillales > Streptococcaceae > JAIRLR01. The sequence goes on from JAISYQ010000007.1 coordinate 44,249, forward strand.
TGTCTTTGTCATTTTACCTATTTCTGTTGGATTGATTGCCCTTGTTGTGAAATTTTCACAAAAATATTTTAAAATGCAGCAAAATTATCTTGGAATGATTAATGGTCAAATCGAAGAAGTGATTGGTGGCCTTACGATTGTTCGTTTATTTAATGAAGAAAAAAAAGCGATAGTTGAGTTTAAAAAGCAAAATGACATTTTATTTCAATCTGCTTGGAAATCACAATTTTTATCAGGTTTAATGATGCCGATTATGAATTTTGTTGGCAATTTAGGCTACGTTTCAGTAACAGCTATTGGAGGAATTTTGGCATATAATGGAAGTATTAGCGTTGGAGATATCCAAGCGTTTATTCAATACGTTCGAAATTTTACTCAGCCTATTTCACAACTTGCCCAAATTTCTAATATACTGCAAAGTATGATTGCCGCAGCTGAGCGTGTCTTTGAATTTTTTGCTGAAGAAGAAGAAGTTGTGGTGAAAAATCCTGTGTTGTTAGAAAAAGCACGTGGAGAAATTTCTTTTGAACATGTTCGTTTTGGTTATGTGTCAGAGAAAATAATTATTAAAGATTTTAACTCTCATATTAATGCAGGAGAGACGGTTGCAATTGTTGGACCAACTGGTGCAGGTAAGACAACAATAGTGAAGTTATTAATGCGCTTTTATGATGTTAATTCAGGTAGAATTAGAATTGATAGCATTGATATTAAAAATTTAAAACGCTCAGATTTGCAAAAAAATATCGGGATGGTTTTACAGGATACATGGTTGTTTAAGGGAACAATTATGGAGAATATTCGTTATGGCAAAGTAAATGCTACCAATGAAGAAGTTTATAGGTCAGCAAAAACTGCCAATGCTCATCATTTCATTCAAACTTTACCAAAAAGCTACGATATGGAGTTAAATGAAGAATCAAGTAATATTTCTCAAGGGCAAAAGCAACTTTTAACGATTGCTCGAGCGATTTTAGCGGATAAACCAATTATGATTTTGGATGAGGCGACCTCTAGTGTTGATACGCGTACAGAAAAGTTGATTCAAAAAGCAATGAATTGTTTAATGAAAGGACGTACAAGTTTTGTGATTGCTCACCGCCTATCAACGATTAAAGATGCTAATAAGATTTTGGTGATGGATCAAGGGGATATTATTGAACAAGGAGTGCATGAAGAATTGCTTGCTCAAAATGGATTTTATACACAGCTTTATAATAGTCAGTTTGAGGATATGTAGTTGATTAAAGCGACAAGTTTTTCAAATTGATTATTAGACATTGCCGGGGTGAAACAGGTGTGAAATCATGCCATATGCATGTAACGTCTTTTATTTAATAAAAATACTATAAAATTTTAAAAACAGTATCCTTTACAATAAATTATGCTATCCTAAAAACAAAAAAAATAGGATCTATCAACACTTATGGAAAAATTCTTGCTAAATAGCAAATTTTTTTCTGATGGGCTTTTTAGATTTTAATAGGTGGAGAGATTTATGCGTTTGACGTGGGTATGAAATAAGAATGAAAACAATCCATTTAGAAGAAAAGATAAGGAAAAATATCGAATGTAAGCAATCCATTGAAACAAAAATGAAATAATTTAAATGAAAAAATTGTTTGAATGCTGAACTTCCATATCTAATGCTCTTTGTGTTCTTTCTTCCACATCAGCTTTTTTAGTATTCAAAGCAATCTTTCCTAAATTAACTAAATTTGCATAAAAATATGCTGCCTGCCTATATTTATCAAGCAGGCTTTGAAACTTCCAGCAAACATCAGGCGATCTCTTTTAGCTAATTAAGCTTTAACAAGTGCCCATCTATCTCCTTCATTCATTTTTGCTTTAACAAATTCTAAATATTTTTTGAATTAGAAGCAGCCCTTTGACTTCACTCTCTGAAAGCTCTTGTGTCACTTGCCATTATTTGTTTTGCCGAAAAT
>JAISYQ010000008.1 GCA_031269775.1 Streptococcaceae bacterium
ATTTTCGGCAAAACAAATAATGGCAAGTGACACAAGAGCTTTCAGAGAGTGAAGTCAAAGGGCTGCTTCTAATTCAAAAAATATTTAGAATTTGTTAAAGCAAAAATGAATGAAGGAGAAAAGTGGGCAAATGTGTTAGGGAAATTTGATTTTGAAGGGAACTCTGTAAAGACTGAGAGTGTATATAGAGAAGCGGCTAATCTTTATCCACAAATTAAAGAAGAAGCAATGAGGAAAATAGCAGAGCTTGTTAAAGCTGAATTAGCTAAAAGAGATCGCCTGATGTTTGCTGGAAGTTTCAAGCCTGCTTGATAATTTATAGGCAGGCAGCATATTTTTATGCAAATTTAGTTAATTTAGGAAAGATTGCTTTGAATACTAAAAAAGCTGATGTGGAAGAAAGAACACAAAGAGTATTAGATGCTACAAGATTAAAGCGAAGAAATGATTTAAATACTTGGGAATAAAAAGTTGGTTGAAGTTATTAAGCTTTTCAGAGATTAGCATATTTACGGAGTTAATTTTTGCCTAGCTAGAGAAAATTTAGGCGGTTGTTCAAGAATTGTGCGAAAGCTTTCAACAAGTAAGCAGCAGATGGTAGTGTTTGCACTTTTGGCTCTTCTTATAAAAAAATGAGTTTGTTAACAAACTATTAGAAAGCTAGGTGTACTTATTGAATAGTGGAAACAGTTTTACTTTAGCTGAGAAAAAAAAGTATATGCATTTGGCTTTACAAGAAGCAAAAAAGGCAGAAAATTTGGCTGAAGTTCCAATTGGCGCAGTTATTGTAAAAGAAAAGAAAATCATTGCTAGTGGTTATAATTTACGCGAGGTAGCTAAAGATGCGACAATGCATGCAGAAATGATAGCAATTCGCAATGCTAACAAAGTTTTAGATAATTGGCGCATTGAACAAGCAGCAATGTTTGTAACAGTTGAACCGTGTGTGATGTGTAGTGGTGCTTTATTTCTTGCGCGGATTAGTGAAATTTATTTTGGAGCATATAATTTAAAAGGGGGAAGTGCGAAAATATTGCTTGATTTATTTAATATTCCTGCATTTCATCATAATTATATAGAAGGCGGAATCCTTGGAGATGAATGTGCATATTTGATGAGTGATTTTTTTCGTAAAAAACGTAAAAATTTGAAAGAAATCGATTTTAGAATTACTTAATGCTACTGTTTAAAAATTATTAGAATTTGCTTATAAATTCTAGTAAAATAAATCCAAAGTATAAGGGCCCATTTTTCCTGTCCTAATTTCCTGAACAATCATCTGACTTGCACGCTCATAATCATCTTTAAACCCGCGTTTTCGTGAAATCAGTAATAATAAATCTACAGTTGGTAAGGATAAATCAGCTTCTGTTAGAGAATAGCGTTTTATAAGACGTTTGGGAAAATGATTAACAAAAAACGCTAAGCCGAAAAGCGCAATATCATTTGCATGCAAAAGTTGATCCTTAATCGCACCTGTTAAAGCTAACTTTTTCCCAATTTCTTCATCTTCAAATTTTGGCCAAAGAATACCCGGAGTATCTAATAATTCTAAATCAGAATTCAAACGTATCCATTGTTGAGCTTTTGTTACTCCAGGTCTATTTTCCACTTGAGCCTTTTTTTGGCCAATTATTCGATTAATTAATGTTGACTTTCCGACATTAGGAATGCCAATAATCATAACACGTATGGCTCTAGACTTTAAACCACGTGTTTTATCACGCTCAAGCTTTTTTTTTAAAATAACCTTACTTTCAGAAATAATTTTCCCTACACTTGTGTTTTGCAAAGCATTAATAATTAACGAATGATATCCTTGCGCTTTAAAATAGGCACGCCATTTTTTTAACTGTTCACGATCACCTGAATCACCTTTATTAATTAAAATTAACCGTGGTTTTTGCTGCAAAATTTTATTAAGCATTGGATTACGACTTGAAATAGGCAATCTGGCGTCAAGCATCTCATAAACAATATCAACAAATTTTAACTTTTCTTGTACTTCTCTGCGGGCCTTTGCCATATGTCCTGGGAACCACTGAATATTCACGCTCATCTTTTAAACTCCTTATTTATTGGTCAATTCTTTCAATTTTTTTGAGTGTTTTGAGTGAAAAACTATTTCACTTTTCCACCTTCAACAATGATATTGTAAGCATCAGCACTATCTTTATACACAGGTTTTAAAGTTGCTGCAAAATTTTTATGAAAAAATTGTTCATTAGCCAATTTTTTTATATCTTCATTAATAAAATCAAGCAAGGTTTTATTCCCCTTAAAAACCGCAGCTGCAATGGTATCCACATCTCCTAGAGTTTTAATACTTACGCTAAACCTCTTATTTTGGCCACCCCAGCTAGCGCTTCAGTATTATCTGTAGCAATACCTGCTCCTCTTTTATCAAGCAAGGCCTGAAAAATTTCCTGATACTGTTCAAATTTTAATAATTTAATTTCTGGATGATTTTTCGTAAGATAAGTATCTACTGTTGTTCCTTAATCTTTTGCTAAACGTTTCGCAAAAAAACATCATAACCTTGATAATTCTCTTTTGCATTCACATAAGAAAACGGTTTTTTATCACTAAACACACCAATGATAACCTTTTTGCTTTTTTTAATCTCATCAAGTGTTCAAAAAATTTTTCCCTTACTACTTGATTCTTTCGTTTTATTTGAGCATCCAGTAAACACCAAAAACAGTAAAACAACCGCACTTATAATATATGCAGTTTTTTTCATCATTATCTTAACTCTTCCTTTTACCTTCAAAAGAAATTCTTTTTAGCACTTTAAAACCACCATGCTTTTTTTCAAACTTTTGATTTTCATCACATCCTAGTTTTGGAACAGGTTTAATGCTAAATTTTTTGATATTTTCACTGATCCTTTTAATTTTTAAATTTTAACTCTAAACATTTTGCCAAAAGCGATATCGGCCAACGAACTAAAAAATAAAGCATAAAAACAAAACCATATATCCAAAAGGAGACATCTGGTACTTTATAACGATTAATTTCAATAATTTGCTGAGAAGTTTTTAAAATTTCTACTACACCTATTAACACAACTAAAGAAGTTGTTTTAATCATTCGTGTTGCTAAATTAATAACTCATGGTAAGAGCGTTTAACAATCTGTGGCAAGATGACATATCCAAAAGTTTGCCTTTTTGTTAAACTTAGAGCTTCTGAGCTTTCATACTGAATTTTTGGCACAAGAAGTTACTAAACCGCGAACTAATTCTCCGATTTCAGCAACACCCCACATTGTAAACACAATAACAGTCGAGGTTTCTGCTGAAAAATTAAACCCAAAGGTACGTGATAAACCAAAATACACTAAAAACAATGTTACTAATTGTGGCATAATCCGATTAAACTCAACATAAACTTTTGTCAAACATCATATTATTCTATTTTTTATTATCATAACAAGCCTTAGTAAAACTCCTAAAACAACTGAAAGAAACATTGAAGATAAAGCAATCTTCATCGTAACAACTAAGCCTTCAAGAATGCGTTTAAAATTATGAACATTTAAAATAATATCAATTGCCGAATTTTGCACAACGCATCCTCTTTTCTAAAACAAACACAATAATTAAAATAGGCAATAAAATAATAAATAACGAGCATTAGCAATGCTTCATCAGTTTTATAATAAATAATGATACTTAGAAAAAAACTTACCAATATCGAAATAATAATTCCTAAAATTCCAAGTCTTAAAACAAGCATTGAAGCATCTATATATCTTGGAAAAAATTTCTTTATAAAGCTAATATCCGTGTAAATTTCTCAAAAATTTTATTTTTTTCGCTGTTGTTTACCAGCATTTCTGCCCTTTCCAGGAGTATAATTTGATACTTTAGCGTCTTTTTTAGGGGTAACATCCTTTTTAGGAATAACTGGTTTTTTCGGAGGATTGTTTCTAAACTCTTCCTTTACTTGCTTGTAAATTTTTGGTTTGATTACTAAACTACTAATGCATTGTTGAACAATTGATACAATACCACCAGCCACCCAATATAACTGCACTCCGGCTGGCATTGTAAAAGAAAACATTACGGTCATTATCGGGCTTATAAAAGTCATTGTTCTCATCTTCTCTTTTTGCTCTTTATCTAAACCAATCAGGGAAATATAACTTTGAATCAAATAAAGAATCCCAATTATTACAAGTAAAATAATACTTCTCTTAGCTAAATCAATACCCAAAAAGACTGTTTTTAATATTCCTTCATTATACCGTGCAGTAAAAAAAAGTGCTGAGAAAATAGGAGCTTGCAGCAACATTGGCAAACAACCTGCACCCATACTGCCAAGCATATTTACGCCATTTTCTTTATAAAATTTTTGCAACTTCATATTAGCGGTCATTTTTTCTTCTTGCGTTTTTGCATTTTTGATATGCTCTGTTAAAGGCTTAGCATACGTATTTAAAAGTTGCATCTTCTCCTGTTGAATTGCTACAGTATGCATTTGTTTGAAAAATAAAGGCATCAAAATAAAACGCACAATAAGTGTTACAAGGATAATAGCAAAACCATAATTCATATGAAAATTTTTAGCTAGATAATCTAAAAAATTACTCATCGGTTCCATTAAAAAATGATACGCCCAACCTTCTCCTGTTGGTTTGCCTGATTTATCTGTCTTTACACAGCCTGATAATAAAAATAAAATTATTAACATTGAACCACTAAATAAAAAATGTCTTACCTTCTTCATTAAATAATTCCTTCTTTCAAAATACTCTTGTTATATTATAGCATTTAAATATTTTTTTCAACGTCAGCAAATTGCCACATAAAAAATACCCGAAAAACTTGATTTGTGCGATTGAATTTTTTACTTGTACATGCTAGTATGGCAATAGTTGTTAGGCGAAAATTTTTCTTCTTTAATGTGTTTAAGATCCTTAATTTATTTGTCTTTAATTCAAAAGCTTAAAAAATTTTCGATGAGATTTTAATACTTCTTGTGTACAAAAAAATTTGATTATTTCCCTAAAAATAGTAATAGAAAGTGAAATGTATGAATAAAATTGTAATTCATGGCGCGCGTTTGTTAAGTGGAAATGTTACAGTTAGCGGTGCGAAAAATTCTATTGTTGCACTAATGCCAGCTAGTATTTTGGCAGATGAAGTCGTTATTTTAGAGGGAGTTCCTGAAATTTCAGATGTTTATGCTTTGATCAATATTTTACAAATTATGGGAGCAAAAATTCATTTTACAAAAGGTGTTTTAACAATTGATCCCAGAGGTGTTAAATCTATTCCTATGCCAAGTGGAAAAATTAATAGCTTGCGTGCTTCTTATTACTTTATGGGAGCATTGCTTGGTAAATTTGGCAAAGCAACAGTTGGTCTTCCTGGTGGTTGTAATTTAGGACCTAGACCTATCGATCTACATATTAAAGGATTTGAAGCACTCGGTGCAGTTGTTTTTAGTGATAAAGATGTGATGTATTTACGTACAAAAAAAACAAAACTTGTGGCAAGTCATATTTTTATGGATATAGTTTCAGTTGGTGCAACAATTAATATTATGTTAGCAGCGGTAAAAGCTAAAGGGCGCACGATAATTGAAAATGCTGCACGTGAGCCTGAAATTATTGATGTAGCAACACTTTTAAATAATATGGGAGCTAAAGTGTATGGTGCTGGCACTAATGAAATTAGAATTGATGGTGTAAGTAAACTGCATGGAACGAAACATTTCATCATTCCAGATCGTATTGAAGCAGGAACATATCTTGCTATAGCTGCTGCTGTAGGAAGAGGAGTAACAGTTCATAATGTGCTCTACGAACATTTGGAGAGCTATATTTCAAAATTAGAGGAAATGGGTGTGCAAATGACCATTCGTGAGGATTCGATTACTGTACATCCTAATTGTGATTTAAAGATGATCAATGTTAAAACATATCCTTATCCTGGATTTGCAACGGATTTACAGCAGCCAATAACTCCTCTTTTATTGAAATCTTATGGGCAAGGAGAGTTAATTGATACGATTTACGAAAGAAGAATTGGTCATATTTCTGAACTTAAACGAATGGGAGCAAATATTAATATAGATGGTTATCGAATTATTATGGATTCACCTAGTGAGCTAAAAGGAGCAGAAGTAGTCGCTAGTGACTTGCGTGCAGGTGCAAGTTTAATCGTTGCCGGTTTAATAGCTAAAGGTGTGACAACAATTTATAATGTAGAGTTTATCTTGCGTGGATATGATCGAATTATTGAAAAATTGACCAATTTAGGTGCTGATATTGCATTAGTTGATACCAATAATAAAGTAAAACTTGAAGAAAGAGGAGGGAGGTAATATGGCAGATTATTTAACAATGTCAGAATTAGAAAATATTACATTAAAAGAAATTTATAATTACGCACGTAAATTTAAAATTGTGAATTATTCAAAGATGAATAAAAAAGAACTTTCATTGGCTGTTTTGCGTGCACAAGCAGAAAAATCTGGTTTTTTTGAGATGGATGGAATTTTAGATTTAATTACGACCAGAGATCGCGAAACTGGGAGAACAGAGACATTTGGCTTGTTGCGTCCGATTAATTATTCACAATCAGATGAAGATATCTATGTTTCAAATTCGCAAATTACACGTTTTGGTTTACGTGAAGGAGATAAAATTGCAGGGCGTGTTCGCCCACCAAAGGGTCGGGAGAAAAATTATGGTTTAATGCAGGTCAATTTGGTGAATGGTCGTGATCCTGAAGAAGCAAAAGAAAGACCGTATTTTCCAGCTTTAACCGCTCTTTATCCCAAAAAACAAATATGCCTTGAAACAACGCAAAATCATTTATCTACACGAATAATTGATTTATTTGCACCAATTGGCTTTGGGCAAAGAGGGTTAATTGTAGCTCCGCCTAAAGCTGGTAAAACAACAATTTTAAAAGAAGTTGCAAAAGGTATCACGCAAAATCATCCAGATGTGGAATTAATTGTTTTATTAATTGATGAACGTCCAGAAGAGGTTACAGATTTAGAGCGCTCAATTAAAGGAGATATAGTTTCTTCAACTTTTGATAAAGAGCCAATCCATCATATACGAGTAGCAGAGTTAGTCTTAGAACGTGCCATGCGTTTAGTTGAGGATAAGTGTAATGTTGTGATTTTGATGGATTCGATAACGCGCTTAGCTCGTGCATATAATTTAGTGATTCCTCCTTCTGGTAGAACTTTATCTGGTGGTATTGATTCAGCTGCTTTTTATAAACCAAAAAAATTTTTTGGCTCGGCGCGTAATGTTGAAGAAGGCGGTAGTTTAACTATTTTGGCTACGACTTTGGTAGAAACAGGATCACGAATGGATGATGTAATTTATGAAGAATTTAAAGGAACCGGAAATATGGAATTGCAACTTTTACGTGAGCTCTCGGATCGACGTATTTTCCCAGCAATTGACTTGAAAAAATCAGGAACGCGTAAAGAAGAATTATTAATGTCAGAAGAGCAATTAAATCAAACATGGAAACTTCGTAATGCTATGAAATTAGATGCAATTGAATGTATGGAACAATTTAATCAGATGTTACAAAAAACAAAAAATAATGAAAAATTTGTGCAAACATTTAAAGATATTCAATTTGGAAATAAAAATAATTATTTTAGTAATCGACGTTAATTAAAAATTGAAATTTAAACAATCTCTTAACATTTTCATCTTTCTTGCAGGATTAGTAGTATTATAAATAAAAGAACCTGCAACAAATACATTTGCGCCTGCATTTTTGGCTTGTTTAATCGTATATTCATCTATGCCACCATCTATCTCGATATCAAATGAATACTTATTATTTTTTTTAATCGTAGTGATTTCAGTTATTTTTGCTAAGGTTTCTGGCAAAAATTTTTGCCCGCCAAAACCAGGATTAACACTCATAATTAGAATTTGATCAACCATTGATAAAATAGCTTGAATTGCGCTAGTAGGTGTTCCTGGATTAATTGCAATGCTAGCTTTTTTATGAAATTTTTTAATCTTTTGTAGTATTGCGTGGATATGAGTAGCAGCTTCAATATGAATAGAAATAATATCTGCGCCAGCATTGGCAAAAGCTTCAATAAAATGCTCAGGTTTTTTAATCATTAAGTGAACATCTAAAGGCAGCTTGGTGATAGAACGAATTGCTTGTACGATATTTGGTCCCATTGTTATATTAGGAACAAAATGCCCATCCATAATATCTATATGAAGATAATCTGCCCCATTTTCTTCGACTAAATAAATATCTCGTCTTAGATTTGTAAAATCAGCACTTAGAATTGAAGGAGCAATTTTCATTTTTCTTTTCCTTTTCATTAAATTCATTTCACTAGAAATCATAGATAGACTCTTAGAAAAAAATACCGACGGTCGGGGTCGAACCGACACATCCTTAATGGATACTGGATTTTGAGTCCAGCGCGTCTGCCAATTCCGCCACGCCGGCATAAAATTATAAACGTGAAAAAAAGGCGGTAATCGGATTTGAACCGATGATCAAGGTTTTGCAGACCCGTGCCTTACCACTTGGCTATACCGCCGATGTAATTTACTTCACAAAAGAACAGACTGGGGTAGCTGGATTCGAACCAACGCATGAGGGAGTCAAAGTCCCTTGCCTTACCGCTTGGCTATACCCCAAAAATCAAGGGCGAGAGATGGGAATCGAACCCACGAATGTCGGAGCCACAATCCGATGCGTTAACCACTTCGCCACACCCGCCATGAAAATTAAATATACATAAATAGATCATTTCGTAAATTAAAAAATTTAACAAAACACGGGCAGCAGGAATCGAACCCACACCAAAGGTTTTGGAGACCTTTGTTCTACCTTTAAACTATGCCCGTAAGATAATGGAAGGGGAGAGATTCGAACTCCCGAACCCAAAGGAGCGGATTTACAGTCCGCCGCGTTTAACCACTTCGCTACCCTTCCAGTAAATTAATAATTAAATCTTTTCAAAAATTAAATGCATGATGAACAACAGTATAATTTTTTACACTTTTTAAGAGATTTTGAAAATAAAATTTTTGTCATACAACATTAAAAACTGTGCTTCTACTGTAAAAATACTCACATGCAGTAGAATAAGTATTTTAAATTTTTTCTTTATTTTTAGGAAAAAAAAGTAAATTGCATTCATTACATGCTTTAACTTTTGCAAAGGTTTAATCTTAAAAAGATATAACAACGGTCCCGACGGGAATTGAACCCGCGATCTTCGCCGTGACAGGGCGACGTGATAACCGCTACACCACGGGACCAAAATGATGAAGATTAACGGTATTAAATAAACCGCTAGGTCTTTGCTTGTAAGGCAGGTGCTCTTCCAATTTGAGCGAACTTTCACATTTTCAATGACCCGTACGGGAATTGAACCCGTGTTACCGCCGTGAAAGGGCGGTGTCTTA
>JAISYQ010000001.1 GCA_031269775.1 Streptococcaceae bacterium
CTCGAAAAGTAGATGTATGAGAATTTCGTTTTCTTTTTCCCTGACGGCGACAGAAAATTCACTTTCGTTCATTTTCTTTTATCCATCACCTAGAAGCCGTGCCTCTAGCGTCAAAAAGCTTCAAAATAGCACCACGTATTTTTAAGTTTTTTTCCTTATCTCAGGAAAAATTGAAACGAATTCTCGTTATACTCTAGTTTCCGAGGAGGTCTATTCTGTTGATTTATATCTAAAATTTACTTACCAAAATTTCAGCTAAATCTTTTCGTTTTTATTCGTCATGAGTATATGGATTTTTTAAAATTTTTTCATAGATCTATTAAAAAAATAATTGCTTTAGTTTTTTATCTTTGATCTTTTTCAGATACTTCTTTGTAATATTATTAGGTTGGATTTTATAATCCGATTTCACGTTTAAAATTCTCCCTGATATAATAGATTCATTCTTTACTTCTTTTGCTAACTGTTGTACTGCTTTTGAAATTTTTCCTTTTCTTTGTTCAAATTCAACAATCAATTCTTCTTCAAAATAACCTTTTGCAAATAAGTCTTGCAAAAGATATTCATCAAAATTAAAATTATCTTTTTTACATTCACAAACAGGAATGTTTAATTCTTTAGGCAAAGTTATAGTTACATCATTTCCTTGTTTACGAATTTTTACAATATTCATTGAACTTATCTCTTATCTTGATTATAAAATATCTTTTAACAAAGATAGATATAAAATGACTTGCGATCAACTCAAAAGCATATATCCAATCAAAACGCTCCCTAAAACAATTCGATACCAACCAAATGGTTGAAAATCTTTAGTTTGAATATAGCACATTAAAAATTTGATAACGACAATAGAAACAACAAAAGCAACAAAACTTCCTATTGCAAGAATAATCAGTTGATTTGTAGTAAAAGTATTGCTCTTTATTAAAAATTTAAAAATTTTTAAGCTACTGGCACCAAACATTGTTGGCACAGCCAAAAAGAAAGAAAACTCTGCTGCAATAAAGCGTGAACAACCAAAAAGAATGGCTCCCAAAATAGTAGCACCCAAACGGCTTGTCCCTGGTATTAAAGCTAAAACTTGAAAAAAACCGATTGCTAGAACAGTTGGCATAGTTAACTCTTTTAACTGATTAATTTTGGGCGATTTATTTTTATAAATCCGCTCAATCACAATAAAAAAAATTCCATAAATAATTAAAATCAATGCCACCGAAAAAAACTGATGCATATGATCATCTAACCAATCGTCTATTTTTAATCCAATAATTACCGAAGGGAGAATGGCTATAAAAACCTTACCCCATAAATTCCATGTACTTTGTTTTTCTTTACGATTTTTTTGGGGTGAAAAAGGATTTAGTTTGCGAAAGTATAAAACCACTACCGCAAAAATTGAACCGAGCTGAATCACTACTTCAAACATATTCATAAAAACAGTTGATTCATTTAATTTAATAAATTCATTTACCAAAATCATATGTCCCGTACTTGAAATCGGCAGCCACTCAGTAATTCCTTGAATAATTCCTAAAATCATTGACTTTAACATATTTCCCCATAACATTTTAAAAGCTCCTTTTTTTAGTTTGAGATGAAAGTCAGCATTTAACATGTTCTAAGACCCAACACTGCTACTTGCTACGCTTTGACTATTGCTGTTAGATGTACTGGATGAATTTAAGTTATTTGAAGATGTTTCTTTTGGTCCTTCTGAAATTACTAAAGTAATCTTTGTGCCCATCTCAACTAAACCTGTGCTTGGGTCTATTGAAATAACATTACCTTTTGGCATAATATCCGAATATTCTCGACTAAGATCATAATCTAATCCAGCATCTTTCAATAATTCTTTAACATTTTCTTCTGAATTACCTTTCAATCCTTTGGGAATTTCAACTTTTCCATCACTAACATAAAGTATTACTTTCCCTGTTTTTTTATTTACAGGTATCCCCTCACCAGGTTTTACCTCTACAACAATCCCTGCTTTTTTTCCAGTCCCTGCTTTATAATTTACCTTAATCTGCGATTCTTTTAAACCAAATTTCATTAATTCTTCTTTAACTTCTGATAAATAACGATCTTCATAATTTTCTAAAGTAAAAGACTTAGAACCACTACTTACCACTAACTCTAGTCTATCTTTTTCTGGATTTACTTTTTTCCCTTTAGCTATTGATTGACTGATAATTTTTCCTTCCTTAACCTCATCACTATCCTTTTTTTTTTGAACAATTAATTTGCTCAAATATCCCTTTAAGATCAAATCTTCTTTTGCTTTTTCAAATGAATTACCTGTGTAATTTTTTAGCGTAATTTTCTTAGCTCCATCACTAAGGTAAAGAGTAAGCTTACGCCCTGCTTTTACTGTGGTATGCTCATTAGGATCAGTTTTTATAACATTCCCTTGATTAATCCTAGAATTAGCAATTTTAACCACTTTACCTACGGCTAAATCCATATCCTCTAATTTATTCTTAGCTTCTTTTTCTGTATAATTCTTTAAATCAGGCACCACTACATCTTCAGGTGCTGATAAAACAGCCAAAAAGATAACCACAAGCACTACCAAAACAACAAGTATAATCCAAAGGTAACGTGTGCGATTATTTCGTGGATATTTTACTTTTCCTTTTTTAGCTAGTGCCTTTAAACGATCTTTAACTTGCTCAAGTGGAATTAACAATTCAGTAGAAATTTTCTTAGCTGTCTTTCCTTTATTGTAAAAATTCATAATTTGTTTATCTAATAACTTATCATCTATTTGCTTTTTACTAGTAGCAAAAGTCTTGTTTTTTACTAAATTTGACCGTACTGGTGAAATAATTTTTGTCTTATCAGTTTTAAACTTATCAAAAAATACTTTAGGCTCATTACGTCTTAAGGAAGAAAGCACAGTGGATAAATCATCACTCATTGCTAAAGCGGATGGATAACGATTTACTGGATTCTTAGCTGTAGCAATTAAAGCCACATTTTCTAAACTTTGCGGAACACTTGAATTCATTTTTCTAACTAAAGGCAGTTCATCTTGAAAATGCTTTAAAGCAATTGTTACTGCTGATTCTCCATCAAACGGAACCTTGCCAGTCATCATCTCATAAAGAATAATCCCTAAAGCATAAATATCTGAAAGCTTAGTCGCTTTATTACCACGTGCTTGCTCAGGTGATAAATAATGAACTGAGCCTAACATAGAATTTGTTTGTGTTAAAGACGTTTCACTTACCGCAATGGCAATTCCAAAATCGGTAATTTTTACCTTGCCATCTTCACTTATCAAAATATTTTGCGGTTTTAAATCACGATGAACAATTCTATGATCATGTGCTACAGCAACTCCTGCTAAAATTTCACGCATAATACGCACAATATCTTCATTTAAAAGAGGTAAATACTGTCTAATATATTTCTTTAAATCCATCCCCTTAACATATTCCATAACCAAATACTGTATATTCTCTTCTTCGCCAACATCGTACACTTGTACAATATTAGAATGAACCAACTCTATTGTTGCTAATGCTTCACGCTGAAAACGGCGAATTGCGGTAGGATCATTTTGAAAATTAAAACGCAATACTTTAATTGCAACATCGCGATCTAAAATCAAATCATGTGCTAAAAAAACATTAGCCATACCACCACTGCCTAAACTACTTAAAATCTTATAGCGCTGATTAAAAATCTTGCCAATTTCAATCATTTAAATCCTCCTCTTCAAAATAGATTAAAGAGACTGTAACATTATCTTTTCCTCCATGTTCATTAGCAAGAGTAACCAATTTTTCCACCTTTTCTTCAATGGTTTTGTTTTTCATTACAATTTTTAAAATTTCCTCATTGGATACCATATTGGTCAAACCATCTGAGCTTAATAACAAGTAATCTCTTGGTAAAAAGTTCTGCGTCACTACATCAATATCAATTTTATGAGGCATACCAATAGAGCGCGTTATAATATTTTTCTGCGGATGATTGTAAGCCTCTTTAGCAGTAATTTCTCCAGCTAAAAATAAATCATTCACTAACGAATGATCCTGTGTTAGTTGGACAATTTCACCCTCACGTAAAGCATAACTACGACTGTCTCCCACATGAGCAATAATATAAGTGCCCGCAAAAATAGCAACCGCTTCAAGAGTTGTTCCCATTCCTAAAAATTTTTCGTTTAATCCTTTTTCATGCACTGCTTCATTTAACGCTTGAATTTCTTTAAGAAACCACTGTACTACTTCTTCAGTAATAGAAAAATCTGTTTTTTCCCACTTTACTCCTAATGTTTTAACCGTCATTTGACTAGCCAAATCCCCAGCTTTATGACCACCCATTCCATCTGCTAATAACACTAAGGCACTTTTTTTTTGATTATAAAAAACTTGCGTATAATCCTGATTAGTTGAACGAATTTTTCCAATATCTGATAAAAATGAAATTTTCATAGCACATCCCTTTTTTCTTTTTAGAGCTTGTTTATGATTTCTAATAAAATGAATTATGTTTACCAAATTGTAAAAATTTACGAATAATTTTTATATTTCAATTTCTATAACAATACAAATACTGTACGCTAATTATACCCTTTTTTTAACTACAGGCTAAATCACTTTTATTAAACGTTTGCGTTAGGCAAACGATCATATATAAAACCCATTATAGTCAATTAATTTGAAAATATATCTCCTGCTTGCAAATCTTTTCCAGCACCATTTAGAAAATCGACAATCTTTAATTTATCCTTTCCTGCTGATTGAACCTCATCTAAGCGCAAAATGCTCTTATTCCCTGCTGCTATTAATAATTCTTTTTTCGTACGTTTTACTACTACTCCTGGTTTTTGTGTCGTAGCTTCTGTTTTAATTACTGTTGCTTTATGAAGTTTAATACGCAAACCATTATACATAGTGTATGCAATCGGCCATGGATACATCCCACGAATTTGATTATTAATCTTTGTAGCATCTTTTTGCCAATCAACTTGTTCTTGACTATGAGTAATATTTGGCGAAAATGTTACCGCATCTTCATTTTGGGGAATAGACTTAATTTTTCCTTTTAAATATTGAGGTAAAGTTTCTAATAATAAATCTCGACCAAGTAATGATAATTTTTCAAACATTGTCCCAACATTATCTTCCTGTGTAATTTGAAGAGGCTTTTGTGCAATAATATCTCCTGCATCCATTTTTTTGACCATCTTAATAAGACTTACGCCTGTCTTATTCTCTCCGTTAATAATCGCATAATGAACAGGAGCACCGCCGCGATATTTTGGTAGCAAAGAAGCATGAACATTTATTGCGCCAAATTTAGGAGTTTGCAACAATTTTTCTGGTAAAAATTGACCAAAAGCAGCTGTAACAATTAAATCAGGCTTAAGTTCTAAAATTTCATCCATTTCATAAGAATTTATTATTTTCTCTGGCTGAAAAATGGATAAATTATATCTTAATGCTGCATTTTTTACTGGTGGAAAAGTCAAAATTCCTTTCCGCCCTACTTTGCGATCAGGCTGTGTTACTACAGCTAACACGTGATAATCTTGCTTAAGCAATCCTTCTAAAATCGAAATACTAAAAAAAGGAGTGCCCATAAAAACGATATTTATCATATCTATTTTCCCTTCTAGTAATCTCTTTTTATCACCAATTTTTTGCTGCTAGTATGAAAGTCAATAAAACTATTTCCATGACTTTCCTATCCCTTGCATAATTTCTTTGGCAACGATAGTTGAAGATTGTTTTGCTGTTTGAATGGTTAATGTTGCTATTTCTTTATACCAAATTTTTCGCTCTTCAAATAACTTTTTTAATTCTTTATACGAGCTATTAATTGCAAGTGGACGAATATTTTTTTTATTTTGCCGAATACGCTTTATTAGCACAGAAAAAGAAGATGCTAAATATATACGACAATTGCTTTTTTTTATTATCGCTTTACGATTCTTCTTTCTAATCACTACACCGCCACCAGTAGATAGGACAATGTCTTTTTTAAGTTCTTCAAATAACAACTGGGACTCTTTAACGCGAAAAGAATCTTCTCCAAATTCTTCAAAAAATTTATGAATTGGCATGCCAATATCTTTTTCTATTTTTTTATCCAAATCAATCCAAGGAAGATTTAAAAATTTTGCTAAAATTTGCCCAACACTTGTTTTTCCTGAAGCCATAAAACCAACTAAAATAATGGCCATTTTTATACTTCCAATTTTAAAATTTTTTAAAGCTTGCTTATAATCTTAAAAAATGTTGAAAAAGAGATTATGACAGTTTCTAAGCGCTCTAATTTTACCTACTTATCATAAACTAAAAGAGCAGCTTGTTCCGGAAAAATATTGCTTGTATAGTTTTATGCATCTCAATTCTTCCTTTTTTGTACTAAATTATAACAAAAAAATTTTAGACAAACTGATGCTTCTTCTTTATGCGAGAGTAAATAAGCTAGATAGAATACAAATTTTTAAATCTCTAACTTGAGCTTTCATCCAATAGTTGTGAGAACTCCCCTATCTGAAAATTCCTTTTGAAAGGACTTAATCTTACATGTTCTTTATTGATATTGACATTGGAAAAAATCACAAAACTGCTTTAATGAACGAAAAAAGCAAAATCATTGGTAAAACATTCCGTATTTCAAATTCCAAGCAAGAAAGTGAAAAAACTCCTTGATTTGATCAACCAGCTAACTTCTTGCCTGAAAATACTTTATCGGCATGGAAGTAACAGGTTACTATTGCTTATCCATTTTTTCATTTCTTTGTAAATTATATTTTCGCAAAACGGTATTTAATCCTATTCAATCTGATGTTCTACGTAATCCAGAGTTTTTTTTTGAAAAATAAAAAATAATAGTTTATTTTTAATTACGAAAAGATATTTTAAAATAATTTCTATATTAAAATTATCATTAGACGAATGTTTAGGTATCAGTTAT
>JAISYQ010000030.1 GCA_031269775.1 Streptococcaceae bacterium
CTCGAAAAGTAGATGTATGAGAATTTCGTTTTCTTTTTCCCTGACGGCGACAGAAAATTCACTTTCGTTCATTTTCTTTTATCCATCACCTAGAAGCCGTGCCTCTAGCGTCAAAAAGCCTCAAAATAACACCACGTATCTTTAAGTTTTTTCCCTTGTTTCAGGAAAAAATTGAAACGAATTCTTTTTATACTCTAATTTCCGAGGAGGTCTAATTTAATTTTTATTCATACAGGAAATACAAAAAAATTGAGCAGAAACTTTTTCTACTCAGTTTTTTCTATGATACTTTGTCAAACACTTCATCAAGAACATTTTCTTTTTTTACCAGTACCCGCTGATGTTTATCAAGAATAGCTACACGATCTTTTTTATCATATTCTTCTACCAAAACAACTACTGTATTTTCGTAAATTTTCATTATTTCTCCAACAGCTTCATTTTTAAAATTCACAGGTAAAACTCTATATGTACGACCCACTTTCAATTCCATTTTCATCACTCATTTCTTATTTTATATTTTTTCATCTCTTTCTAAGAAGATGATAACATATTTAGAAAATGGTTGCAATAAAAATATCGATTGTTTTAAAAAATATTATTGAATTTTAATTAAACGAATAAAAAATGTTTGCTTATTTATCTTCCAAATTTTTTAACTGCTGAACAAGCACCTGCAAAGAGTTTTCATACTTATTATTTTCTACTTTTCCTTCGATCAAAAGTTTTTTGCTAATTATAAGCTCTGCCATATATTTACGATAAATTTTCGGAAAAAGTGTTAAAGAAATTTCTCCAGTTAAATCAGAGACTTCTACAAAAGCCATTGATTCTCCTCTTTTTGTTTTAATCACCCGAAAATTACGCACCATAGCCACTAACTTTACTTGTTGTCCTTCTTCAACATCCATGATAGCTGTAGCTTTAATTTGCTTAGCAAGTAAATTAAAACTTTCTAATGGATGAACAGAAAGATATGCTCCTAAATAATTTTCTTCATAGGTTAAGCGCTCTTCTACTGTATAATCTTTAATTTTTATTTCTTTTAACTTCATAATTCCGCCTAACAAATCCAAACTTCCGCCGCTTAAAAGGATATTTTGAATTTTACTTTCAAGATTGTTCATTAACTGTTTACGGTTAGACTCAAGTAAATCAAAAACACCCGTTAATACCAAAGGTTCTAGCCAGGCTTTTTTTAACCATTTATGTTTAATTCTTAATAAAAAATTATCTACTGATGTAAAAGAACCAGCTATTTTTCTTTCTTCTAATATTTCTTTAATAAATTCGTTGCGCACCCCTTTAATCGCTGAAAAGCCAAATCTTAGCAAATTTTTCTCCAACAAACGAAAGCTATATCCACTTGTATTTATATCAGGAGGATTAATAAAAAGCTCATTTTTTCTTGCATCTATTATATATTCTTTCATCTTTTTAAAGTTACCACGTACAGAATTTAATAAAGCAGTATAAAAAGCTCCTGCAAAATGAACTTTCAAATAGCCCATTTCAAAGCCGATAAATGAATAGGCAAAGGCATGGCTGCGATTAAAGCCATAGTTAGCAAATTTTTCAATATAATCATAAACTTTTTCTGCTACTTCTTGTGTATAACCATTTTTTAAAGATCTTGTTATAAAATTACGACGCTTCTCATCGATTATTTTCTTTTTCTTTTTTCCAATTGCCCGTCGCACAATATCGGCTTCTCCTAGCGTAAATCCTGCCATTTTTTGCAACACTTGCATCACTTGCTCTTGATAAACAATAATGCCGTACGTTTTTTTTAAAATATCAGATAAGCTCTTATCAGGATAGTCAATTGGTTTAAGACCTAATTTACGTGCTGCAAAATCATTAATATTTTCCATTGGACCTGGGCGATACAGGGCATTAACTGCCACAATATCTTCAATGGATTCTGGATGAATTTTTTGTAAAACTCTGCGAAGGCCCATTGATTCAAATTGAAAAACACCAGTAGTCTCCCCGTGCCGAAATAAATCTAATGTTGCTTGATCATTTAAGTCGACCTGCTTAATATTAAGATCTATTCCCCACATTTTTTTAATTTCATAAAGGGCATCGGCAATAATTGATAAATTGCGAAGACCCAAAAAATCCATCTTTAGCAAGCCAATTTTTTCGATATCATACATAGTAAACTGCGTTAAAGAAAGCTCGCCTCCTCCTGATTGTAAGGGGATTAACTCAAACAAATCTTGATCACTAATCACCACTCCTGCAGCATGGGTTGAAACGTGACGGAGTAATCCTTCTAATTTTTTTGCCAAAGTAAATAGTGCTTTATTTTTCGGTGTGGCACTCGCCAATTCACGCAAACGTTTTGATTTTGCGTATGCTTTATCTAACGTAATATTAAGTTCATTAGGAATTGCTTTTGACCAGAGGTTTGCTTCACTGACTGAAAAGCCTAAAACTCGTCCGACATCTCGTAGTGCTTGTTTTGCTCCCAGCGTTCCAAAGGTCGCAATTTGTGCTACATGATGCTTGCCGTATTTTTTAACAATATACTGCAAAATTTGCTCGCGTTTATTATCAGGGATATCAATATCAATATCAGGCATGGTATAGCGTTCTTTATTTAAAAAGCGCTCAAATAATAAATTATGTTTTTCCGGATCAACACCGGTAATATTTAACACATAAGCAACTAAAGATCCCGCTGCTGAGCCTCGACCAACACCTGTAAAAATACCATTTTTATTTGCATAGTCTAATAAATCCCAAATAATTAAAAAATAATCATTAAAACCCATCTCATCAATGACTTTAAGCTCCATCTTAAGACGGCGTGTATACTTATCGGTAAACTTTTCTATACGTATAGGTAACTTTTGCAATGCTAACTTGCGCAAATATTCCCCAGCATTTTTTTGATTATCTAGCGGAAATTTAGGCAACAAATTTTGCTGAGTTGGAATTTGAACATTTATTTTTTGAATAAATTGCGCGGCATTTTTTAGTGCTTCTTCCCAGCCAGTGTTTAAAACATATTTTTGCAAATCACTTTCTTCAGGTAAAAATGCTTTACCCACTAGCGCAAGCGTTTGTATTTGCAAACGTTTACCTTCACCAATTGCTTTAGCTACGCGGTAAGTTCGATAATCTTTAGCATTTAAATAGCGCACTTCATTGAGCAAAAATGGTGGAAAAAGGGCTGTGCGCACATAATATTGCCAATCTTCTGGCATATTCGGTCCTACACCCATAAATTTATCTTTAACACTATCAAACTGTTTAAGCCAATTAGATAAGTTAAAATCTGCATCTTTTTTAACAAACTCACTACGAAAAGTAAAAATAATAGCTAGTGAATTAGAAAAAGGAAGGAATTCGTAAAGTTTGACCTTTTCATTTTGATGAACCATTTTATAAGAAGAAAGACGCATTAATTCTTGATAACCTGTATAATCTTTTGCAATAAAATGCAAAGCATATTCATCCTCATTTTCATCAAAGTACGTCAAAGTTAAACCAAAAATGGCCTTAAGCCCTGCTTGTTTTGCTAAAGTTTGGAACTTAAGGGCACTACATAAAACATTCTCATCCATTAAACCAATGGTCTGATAACCTCGATTTTTTGCTACATTTACATATTCGAAAAGGCGGATTAAACTGTTTAAAAGTGAATAATTAGAAACGGTCCATAAACTTGGCACCTTCATTGAATTCTTCCTTCCACAAATTACCGATTTTTATACTTAAGTGCCTTATTCATCTCACGTGCTTGCTCACGTCGTTTTAAAGTTTTTCGCTTATCATATTGTTTTTTACCCTTTGCTAAGCCTAATAGAACTTTAGCATAGTTATTCTTTAGATAAACTTTTAACGGGACTAAAGTTGTTTTATTTGTTTTCATTTCTCCTAACAATTTATTAATTTGTTTTTTATGAAGTAATAACTTACGTGTTCTAACAGGGTCATGATTATAGATATTTCCTTGATTATAAGGGCTAATATGAACATTTAAAAGCCAAGCTTCGCCATTTTGGATTCGTGCATAGCCATCTTTTAGGTTAACTCTAGCATTGCGAATTGATTTAATCTCTGTTCCTTGCAGAACAATTCCTGCTTCAAACGTATTTATGATTGTATAATTGTGACGTGTTTTTTTATTTTGCGCAATCAATTTTCCATCTTGCTTAGGCATGCACTAATCTCCTAATTTTTATCTCTAAAAGCTCTTTACTAAATACTCAAAAACATCCACTGCATCTCCAATGTATTCTTCAAAAATAAAAGAATTGTTTAATGAGGTTTGGTTAATGGCCAAAATATTTGCTTTTAGATTCGCTTCATAAATTAATCCTGCAAATGGATAGACTTGAAAACTTGTCCCCACAATAACTATCGTATCAGCTTTTTGCATATACTCAATTGAATGATTGAGAACCTCACTATTAATTCCTTCTTCATACAAGACAATGTTTGGTCTTAAAATGCCATCACATCCTGTATGATACATATTATTCAAATATTCATTGGCAGATACATATTGAAAGCAATTTTGACAGTAAATTTCATATAAACTTCCATGAAAATGAACAATTTGCTTTGTCTTAGCTTTATCATGTAATTCATCAATATTTTGCGTAATAACCGCTACGTTTTTATTATCTTGTAGTTTTGTAATCGTTTTATGAATAATATTTGGCTTTGCATCAGGATGATACAAATATTTGACAAAATTATAAAATTTTTCAGGTTCTTTTTTTAACGCCGTTTTACTTAGCAAATATTCAGGAGCATCCTTCCCTTGATAAACACCATTCATTGAACGATAATCTGGAATTTTTGAAGCTGTTGAAACACCTGCTCCTGTTAAAAAGACAATATTTTTTCCATTTAAAATAAATTTAACCATATTTTTAATATTCATAACTCATTTTTTTGCTTTGTTGCCATATGTATTGGTTTATAAAATCACTTTTGCTAAATTTTCTATAAAAATGATTTTTGCAACACGTTTAGAATCAAACTTACACCTTTCTTAGATTATTTACGCTTTATTTGCACTATCAAAAACATCAATTCTTTCTTCAACTGCGCTTTGAATTGCATTTACTCCAGGCTTTAAAAATTTACGGGGATCGTAATTCTTTCCTTTAAGATCTTCATTTGATAAAACAAACTCACGTGTTGCTTGATGAAAAGCAAGTTGTACTTCAGTGTTTACATTTACTTTGGCTACACCGTACTTAATTGCTTCTCTTATTTGATCATCAGGAATACAAGAGCCACCGTGTAAAACAATTGGAAATTTATATCCTGCAATCTTATCTACTGCTTCACTTAATTTTTTTAAATGATCTAGATGAAGTCCTTTCCAGTTTTTAGGATACGTTCCATGAATATTACCAATTCCAGCAGCTAAAAAATCAACACCTGTTTTAATCATCTCGACAGCATCATCAATTGGAGCTAACTCTCCTTCACCAACAACACCATCTTCTTCTCCACCAATTGAGCCAACTTCAGCTTCTACAGACATACCTTTAGCATGGGCTAATTTAACAATTTCCCTAGTTTTTTTAAAATTTTCCTCAGTAGGTAAATGAGAACCATCAAACATTAACGAAGTATAGCCAATTTCAATAACTTCTTTAGCAGCTTCGTAATCACCATGATCCAAATGAATTGCAATAGGAACAGTGATTCCCATAAAATTACAAAGATTATTAATTAGATTAAAAACGGTTTTATACCCTCCCATATATTTTTCTGCACCTATAGATGTTTGAATTAAAATAGGAGCTTTTTTAGCTTCAGCAGCACGTAAGATTGCCTGTGTCCATTCTAAATTATTTGTATTAAACCCACCTACAGCATAACCATTTTCTCTAGCAGCCTGGATAAATTCTTTAGCAGATACAATTGCCATTTTAATTTTCCTCCTAAATTTTTGCCAAACATTTAATTTTAAACAAAGATATTTTACCATTCTGTCACACGTATCACTAACAATGCGGATATACGCATAGAAATCACGCCTTCCTCAAATTAATGAAGATTGCTATACGTATCGTAATACAAATCAAGAATACTTCTAACAATTTCTTGATTAGGATAAACATTATCTTTAGGAATTAAATTTGGAATTATTAAAGCTACAGCAATTTCAGACTCTTCACCTGGATTACTTGGTCCATAAGCAACAATACTCATATTAATTGTTTCATATAACTGATCATTTACTGTTACTGAAGTTTCTGCAGTTCCAGTTTTGGCACTAACTGTCATTTTGGTATTACGTAAAGATACTGCTGTTGTATAGAAACTTTTGCCATGAACCACATTATAAAATCCAGTTCGAATAATATCCATTTGCGCTTCAGAAATCGGGATATCATTTAATATCGTCGGTTCAATTTTTTTCTTAATCTTTCCTAATCTGCCGTTTTCACCATTTTCATAAATTCCTTCGACAAAATGAGGTTTAATTCTATGTCCACCATTTGCAATTGTTGCTGCATATTGTGCAAGTTGCATAGTAGTATACATATCATACTGGCCAAAAGATAAATCAAGCAATTTACCCATAGCATCAGCTTCTTTAGTATTTCCTTTTAAGCCGATAGCTTCTTTTGGTAAATCAACTCTTGTTTTAACCCCTAATCCATATTGATTAAAGGCTGCTCGTAATTCTTTATAGACCTTTTCTTTATTAGTTTCAGGTAATCCCATATTCGGGATATAATTTACCCCTAACATTTTTAATGTTAATTGCATCATAAAAGAGTTGGAAGAATTTTCTAATGCTTCTGTTACGCTTAAAATCTTGTTAGGAAAGCGACTATAAAAAATAGATTGCTTTACAGGTGTTCCTTTTATTTGAATTGGAATATCAGTTAATGTTTCATTTCCTGAAATTACTTTTGTTTCATAACCTGCGGTAACTGTTGCACCTTTAACTACAGATCCTGGGACAAAAGAATTATTAATTGCTCCTAAAACATCTTCATAAACTTCTCCAGTATCTATATTATGACTGACTCCGGCTATGGCATAAATACCGCCTGTTTTAGGATTCATTGCAACAGCATATGCGCCTTTTGCATATCTTGCTTGCCCAAATACCATACTGTTAAATTTAGTACTTAAGAGATCTTGAATTTTTTGTTGAAATTCTTTATCTATGGTAAGTTTTAAATTATCTCCACTTTGAGCTTTTTGGATAATTTTATTGCGGATAATTTTTCCTTCATTATTTATGATAACCTTTGTTTTTTGTTTTTTTCCTTGCAAAATAGATTCATATTGCTCTTCCAAACCAGAAGTGCCCACACGATCATTTCGTGCATAACCTTTAGCTAGATATTTTTTTAATTTTTCTTTTGGTAATCCCGATTTTTCTGAAGAAATATTCCCTAAAATGGGACGCAAGGCAGAATCTTCAAATTCGGTTTCCCAATTGTTGGAAGTAGAGATTCCTGGTAATTCTTCTTTATGCTCAGCAATTTGTGCGATATTTTCTTGTGAAACATTTTCATCAAACACTGTTATTGTGTTTAGCTCAGAAACAGCATTCATGTTTTTAAAAACAGTAGCAGCAGAAAGCGTTTTATCATCATAATTTAATTCTTTAATATCTACCTTACTTACAATTGTTTCCCAGATCTGCCTTTCAGGAAAAGGGGTGTTGTTTTTATCATATTTTTCTTTTTTGTTTAATTTTGCTTGTATTTTTTTAAAATTTTTTTCATCTGCTAACCAAAAATCTCTTTTATCACGCTTAGTTATTTGTGGATCAGAAGGAATGTTTATTAAATCAATTAATTTAAAGGCAGTTTGACGCATTTCATGAAGAGTTGTCCCTTTATTACGAGTATAAACGATGGCAATTTTTTCAGTATTTTTAGCTAGAATATTCTCTTTAGCATCATAAATTTGACCACGTGGTGCAGGTACTTGAACGATTTGATGATTAGAATCATTAATATATTTTTGATATTTTTTGCTATCAATAATTTGCATATATAAAAGACGCACAACTAAAGAAACAAATAGTACAAAAATAATAAAAAATAATAAATTTAGGCGAAAAACAATATATGACTTTTGTCTTTTAGAAAAAACTTTATTAATTTTAAAATTTTTTAATTTTTTCATTAATTATTTAACTCACTCTTCCTTAAAATCATAGCCAAAGTGCTGATATGCAGCATTAGTTGCTTTACGGCCTCTCGTTGTACGTTTGATAAAACCAATTTGAATCAAATATGGTTCATACATATCCTCTACTGTTTCAGTATCTTCAGCAATATTCACAGCTAGAGTTCTGATTCCAACAGGGCCGCCTTGATATATTTCTATTAAAGTTTTCATTAATTTTTGATCGATATAATCAAGCCCCATATGATCCACTTGCAGCATATTTAAAGCCTCATCAGCTTGTTTTTGCCGAATCACTCCATCACTTTTTATTTGAGCGAAATCGCGAACTCGCTTTAGTAAACGATTAGCAATTCTAGGAGTTCCACGTGAGCGTTTGGCAATTTCAAATGCTCCATTCTCTTTAATATCAACATTAAAAATTTCTGCTGAGCGCTTAACAATTTCTTGTAATTCTTCATCCGTATAATATTCCATGTGATTAATAATGCCAAAACGAGCGCGTAACGGTTCTGAAAGCATACCAGCACGTGTTGTAGCGCCTATTAAGGTAAAGGGTGGCAGTGAAAAATGCACAGGATGAGTACTTTCTTTTGTTCCTACCATAATATCGACATAAAAATCTTCCATTGCTGAATATAGTAACTCTTCGGCTATACGAGGCAAACGGTGAATCTCATCAATAAACAAAACGTCTCCTGCTTCTAGCTCATTTAAAACAGCAACCAAATCTCCTGGTTTTTCAATGGCTGCTCCAGAAGTTTGACGCAAGTTTACTCCAAGTTCATTGGCGATAACAAAAGCTATGGTCGTTTTACCTAAGCCTGGTGGACCATATAAAAGAACATGATCAAGCGCTTCTTCTCTGATATGCGCTGCTTTAATATAAATTGTAAGTTGTTCTTTAACAATTTCTTGACCAATATATTGTGAAAATTTTTTAGGGCGCAATGATTTTTCTAAGATACTTTCGTTTGTATCTATGGCTTTTGGCTCTATAATTCTTTCTTTTTCCATTTGCTTAATCCTTTCTTAGAGCATTCTCAGTGCTTGGCGTAAGTATTGATCAGTTGTTTTATAAGCTGTTTTTACTAACCCTTTTTCAATTTTTTTAATATCTTTATTTGCATAACCTAAAGCAGCCAAAGCTTCTAAAGCTTCGATTAATTCTTTAGAAATTTTACTTGTCTTTACTACATTAGAATAAGCATCTACATTTAGAGCGAAATTTTGGGCTATCTCTTCTAATTTTCCTTTAAGATCAAGAATCATCTGAGAAGCTGTTTTTTTCCCCACACCAGGAAATTTGGTTAAATAATTAGCATCACTTTGATTAATTGCTTTAATAATACCCGCATAATCTTTACTAGCTAAAATGGCTAAAGCTGACTTTGGACCAATCCCTGAAACAGAAATTAATTTTAAAAATAAGGCTTTTTCCATCTTTGCTTTAAATCCGTAAAGTGTATGTGCATCCTCGCGAATTACTTGATGAACATAAACTTTTATGCTTTTGCCTATTTGTTCAGAAAAAGAATAAGGGTTGGGTGCTAAAAATTTAAAACCAATTCCTGCTACTTCTACAATCACATAATAAGGAGTGACCTCTTTAATTTTTCCTTTTAAATATTCGTACATTAAAGCTTTCTCCTTCAAAATAAACGTTTATTTCGCATCTTAACTTCACGATTATCCACGCGAATTAATGCCCAAATGACAAATAAAATCATATCATCACGTGAGTACATCATATAACGTGCACGCCAAGAAGTTGCATATTTATTTTTATATTCGCGAAGTCCTTGAAATGAATAAAAATGTGAGCCAAATTGATAAATCAAATTGGCAATGCGCTCTTGAACAAAACTTTTTCGTGAAGTTCCTACATTGCTTAATGGTGCCATTCCTAGATTAAATGTTTTAATTCCTGCCCTTTTATAGTGATTAAACAATGAAATAAAGAGAAAATCCATAATACTTTGAGGAGCAATAGTAGAACTATAGCGCATTAAATCAATTGACACCATTTGTTCTGTATAGGTTGGCATAATATTAGCAAAAGCAATAATTTTATCTTCAATATTTTTAACTACAGCAACCGGCGTTCGCGCAATATACTCAGATGCAAAAAAGCCCATTGAAAAGCCACGTTCTTTCCGACTACCTAACCATTCGTCGGAAATTTTGCGCATTTGTTTCATATCTTCTTTAGCAAATGGTGGTTTTAAAATCTCTAAGTAAACACCTTCTTTTTTCATTCGATTCATTGTTGCTCGATTTCCGCGCTGCTTTTTTCCACTAATGGTAAAATTTGGCAAATCAACATATCCTTCTTCACCCATTTTAATTATATTATAGCCAAATTCATGAAGTATAAGCGTTATATCTTCTGTTACTTCATAAAAAACAGGAGAATAACCTAAAACGTCACACTCTTTAATAAAGCGTGCTAATAATTCAGGATAATCTTTAGCAGCTCCTGAAGGAGATCCCATAACAACTGCTTTATCACGGAAATAACTAAATTGCAAAAAAGCAGTATCCTTGCCATCACTATTTGTATAGAAGAAAACATCTTTATCACCTAGGTAAACCAATTGACTTTCTGTATTGCCACCATGATTAGTTAAGACATAAGAAATTCTTTTTTCTACTTTCGGTGTAAGGATAAGTCCTATTTTTTTCTTATTTCCTTCTAAATAACGTGTAAATAAAAACATGGCTAATGAAACAAAAGATACTATAAGTAAGCCAGCTATCCAAAGATTTTCATGCGGAAAAAGAAAAAAATCCGTCATGTGTTTTGGTTTATGTATTTTTAAATTTTTTGCATAAATGTTAAATAATAAATAAGAAAGAATTGATCCTGTAATTAATAAACCATCTTTCAACATACTTTCAAAACTTAGCACCAATTGTTCACGATAAAGTTCTGATTTAGCAAAAATAACTAAAAAAAACATGATGATCATAAAAATAACAAAGGTTAAATCCTGTTCTTGAAACAACATATAAGTTAACGTAATGGCCAACAAAAAAAGAGAAAGAAGATAGGCGCGCTTTACTCTTTGAGCAATCGCACGCCCCATAACAATTAATAAAAACCCAAGAATAATTTTGGGTGATTGGACAATAAAACGCTCAAGCCACGGATTTATTTTGATTAGCCAAGGGAAAATATGTGAATCATATGGTTTTAATTCCAATGAAATGATACGAAAGCCTAAAAAATAAAACATAAATTTCAATATTTTATGAGCCATCTCTATCAATAGTTCTTTTGGAATATTACTAAATCGCTTATTAAAACGTGCTCCTAGATGATGGATAAAAAAAACAACTCCGATTAAACAAGGAACAAAATAATAAGCTACTCGATATAGTAAAATCCATGCTAGTGCTAATTCTTGAGAAACGCCCAAATGTTGCAAGCCAAGAAGCATCATGACATCAAAACTTCCTAAGCCTCCAGGTACCATTGAGACAATCCCGATAACCATAGCTGCCATAAATAAAGTTACAACTTCAAGTAGTGGTAAATGAATGCCCATAATTTTACCGACAAAAGCAAAGGTCATGGCAACTCCTGACCACTCTAAAAAAGAAATTATTAACAAAGCAGCTTGCATCTTTGTAGATAATCCTCCAAGGATTCCTTTTTTCTTTACTGTTGTAGCTATGAACACAACCGGAAAATATAAAGCACCACCTAATAGCCAAATCCAATACTCTTGTAAAAAAGAATTCACCGCACTTAATGCAACTATGATTAATGTTAAAAAACTATAAATCGAAAGTCCTGACATAGTGAACAGAAAAATTTTTGAAGTGCTATTTAAGATTTCTTTTGGATCTTTATTGCGGCCATAAAACTGTGAGCGAAGTCCTAAACTAAAAAGACCCCCAAAACCAATCATATTATTCATGGTGTTAATTAGCCAACTAGTCTCAAAAATATAGTATCGTTCATATTTATTATTCAATATTTTTTTTAAAATAAAGTCATAGCCAATCATTGGCAAAATAGCGATAGCACCAACAATTAAGATAATAACAAAATGAGTAATAGGCATTGTTGTAAGAATTTCTTGAAAATGCTCACCATTTAACTGTTTAGTCACTCTTACTAGCTCTAAAACCAAAACAAAAAGAACCGTTACGATAAATATAAACTTTATGTATTTCATTCGTTTTTTAATAAGTTCAAGAATTATTTTCATTCTTTTCTCCTAATATTGAGGTTTTTTCTTGCAAAAATGCTAGAACAATTTTGTTATAATTTACTGGCGATTTTTTAAGAAATAAATGTTTAGCATATGGAACAGTTTTAAGCATGGCATTTGGAATTTGTTTGGCTAAATTTTTTGAATGAGCATTTCTTACGACATCAAATTGTCCTACTAAAATTAAAGTAGGCTGTTTTATTTTTTGCAAATCTTCTACAGTTATTTTTGTTTCTTTTAACATTAATTTTTTGATTGCAATGTTATGTTTCAATAATTTTGCTTTCCATATTTCTAGTTTTGATAAAATGCGAAAGTGTAGATATAGCCCACTTACTTTAAGATTAGCAGCGTTTAAAATTAATTTCTCAACATACTTTGAATGATCAACAACAAAGCAAGCAGCAATATTGCCACCATCACTAAATCCTAATAAATGTGCTTTAGTAATATTTTCTTTATCTAAAATTTTGCAAAGATCATCACTCATTTGTTTAAATTCTAGCGTTTTAGAAGCATTCGTAGATTTGCCATGTCCTCTACTATCGACCACAATACAGGTATAATAATCTTTTAAAAAGGCAACTTGATGGCTAAAAATTCGACCACTGTCATTATTGCCATGGAGCATAACCAAAGGAAAACCCTTACCAATTATTTCATAATAAATTTTACTACCATCATTAACAATAAGGGCTTTTTGCTGAATCATTTTATCTTTTCCAATCTAGCCTACGATTGTTCCCAAATCAATAGGCTTGTCATATCCTCCAGGGGAGGCAGCATATAAATCTCCGGTAATAATAACGGGTAATCCCGGATAAGTTTGAGTCCAAACTTCTTCCATAGCCTTTGGTGGTGTGTTAATACAACCGTTTGAGCCGGCATTTGTCATCCATGCATCAACAGAATTATAATTTTTATCCGAATCATGGATACCAATTCCTGTATAGTAAAACTTACCATCTACGCCACGACTTTGCAAAGGTTCAAAATATTTTACTGGCACAGAATATTTCTGCCCATCAAGCATTTCTCCTTCTAATTTTGTATCTGTTTTCTTATAACCAATCGTGTGAAATCCTGGGACAGTTGCTGTTCCTTTATTATTTCGCCCAGAGATAATTCGAGTTGACACCACTTCGTTATTATTACGATAGACATGCATGGTTTGATCGATTAAATTAATCCAAATAAAATCCTCAGTAATCATGACATCTTGTTTAGGATCGCCATCAATTGGTAAAGTAATCGTTTGTTCTGGATCAATTTTTAATAAATTATTTTCTAAAAGCTTAGTTGCATCTTCTATCTTAATGTCCCAACCCCAAGCATGGTTGTTTAAAAATTGATATGTTCTGCCATCACTAGGATTTCTCCAAAGAACATCTTTATCAAAAGTTGAAATCTCTGGATTTAGCGTATCAGTTAAATAAGCTTTGATTTTTTCTGATGATAATTTTCCTTCAGTGGTTAAAAATGATGCTAAAATATCTTTAGTTAGCGCTACTTTTTGATTGTTAACGTTTAATATAATTTGTTTTTGTATCAATTTATTTGCTTTTTTTAAATTTTTTTTCAAAGTGGTATCTTTGGCTGTTATTTTTACAGGAATAAAAAATTGTGAAAGTTTTATTATTTTATTTTCAGTAAATGCTTGTCGCATTAAAGCAGTTGTTAATTTTTTATGATCTACAACGGTACTTTTTACTTCTGGAACAATTTCAAAAAGATCTCCGGTAAAGTTTAATTTAGCATTTTCTCCTGGTTGTTCTTTAAAATCTAATTTAGCTAAACCTGCCTTTATTTTTTTGATAAAATTAGGATTTTTGTTTAATTTGATCGTTTTATTAGGGAGCTGCTTTCTTAAAAGATTTTTTGTTAATCTATACTTAGCAGGAATTATTATTGCATATGTTTTATCTACTCTTTGTATATTAATTTTTAAAGGTTTATTCACTTTTTGTAAAAGATCATAAGCTTCATCTACTGTTTTAAGAGAAATTGATGTTTTAAGCACTGTTGCTCTTAATGCAAAATGCGATTTACGATAAATCTGATATCCTCCAATTGACAAAAAAATAAATACTGTTAATCCTAAAAACAAAAAAGCTTTACCTTTCATTAATTTCAAACTATTAATCCTCCTGGGTAGGTAATCTTTAGGTAATCTTATTGTCAAGTTTAACATATCTAGGTGCAACAAATGTTTCCAGAACAGCAGATAATAATATCAATAAAAATGCCATACAAATCACCCAAAAAATTATCTTTAAAAGCTTTAATAGCGCTTTTTTGTTAATTTCTTTTTTCAAAATTAAAAAAGTTATGGATAATGAGAAAAAAGGAAAAATACTGGCAGTCAAAATCACCGTTGCCAACTCAAAAATTCCATGAATCCAAAAAAATGAAAGAGAAGAAAGTAAACTGTTTGTACTCGTTGCTATTCCACCAATTGAAATACCCACAACAAAAAAGTGAATAAATACAAAATAAAACGAGTACATACCAAAACTTAAAAAAGAATAAATGATGCTACGAACATGAATATCTAAATTTGTTAAAAAAATTACAAAAAATTTGGGAGATAGATTTAATTTAGGATGAATAGGATTTGATAAAAAATATCCAAAAATCAAAGAAAAAACACCAATTATGAAAAAAGAAAGAAGAATATATTTTAAAAATTTTCCCATTAACTCTGCCATATTAAATGCGCCCCATCATTCTTATTATTCACTAACATAGCAGTTTGATCGGCTAAATTTTCAATCCTATCTTCCTTAGAATGTGTCGCATAAATTGTTATCATTTTCTCATTTTTTGATCTTGATTGTAAAATTTCAATTAATGCATTTTTAGAATTTTCATCTAAATTTACAAAAGGTTCATCAAGTAATAAAAGCTTTGGTTTTACTAACAAAGCTAAGACAATGCTTAATTTTTGTTTCGTTCCAAGGGACATATCTTTGGTAAATAATTTTAAATATTTCAAAAGTTTTGACTCAGAAATAAAGTAAGATAAATCCTCTATGAGATTTAAATTGACAGGAAGCATTTTTTGCACAAATTTAATCATTTCTTCCCCTGTTAAAAGATCATAAAGGAATAATTTATTCCCAACATAAGAAATCATTGATAAATATTTTTGATAATTTTGCTTGATAGAGACATTGTTAAAAATAATTTCTCCTTCAAAAAAACTTAAACCACTTATTACCGATAGAAAAGTAGTTTTGCCAATTCCATTTGGGCCAATAATTCTAGTAATCGTTGCAGAATTAAATGTCACATCTAAAATATTTAGAGTATTACTATCAGAGTCTTCATATTTTTTAACTAATTTATTTATTTTTAACATCAATAACCATTCCTTTAATGTAAGTATAAATAATTATAAAAAGAAAATAAAAAATGGGAAAGAGAAACGCTAAAAAAGTCATCTTAAATTTTAAATAATAATAAAAAACGCAACTATTTAATAAAACAGCACTATTAACCACTAATAAATCTTCGATTTGCGCAATGGCATTAATAATCGTTAAAGAATAGTCTTGGCGAATTTCTTCAAAAGAATAATTAATCATTGCTGTTTTTTGAATCATACTTAGCCTTACAATAAAATACATTGCTGTTAAGCATAAAAGGGAAAATAATGATGCCTGTAAAAATGGTTTAAGAAAATAAACAGGAGATATAAGCACAATGGCAGGCAGTAAAGTATTTTTAAAAATGACCAAAGAAAATTGTTTGATAAAGTGATGCCGTTTACGAAAACGCTTCATATAATAATAATTTGTCTCTTCTGATAAAGAGAAGAAGTCGCTCTCATCTATGTTTAATTTTATAAAAACAAAATATAAGGATGGAATAATAGAGTAGTAATAAAGAATAAAAGTATCACTACATGATAGAAGATAATCTTTGAAAAAATAAAAAACGAAAAACAATAGCAAAGATAAGTAAAAGATAGGCATTATTAGCTTTTTTTTGTTTTTTTGAATCATTCTATGTAAAGCAAGACCAAAAATATTTTTCCAAGGTTTATCTGCGTAATTATCCACTTTAATTTTTAAAAAACAATGAGAATTTCTTATAAATGATTGCATTAAGTAATATTTTTTTAATAATAGTAGAAACTGTAGGAAAAAATCAAAAATAGTAAATAAAACCCCAAGTGATGCATATAATAAATTTTTACTAATTGCTAAAATTAGGATCCAATTTAAAATATAGATGATATAGCTTGAAAAAGTATGCTGAAAGATCAATGTAAAATAAAGCTTTCTTCTGTCTTTTGATAGTTGATAAGGAAGGATTCGTAAAAGTAAAAATTCCACCTCTTGAGCGTCAATCTCTTCACTAATCAACCAATAATTACCAAACCCCAAAACAACAACATAACTAGCCAATATTGTAAAAAAAGAAATTTTAGAAATTACACAAATGAGAATAATAAAGCTAATAATAACAGGAAAAATATTTTTTAAGATAAGGTGAAAAAAGTACAAAAAATTGATTATTTTCCCATGATCTTGTGGATGTAAATGAAGTAAAATAGATTTCAAAATTTTTTTTAAAGAATAATAAAACATTCTCTTTTGCAAA
Source organism: Streptococcaceae bacterium (assembly GCA_031269775.1). GTDB lineage: Bacteria > Bacillota > Bacilli > Lactobacillales > Streptococcaceae > JAIRLR01. The sequence goes on from JAISYQ010000030.1 coordinate 16,971, forward strand.
AGAGCTTTTGTAACCCAAAAATTAATAACAAATCACCCCAAAAAACGACGAATAAGTCGAATAATTGTAAAAATAGTAAGGATAATGGCAATAATATGTAAGATCCATGATGAAATTTTAGAAAGAATTTTGGCTTTCATTTCTCTTTTCATTTTAAACCTCTTAATGTAAATAAATTAACCAAAAATAAAAGTATTCCGATAATAATTAATGAAAGTTCTGTGAGGAACAACTTTTTTACAGTTATTTCTTTTTTATTTAAATAAACTATTAAAATAATACTTATGATTATCCAGGAAACAGGCAAAGAACCAATGATTGCGGCTTGTTTTATTTTCGTTATTTTTGTTAAAGAAAAAATAATAGCGTTTAAAAAAGTAGTAATAATATTGCCCATCAACACTATCGCAAGTGTGCATTTTAATCTTAATTTAATCTTAGTTACTATACTAACTACTAAAGATATGACTATGCTTTGAAAAATATTAGATACAAAAACAGTCACAATTTGCAAAATATCAATAAGGATCACGACAGCACGTTCATTAAAGACATCTTTAAAACCAGGAATTTTTCTAAAATATTCTAAAACATTAAATTGTTTTATTAAACTATTAATATAAATGACATAAATAAATATAAGTATAATGAATAAAAAAATATTTAGATATTTCTTCAACATGCCGTCTACTCCAAATTTTTAATTATCGAATGTTTGATATTTTGTGCAGGGCAGGTAAGTACTTAAATAGGTAGAGTGCTTTCGGAAACTATTAAGCTTTAATGCATAATGACTTTAGAGTTTCCGAAATGACTTTTAGAACCTGTTAACTTGTCTTGCTATTGATGAAATTTTTGGTTAATTTTTAAGCAATTTGCGGAAAAAAATGCAAAAATAGTGGTGCTATTTCGAGGATTTTTGACAAAAAAGTGCTAAAAATTAAACAAAATTGCGCAATTCTGGAGATTGTTAACAGGTTCTTAGACAATTTAATAATATATTATTTTGCTAAAGCCACACGTCTGCCATATTTCTTCAAAATCCATTTAATCGTTGCCTTTTCTCCTATAATAATTCCTGCAGCGATAGTACCAACTCCTGTCAATGATAAAACTAAAGAAACTGTAGAAAGTACATCCAAATAATTCAAAATTGAATTTGCCACCTCCATACCACAACCAATTAATTCACATACTAATAAAGTTTCTAAAGCACTTTCTCTCATAATTACAACCTCCGTTTAAAAAAATTAAATTTTCCAAATCCATTTATCAAACAATATCTTTCGGTAAACTTTAAGTTAAGTTTAATATATATATACATATACATATACATATACATATACATATACATATATATCGATTGTCAAGAGATAATTTATTTTTTTATATGATATGTGATAATTTTTCCAAATTTGGCAAGAACTTCCATAAAAAATACTTCCTAATCCGAATAAAATCGGCATTTTAGGCCCTTTATAATGTATTAGACCTCCTCAGAAACTAGATGCATGAGAGATTCATTTTCTTTTTCCCTGACGGCGTATTAAAATTCACTTTCATTCATTTTCTTTTATCCATCACCTAGAAGCTGTGCTTCTAGCGTCAAAAAGTTTCAAAATAGCACCACTATTCCTAAGTTTCCGGTGGGGGAAAACTCATGCTTCGTTTTCTCTTATCCCATTACTTAGGAACTGTATTTCTAGCCTTGTCTTAAGGAAAAAAATTGAAACGAATTCTTATTATACCCTAGTTTCCGAGGAGGTCTATTAAAATATAGTGAAATTACACAACTTTCGTATCAACCAAAATTTTTTTAATTTCTTTATAGATTTTTTTGCTTAAGAAAAACTTAACTATTGTATCAGCCAATCAAGAACATTTTTTTTTTCGATTCCTCCGTAATTAGCATAAGGGTCGATATCATCTAATGTTAGTAATAATTTGGGATAATTATCAAAAATTTTTTGTAGTGGGACTAATTCACGCTGCAGTGTTTTTTGGTTTTCAGTTTTAAAGGCAACTTGGATATATTGACGTTCTCCATTTGGTTTAAGAGCTAAAAAATCAACTTCTAGGTTGTCAATAATTCCCACATAAACGTTAAATCCTCTGCGTAATAGTTCTAGGTAAACGATATTTTCCAAAAGATGTCCATAGTCTTGTGTACGATAACCTGCGATTAAACGACGTAAACCGACATCTACAGCATAATATTTAAAATTTTGGACTAAAACTTTTTTACCTTTAACGTTATAATGATGAGTTCGATAAATCAGCAAATTATCTTCAATTTTTGTTATATAACGCTCAATTGTTTTAGGTGCAGACTTGACTGGTTGTGTAGAAATTAGATCATTTTTATCATTACGCAAAAAATTTGAAATGACTTTAAAATTTGTCAAATTACCAATTTCACCATATAAATATTCAATAATTGCCTCAAGTGTTGGGATATCAGTAGCACCTAAGCGCGTAGCAATATCTTTTACAACAACAGTGGCGTATAGACCTTGTAAATATTCTAAACGTTCTTCATCTATTTAATAAAACTGTATATGGAAAAGAACTTTTTAAATATTCATTGTAATAAGCAATGTTTGTTTCTAGTTTTTTATCTATTTTTTCTCGATAAATAATAAATTCTTTAAAAGACAGAGGAAGAATTTTCAATTCTACATAACGATCAGACAACAATGTAGTAAGTTCTCCACTCATAAAAAAGGCATTAGATCCTGTAAGATAAATATCTAAATTTTCTCTTAATTGTAAACTATCAATCACTTCTTCAAACAAAGGAACATGTTGAATTTCATCAAAAAAAATATAATATTTTTTGGCTTTATTAAAGGTTTTTTCTTTAATATATTTATGCAATTTTTTAAAATCTCGTAATTCATAAAAACACAAATCTTCAAAGTTAATCGATATTATTTGCTCATCTAATATATTTGTTTTCTTGAGTTGATCTTTATACATAGCAAATAAAGTCGATTTCCCTGAACGACGCACACCTGAAACAACCTTGATAACGCTTTTATCTTTCCAGCGTTGTAAAAAATTTAAATACTCTTTCCTTAAAATAATCGTCAATTTTTTTATTTTATTTAAATTAAATTTAAATATCTAGATAGATGAATTTATAGATTTTTTTATTTTTGTAAGATTTATGCTAAATTTTATTTAACAAAAAAATTTTTAGAGAAGATTTTAGAGTTTGTTAACGGTCTTTAGTGAAATGGATAAAGATATGATTTATTTACTGGAGGAATTTTATGAAAACAAAAAAACTTGTTTTAAAAGAACTTGTTAAACATTTAAATCAAAATATCTCTGAAGAAAGATTAGCAAAATCTTTAAAGCTTTCAAGAACAATTATTAAAAAAGCCATTCATGAATTAGTCAATGAAGGTTATGAAGTTAGCTTCACAACTAATAAAGGCTATTGCTTTCACATGCCTAAGCGTTTGTCAAAAGAAGTTATTGAGTTTTTTTTATCAAAAAAAACACCTATTAAGCATATAGAATTTAAAGAGACAACCGATTCAACGCAAAACGATGCTAAGAGTTTTTCTTTAAGTAGTAAAGAAGAAGTGTTGGTTGTTAGTGATCATCAAAGTGCAGGCGTGGGCCGTTTTTCTCGCATTTATTTCTCACCTTATAAAAAAGGATTTTATATGAGCCTTTTACTTTTTCCAAGGCAAAAATCTTTAGAAGTGCCGCAATATACTTTGCTAGCTGCAACTGCTGTTGTTTGTGCAGTTGAGAATTTAACCGCTAAACAGCCTCTTATTAAATGGATTAATGACATCTATCTTAATGGCAAAAAAATTTGCGGCATTTTAAGCGAAGCGATTACTGATATTAAAAGTAATCAGATAACTCATCTTATTATTGGGATTGGGTTTAATTTTTCTATTCAAAGGGAAGAATTTCCAAAAGAATTACGTAAAAAAGCTACCTCATTATTTGCGGAAAGTCCCCCTTTTATTTCACGCAATGAATTGATTGCTGAAATTTGGAAGCAGTTTTATCAGTTAATTGATACTAACTTTATTAAAATTTATCGTAAATATTCTTTTGTTTTAGGAAAGCAAGTAAGTTTTTTAGAAAAGAATACAATTCATCAAGGGATAGCTAAACAAATTACAGATACAGGGGAATTGGAAATTTTATTAGATGATGGCAACATAAAAATTCTAAACGCTGGAGAAATTAGTTTGCAAAACATAGGCGTTAAGTGACGGTAATAGGTAATAATTACAAAACAGACTTTTAAAACGTGTGCAATATCTTTAATCGAAAATTTCGTTGTAACAGCTTACAGATCTCAAAAATCAGTACTTTTAGTGTTAAACTGTAAAAAAAGTTAAAAAAACCTGTCGATTTATATACTAAAAATCATAAGCAGGTTCTTAAAAATTTTATTCATTAAGTACACGAACTCCTTGAATATAAACATTTACTGAATTTGCATTTATACCTAAGCTTGTTTCTAAGTTATATTTCACTTTTTCTTGAACGTTATACGAAACTTCTGAGAGTTTTATGCCATAACTTACAATAGTGTATACGTCTACAGCTATGTTTTCATCCTCTTGGCGAATCACTACACCTTTAGCGTAATTTTCTTTGTGCAGTGCGGAATTTAAATTATCTTTAATTTGATTTTTGCTTGCCATACCAACAATTCCATGAATATTAGTTATACTCCCACCAACAACAGTTGCAATTGCTTCATTAGTAATTGCAATTGTTCCTTGTGGTGTCTTAATTTTTATTGACATTTTTGCCACCTCTTTTTTAGTCTAATATTATCTATCAAACTTCTTTATGTCTACTAAACGAATTAAATATAACTTTGTAACTTGTATATTACAAATGATAAGCTTCTTTATTAGCTAAAGCTAAATTTTGAAAATCCATTTAGTTCGGATACTACCTTTAGCAATTTCATTTATAATAGACCTCCTTGAAAAGTAGATGTATGAGAATTTCGTTTTCTTTTTCTCCGATACATTGTCAAAAAGCCTCAAAATAGCACCACGTATCTTTAAGTTTTTTTCCTTGTCTCAGGAAAAAATTGAAACGAATTCTCTTTATAACCTAATTTCAGAGGAGGTCTAATATAAAAATGATTTCAATGTTAATATTTCTTTTTTGAAACCCTTTTCGTTATACTGGTTATAGTAATTATTAATTTATTAAATATAATCTATTAAATAAGCATGGGAAGGTGAAATAATGAGCATTGGAATTGTTATTGCTAGCCATGGTGAATTTGCTGATGGGATTAAACAGTCTGGTTCAATGATTTTTGGTGAGCAAAAAAAAGTACAATCTGTAACTTTTATGCCTAATGAAGGACCAAAAGATTTGCGCGTAAAATTAGAAAGTGCAATTGCCACTTTTGATCTGGAAGATGAAATTTTGTTTTTAGTTGATTTGTGGGGAGGATCTCCTTTTAATCAAGCAAATGGAATTTTTGAAAAAAATAAAGAGAGAATGGTGATTGTTGCTGGATTAAATCTACCAATGTTAATTCAAGCATATACTGAGTGTTTTACTGCAAAAGCGCGTGTTCATGAGGTGGCTTTTAATATTATTAAAGAAGGCAAAGCAGGTATACGCGTTAAACCAGAAAAGCTGCAATCTGAAGAGATTGTTGCAACAGAAAAGCAAATTCAAGCAAGTGGGACTATTCCAGTAAAAAGCGCTTTAGAGGCTAAACATATTAAGTATGTTTTAGCTCGAATTGATTCGCGTTTGCTTCATGGGCAGGTGGCAACCGCTTGGTCAAAAGCTGTTAGGCCAACAAGAATTATTGTCGTATCTGATGAAGTAGCAAAAGATGATTTACGGAAAAAATTAATTGAGCAAGCTGCTCCTCCTGGCCTTTATGCTAATGTTGTTCCTATTAAAAAAATGATTCAAGTGGCAAAAGATTCACGTTTTGGCAATACAAAGGCTTTGCTTTTATTTGAGACACCAAAAGACGCTTTATGTGCGATTAAAGGCGGTGTCGATATTAAGGAATTAAATATTGGCTCAATGGCACATTCAATTGGAAAAGTTGTGATTAATAAAGTTTTATCTATGGATAAAGATGATGTTAAGAACTTTGAAAAATTGGCACAGCTAGGTGTTAAATTTGATGTTCGAAAAGTGCCAAATGATTCTAGAGAAAATATGAATGAATTGCTGAAAAAAGCTAAAAATTTGCTTATTAGCTCTTAAAAGTCTGTTTATGATCTCTAAGCGGCAAAGATTTCGCTCTTTAAGCTTATATTCAAGCAAATCGTAGATAATGAGCGCAATTTGGCAGATTTTTGGCCATTTTTCCGGATAAAGAAATTATTCGAAAATTAATTTTTAAACTAGGAGGGTTACCATGTCTATTTCTATTATCTCAGGAATTTTAATAATTATTGTTGCTTTTGTAGCGGGAATGGGAGGAATTTTGGATGAATTTCAATTTCATCAACCATTGGTAGCGTGTACATTAATCGGTTTAGTTACAGGTCATTTGTCTGAATGTATTGTTTTAGGTGGAACACTGCAAATGATTGCTTTAGGTTGGGCTAATATTGGTGCTGCTGTGGCTCCAGATGCCGCTTTAGCTTCTGTTGCTTCGGCAATTATTTTGATTTTAGGAGATCAAGGACAAAAAGGAGTGGCAAGTGCAATCGCTATAGCAATTCCTTTAGCTGTTGCCGGCTTATTTTTAACGATGATTGTTCGAACTTTAGCCGTTCCTTTAGTTCATGCGATGGATCGTGCTGCAGAAAAAGCAAATATGAAGGTTGTTGAACTTTGGCATGTGGTTGGTATTGCTTTACAAGGATTAAGAATTGCTATTCCAGCTACTGCTTTATTATTTATTCCAGCAGTTAGTGTTAAATCAGCATTAGAAGCCATGCCTCTTTGGTTAAGTGATGGGATGAGTATTGGTGGGGGCATGGTTGTAGCTGTTGGATATGCTTTAGTCATTAATATGATGGCAACTAAAGAAGTTTGGCCTTTCTTTATTCTTGGTTTTGTAATTTCAGTGATTAAAGAGTTAACATTGATTAGCTTAGGAGGCATTGGCCTTGCTTTAGCGCTTATTTATATAGCACTTTCAAAAATGGGTGGTTCAAACGATGGCGGGGGAACGGGAGATCCTTTAGGGGAGATTTTAAATGATTATTAAGAAAAGGAGTTGAAAAATATGTCAGAAAAAATACAATTAACAAAAAGTGATCGCTTAAAAATTGCATGGCGATCTACGTTTCTGCAAGGTTCTTGGAATTATGAGCGCATGCAAAATGGTGGCTTTGCATATGCTATGATGCCTGCACTTCGTAAATTATATAAAACAAAAGAAGATCAAATTTCGGCTATGAAACGTCATTTAGAATTTTTTAATACCCATCCATATGTTGCTTCTCCTATCTTAGGAGTAACACTGGCCCTTGAAGAAGAAAGAGCCAATGGTGCATCAATTGATAATGTGGCTATTCAAGGAGTTAAAGTTGGGATGATGGGACCTTTAGCTGGTGTAGGAGATCCGGTATTTTGGTTTACAGTGCGTCCAATGCTTGGTGCTTTAGGTGCTACGTTAGCATTAGATGGAAGTATTATTGGTCCCATCCTTTTCTTTGTTATTTGGAATATTATTCGCCTCTCATTTATTTGGTATGCTCAGGAGCTTGGTTATAAACAAGGCTCAAAAATTACAGATGATTTATCAGGTGGTGTATTACAAGATATTACTAAAGGGGCCTCTATTTTAGGGATGTTTGTCTTGGCAGCACTAATTCAACGTTGGGTAACAATTGATTTTAAGACGGTTATTTCAAAAACAAAGCTAGCTTCAGATCAATATATTCATTGGGATAAATTATCAAGCGGCTATAAAGGAATCAAAGAAGCTTTTATGCAAGCTGATTCAGGAAAAGCATTTACGCATATACAGGAAACTACTTTACAAGAAAATTTGGATAGACTAATCCCTGGCTTAGCTCCGTTACTTTTAACATTTTTATGTATGTGGTTGTTGAAGAAAAAAATATCTCCGATTATGATCATCTTAGCGCTATTTGCTATAGGTGTTGGAGGACGAGTGATTGGTTTATTATAAAATTAGAAAAGAAGAGATGTTTTACGAGGAAATAAGAATATGGTTAAATCACTTAATACACGCATAGATTTAGTAATAAATGCTACAGCTTTTACGGGTTTAACAGATTATGGAAAAATTATGGTTGGCGATAAAGGCTTTGAGTTTTATCACGATCACAATATCAATAAATTTATACAAATTCCTTGGATGGAGGTAGATTTAGTAACTGCTTCTGTCTTTTTTAAAGGGAAATGGATTCCGCGTTTTGCCCTTAAAACGAAAAGAAATGGCACTTTTTCTTTTGCTTCTGGAGATAGTGGCAAAACGTTAAAAGCTATTTCAACATATATTCCAGCGGATCGAATGGTTCATTCTTTAAGCTTTTTTGATGTGATTAAGAACATAGTAGGTAAGCTCTTATCCTAAATTTAAATTATATTTATATAGCTTAATAATCGCTTTGTCGTCAGTTTGAAAGTGACAAACATGCGCTGATCTTTTGCGGAACTGAAGTTCAACGATTTTTTGTAGCCAATTTTAATGTAAGAACCACCCCCTAGTCCTTTTTTCCATTCAATACTTAGTATTTTGAATCAGCTAAATCCATCGCAAATTGAACATCTGCATTAGGAATAATTTTTTAAAACCACTTTATTGCAGATCTTGCGGAATTTACTTGTTTTGCTTTAAGAAAACCTAAATGCACTTGCACTGCGCACGTTGTAGTGTACCATCAATAGCATGAAACCTAGCAGCAAATCATAAATATGCCTGCTCTATCTTGGTTGAATCTTATTTAATGGCCATATAGGAACTTTCTTTAATAGGGTTTGTAAAAATAAAAGTTCTTTACTCCACTTTTCTCAAAACATATTCTAAGTAAGCATTCCAAAATTCTTCCTTTTTACCTTCATATTTTAATTTTTACACCACAGAATTACTGTTTCAATTAAACACCCCACCACTCCCCCTTGCTTTAACAGCTGGATGATGGAGCTGTGCTTGGTATAATTTACTAAATCCTCTTTCGTTTACAGAAATTTCGCCTATTATTTTACGCTCTGTTGCATAGTAAGAATTTTCATTTTCAAGAGCTGGAAATTTCTTCTGCAGATAAGCTTTGTTGTTCAGCTGTTAGCGTAGACGGGCATTCTGGGAGTTGCATTGTATCTGCTGCTATCGCCCCAACAACTCCTTATAAATCTGAGTATTATCCTCCCTAAAGCAACAAAATGTTACTTCATCAAAGTATTTGTTATTTGCTTGCAAAAATTCTTCCACAGTACGCACGGCTACATTCGCTGCTACTTCTAGCGGATATCCACACGTACCGGTTGATATACGAAAAGCAATTTTTCGTATTCCATCTGCTCTAGCACTCTCTAAAGATCTTTTATAAGCACTTGCTAATAACGCTTACTTTCCGCAACATTACTAGAATCATATCTGGGCCTAACAACATGGATAATTTTCCTTGGTTTAAGATTTCCTCATCCTGTTAAAACTGCAGCTCCTGTTGGAAATCCTCCGGAATGAAGACGATTCAATTTTAGTTCAACTGAAGGCCCTGCAGCGCTTAATATAGCATCATAAAGATTGCCGCCACTTGTAAGTTGTTCATTGGTAGTGTTAACAATGGCATCAACATCACTTAAATCTATGATATTTTCGTGAACTAATCTCATTTTCCCTTGCTTTAAAATTTCAGTAGGACACCTCGGATCTCTTCAACTGGACGCTCTGCTTTTGATC
>JAISYQ010000031.1 GCA_031269775.1 Streptococcaceae bacterium
AAGTATCAAAACAGTTACCAGAGAAGTTCATGTTCTATCTTCAGATTTTCAACGAAACTATGGAGCGTTCACTCCTGGTAGAAAAAAGAAATTTGTATCTTTAGCAAAAGAAACTAAAAGCGTTGCAAAAGAATTAAATATTCCAAAAGCAGAATTGCAAAAAGATGGTTTCTTTGGTTTTAGGTCACATTTTAAACCGCAAATGCACATGCTTAGTATTGGAAGTTGGTTTAAAAGCTTAGGGAAGAAAATTAAAGATACGGCTGTAAAAGTGGGACAAGCAGTTGTAAATACGGTTGTCCCTGCAGTTGCAAATCTTATGAACAAATCTAACGCAGTTAAAGTAGATGGAGCTATTGATGTTAGAAATAAAAATGTTAGTGGCAAAAATTGGATGAGTGGATTACCTGATAATACACCAATGTGGAAATTATCTTACCCATCAACACATGATACTATGACTTATTTGCCAGAGGATGGACAAACTTGGGAATCTTGGAAAGCTATTTGTCATCGTTATAGTTTAAAACAACAGCTGGAGTTGGGCTGCAGATTTTTTGATATTCGTTTGGCAAATAGAGATGGAAAAGTACGAATAATTCATGGAGATGTAACCTACAAGGGAACAGTTGAGCAGGAAGTTCTTGCTCCTGCTTTACAATTTGTTAAGGAAAATCCAAGTGAAGTAGTCTTTTTGGGAGGAGTTGGCGAAGGATCCGCTCCAAGTTATTTTAATAATAACCCAGATAAAAAATATTTTATTGGTAACGGAAATACAAGTACAAAAACGATTGGAGAATTACGTGGAAAAATCGTTTTTGGGACTCCTAATCCTCTTGAGAGTGTTGATACCGCAGAGTGGCAAGGACCTGAGTTTGAAGAATTGTATAAACAGTGTACAGCAGGAGTTGAGAGAGCAAATAAGTTAGGAGATGGAAAGATTGCTTGGCATGGCATTTCTGCTACTGCAGGACTTCAAGATAAAGCTCATGTTGTCTCAATGTTAACAGGAAAACAAAGTCTAACTCCAGAAGGCTATGCCGATTATATGAACCCTAAAATGCGAAATTATCTTACAGCTCATAAAGAAATTAAGAAAGTGGGCGTTATGAAGTTTGATTTTGTCGGTCCAGATAGTAAAAATGACGGGAAAGAAATGAACCCAACCGTGGTTTGGCAAATTAATTTCCGGTAATACACAACCTCAAAAAAATATTTTAAAATAAAATAAGAAATTGAAATGAATTTAGCCGTAGTTTGACAAGTTGATTTTTGTTCCATACAATTTTGCCATTGAACCGAATCTATTAACAGAATATTTTTTAAAAATATTGGATAAGCGTTTTCTTCAAAATTCTTTTTTGAAATCAATTCTTGCTAAGAGATATTTTCATAAGCTATATCCTCATATTACACGAATGAGCTTGTAAAATCTTCAGCAAGAATTGAAATTTCAAAAGCTTAATGCAAGACTTTTTTGCAATTTTGAGCAAATAGATGTAAAATTATTTTTTATAAATTTCATATACTTTGCACACAAAATGATCGGCTCTCAAGCACACGCAAAATCGCTTCTGCCGTATCTAAAGCAGTAAATAAAGGCACTCCATGTTCCACAGCTTCACGACGAATATTTATACCATCTGATTTCGAATTTCCTCGATTTTTTCCAATAGTATTAATCACCGCTCGTGCTTTACCTGAACGAATATAATCAATAATTGTCCCTTCACCTTCTTGCAATTTTTTTACCCGCTGAACATTTAAACCTTCAATCTCAAAATAATCTGCTGTACCACTAGTTGCGACAATTCCATAACCAATTGCCATAAAGCGTTTTGCTAGATTCAGTGCTTCAGATTTTGTTTCATCAGCAATGGTAAACACTACCGAACCAAAAGTTGGCAAATGTAAATTTGATGCTTCAAAGGCTTTATATAAAGCCTTTTCAAGCGTTTTATCTGTACCCATAACTTCTCCTGTTGATTTCATTTCTGGTCCCAAGTATGTATCTACTTTAGCTAACTTAGTAAATGAAAAAACCGGTGCTTTTACATGCACATAAGAAGATTCTTTGTATAGCCCATCTTGATATCCCAACTCTTGTAAATTTCCTCCTAAAATTACCTTTGTTGCTACTTGTGCCATTGGAATACCTGTTACCTTTGATAAAAACGGCACTGTCCTAGAAGCGCGCGGATTTATCTCAATAACATAAACTTTATTTTCATAGATAACAAATTGAATATTCATTATACCAATACAATTAAGTCCCAAAGCTAAACGTTTCGTATAATCTACAATCCTCTTTTTAATCTCTTGAGATAAAGACTGCGCTGGATACACCGCCATTGAATCCCCTGAATGCACACCCGCTCGCTCAATATGCTCCATAATTCCAGGAATCAACACACTCTTTCCGTCAGAAATTGCATCCACTTCACATTCTTTACCAACCAAATAAGAATCGATCAAAACCGGATGATCTGTTGATGCTTTCACAGCTGTTTTTATGTACTTTTGCAAATCTTCTTCATTATCCACAATCTTCATGGCGCGCCCCCCCAAAACATAAGAAGGGCGAAGCAAAACAGGATAGCCAATTTCTCTAGCTACTTGTACTGCATCTTTCTCAGATATCGCTGTAGCACCTTTAGGTTGTGGAATCTTTAAATTTTTTAAAGCTTTTTCAAATAAATCACGATCTTCTGCCAAATCTAAATCTTCAACCTGTGTTCCTAAAATGCTAATACCGCGCTGTGCTAAAGGTTTTGCTAAATTAATGGCTGTTTGCCCACCAAACTGAACCACAACTCCTTTAGGACGCTCCAAATCAATGATATTTAACACATCTTCTAAAGTAAGTGGCTCAAAATAAAGTTTATCTGAAATCGAAAAATCTGTCGAAACTGTCTCTGGATTAGAATTCATAATGATAGCTTCAAATCCTAACTCTTGAATCGCCTTTACCGAATGAACCGTTGCATAATCAAACTCCACTCCTTGTCCAATGCGAATGGGGCCGGAACCTAACACTAAAACAGACGGCTTTTTTGTTCTTAAAGATTCGTTTTCAAATTCATAAGTTGCATAAAAATAAGGCGTTGTCGATGCAAATTCTGCAGCACAAGTATCTACCATTTTATAAACGGGAATCACTCTTTTAGCAATCCTAAAGGTCCTAACTTCATCAATAGTCTTACCCCAAATTTCTGCGATCACTTGATCTGAAAAACCATTTTTTTTTGCTTTATTCAGTACTTTTACGTTTTTTATATTGGCTGCTAACTCTTTTTCTAGCTCAATGATGTGTAACAACTTATCCAAAAAAAATAAATCAATTTTTGTTAACTCTGCTAGTTTTTCAATTGAATATCCGCGACGAAGAGCTTCTGATAAATAAAACAGTCGATCATCTTGAGCTTTAACAATTTTGGACGTCAGTTGGTCATCAGAAACTTCTGCTAGCTCCTTTATTTCATTGTGGTAAACACCAATTTCAAGTGAGCGAACTGCCTTTAGCAAGCTCTCTTCAATATTGCGTCCAAGTGCCATCACTTCTCCAGTGGCTTTCATCTGAGTGCCAAGTGTGCGATCTCCTTTTTCAAACTTATCAAAAGGCCAACGTGGAATTTTCGCAACAACATAATCAAGCGCTGGCTCAAATTGAGCAAGCGTTGCATTAGTCACCGGATTTTTCATCTCATCAAGCGTTAAACCAATCGCAATCTTTGCAGCAATTTTGGCAATGGGGTAACCTGTTGCCTTTGAAGCTAGTGCTGATGAACGCGAAACACGCGGATTAACCTCAATTACATAATAATGAAAACTATTTGGATCAAGCGCTAATTGAACATTACAACCGCCCTCAATCTTTAAAGCTCGAATAATCTTAAACGAAGTATCTCTAAGCATTTGATATTCATAATCAGATAAGGTTTGTGACGGCGCAAAGACAATTGAGTCTCCTGTATGAATACCCACTGGATCAAAATTTTCCATATTACAAACCACAATTGCATTATCATTTGAATCTCGCATAACTTCATACTCAATTTCCTTAAAACCTGTAATTGATTTTTCAATCAAACATTGATTAATAGAAGAGAGTTTCAAACCGTTTTTTGTAATCACACACAACTCTTCCTTATTTTCACACATGCCACCACCTGTACCACCCAAAGTAAAAGCCGGACGCACAATTACAGGATAGCCGATTCTTTCTGCAAAAATAAGCGCTTCTTTTGTTGTATGAACAATAACAGATTCTGGAATTGGTTGCTTAAGTTCTTTCATTAACTGCTTAAATAAATCACGATCTTCAGCTCTTTCAATCGCTGAGAGCTTTGTTCCTAGAAGCTTTATACCAAGTTCTTCTAAAACACCTGCTTTGGCAAGTTTAATCGCCATATTTAAGCCTGTTTGTCCACCAAGCGTTGGAAGTAGTGCTTCGGGTCGTTCCTTACGCAAAATACGTGAAACAAATTCTAAAGTAATCGGCTCAATATACACTTTATCAGCGATTTTTTGATCCGTCATAATGGTTGCTGGATTTGAATTCACCAAAATAACTTCATAACCCTCTTCTTTTAGCGCTAAACAAGCTTGTGTCCCCGCATAATCAAACTCCGCAGCTTGTCCAATAATAATGGGACCGGATCCGATCACCATAATTTTTTTAATGTCTGTTCGTTTTGGCATTCTATTCCCCTTTCTAAGCATCCATCATTTTCATAAACTCATCAAAAAGGTAAGATGCATCATGAGGACCTGGGGATGCATCCGGATGAAATTGTACAGAAAAAGCAGGAAATTCTCGATGACGCACACCTTCAATTGAACCATCATTCACTTCAACATGTGTTAGCAAAAGCTGTGTCTTAGCAAGAGAATCAAGATCAACTGCAAATCCATGATTTTGTGAAGTAAAAGCTAATTTGCCTGTAGTAAGCTTTCGCACTGCATGATTAAAGCCACGATGACCAAATTTCATTTTATACGTATCTGCACCATTGGCTAAAGAAAATAATTGATGACCTAAACAAATTCCAAAAAGAGGAAATCTGCCCTGAATTTTTTGAATCATTTCAAGAACTTCAGGCACATCCTTAGGATTTCCTGGTCCATTGGTTAATATCACTCCATCAGGATTTAAATCAAAAATTATCTGTGCTGAGGTATTGTAAGGTAAAATCGTTAAATTACATTTTCTCTTTGATAATTCTCGTAAAATTGAATGCTTTAAGCCAAAATCAATCACTACGACATTTCGCCCTACTCCAGGAGATGGGTAAGGCTTTGTTGTTGATACTTGAGATACTTGATTAGTCGGTAAAACCGTTGCCTTTAGTTGGTCATACTTATGTTCAAAATTATCTCCCATATCGGTAATCGTTGCTTTCAAAACTCCAGATTTACGAATAATGCGCGTTAATGCTCTGGTATCAATATCAGAAATTCCAGCAATGCCCTTACGTTTTAAAAATTCATCTAATGACATCTGCGCTCGCCAATTACTTGGACGCCTTGTTACTTCACGTGCAATCACACCTTTTATGGTTGGCGCAATAGATTCATAATCATCCCGATTAATCCCATAATTTCCTATCAAAGGATAAGTAAAAGTAAGCAGTTGACCATTATAGCTTTGATCTGTAATAGATTCTTGATAACCAGTCATTCCCGTATTAAAGACTAATTCTCCTGTTACGATTGTATCAGCACCAAAAGCTTTTCCTTCAAAAATTCTCCCATTTTCTAATGTCAATAAACGTTTACTCACGTTTTCTCCTCCTGCAATTTAAAAAGTAGAGTCAAAATTAACAAAATTGCCCCCTTTGTTAAAAAAACGTACTCCATAATTCGAGGAACAAAAAATTTTACCAACTCTTTTGTAAATCAAGAAAGATAGGTGTTTTTTGAGATTTTCGTTGAATCAACCAAAGAAATAAGAATAATGAAAATAGCGGAAGGAACAATAAAAAATTGGTATCTAATCCCTGATTAATATAAAGGGTATACCCTTCAAGAAATATCAAAGCTGTGCAAAAAAATAATTTCTCATTAATACGATTGGTGAGAAAAGAATGTTTTTGAAAATCACAAATTAAAAAGCCGAGTAAAATAAACAAAGGAGTATAAAAAATACCATTCCTTAGTGTGAAAAAATATTTTTTATATACATAAAATACCTGATCAATTCTCATATTCTCAAGATAAAAAGAATACGTCTCAATTAAACCAAAACTATATAATAAAGCAAAAAATATGATTGATACCTTATACCCTAATCTTTTTATCCCAATGGAAGATAAATAGCACTCAGAAAAAAATAATTCTTAATTTGCCTCTTTAACCAAATTTTTTTATAACTTTCATTCTGAATAACTTTCTTCCTAACAAAATAACCTGTCGAAACCAAAAATAGTGGAACCGCTGTTTTACATATAAGTAATCTGAAGAAAAAATCAACAGGAGGAGAAAAAATTCGACCACAGTGAATCATAATTATTAAATAAGAAACTAAGAACTAGAGATAAACCACACAGGACGACAACCCGTGCTGTTTTGTGAAAGCTTGTGAATATTATTTTTGCTATTTGGATTTATAATAATCCTTGTGAAGTACGTTTGTCTAATTTACAAGTAGATTGGCTATTTTAATCTGGTAATAATTTTTAAGATTAATTATTTTATAACAAGCTGTTAAATCAAAATTAAGTTTAATTGGATTTCCAAATTGTTCTTTTTATAACTTAAATCTTGACTCAGCTGAGTCTGTCGCAAATTGAGTATCTGCATTAGGAATAACTTTTTAAAACCACTTTATTGCAGATTTTGCAGAATTCGCATTTGTTCTTCTTGCAATTTTTAACATACCTCTCAAATCCAACAGAAGCAGGAACAGTCCCTGGACACTCTCTTCCAATACGGAATAACACTTCCTAATATACCAAATATATTATAATTCTGTTCATCAGTAAAAATCTTAAAGAATCTTTCATATTCTTGCTCTTGCCCTATCAACTCCCTATAAATCTCAACATCATTTGCCCTAAAGCAACAAAATGTTATTTCATCAAAGTATCCGTCATTTGCTTGCAAAAATTCTCCCACAGTACGCATGGCTACCTTCGCTGCTACTTCTAGCGGATATCCACACGCACCACCAGTTGATATACACGGAAAATCAATTTTTCGTATTCCATCTGCTCTAGCAATCTCTAAAGATCTTTTATAAGCACTTGCCAATAACGCTTACTTTCCGCAACATTACTAGAATCATATCTAGGCCTAACAACATGGATAATTTCCCTTGGTTTAAGATTTCCTCCTCCTGTTAAAATTGCAGCTCCTGTTGGAAATTTTCCCCTGAAATGAAGACGATCCAATTTTAGTCTAACTGCAGACCCTGCAGCGCTTAATATAGCATTATAAAGGTTGCCGCCACTTGTAAGTTGTTCATTGGTAGTGTTAGCAATGGCATCAACATCACTTAAATCTATGATATTTTCGTGAACTAATCTCATTTTCCCTTGCTTTAAAATTTCAGTAGGACACCTCGGATCTCTTCAACTGGACGCTCTGCTTTTGATC
>JAISYQ010000021.1 GCA_031269775.1 Streptococcaceae bacterium
CAGTTCGGTAGCTCGTCGGGCTCATAACCCGAAGGTCGTAGGTTCAAATCCTACTCCCGCAATTAAAAATTAAAACTATGGTCCCGTAGTGTAGCGGTTATCACGCCTGCCTGTCACGCAGGAGATCGCGGGTTCGATTCCCGTCGGGACCGTTCGCATAATGCGGGTGTAGTTTAGTGGTAAAACTACAGCCTTCCAAGCTGTTGTCGCGAGTTCGATTCTCGTCACCCGCTTTAGTTTTAATTTTTATTAGGGGCCTATAGCTCAGCTGGTTAGAGCGCACGCCTGATAAGCGTGAGGTCGATGGTTCGAGTCCATTTAGGCCCATAATGTTCTATATTTTTATTGAAAGTTATTTTTTTGGGGGAAGTACTCAAGTGGCTGAAGAGGCGCC
This sequence comes from Streptococcaceae bacterium, assembly GCA_031269775.1. Classification (GTDB taxonomy): domain Bacteria; phylum Bacillota; class Bacilli; order Lactobacillales; family Streptococcaceae; genus JAIRLR01. Next base: position 395 of record JAISYQ010000021.1, read on the forward strand.
CCTGCTAAGGGTGTAGGTCGAAAAAAATCGGCGCGAGGGTTCAAATCCCTCCTTCTCCGTTTTATTTTATATTACATTCTTTGTGGTGTGTAAAAATGTATAAAGGTTTAAATCCTTTATCTTCCTTATTTTTAATTATCGCGGGATGGAGCAGCTAGGTAGCTCGTCGGGCTCATAACCCGAAGGTCGTAGGTTCAAATCCTGCTCCCGCAATCAAGATTTAATAATTGAATCTTAATATGAATTGTTTTTTCATAAATAGCAACTATTCCTCCTAAAATTTTTTTACGAAAATTTTAATTTCATTCCAAGAAAAGTTTTTGAAATTGCTCAGAATCAATTATTAAAACAATATTTCCGAAAAGATTATGTGATGGAATATTGCCTTTCAAGGGTAAAAAGTTTTTTAATCATTCTTTTTTTTGCAAAAGTTTTATTTCTGTAAATTTCTCAAAATCATAAATGATTGACCTTACCGCAATGGTAAGCATCTCTGTAGATTATGATAAACCCCGTTTCCTTTTTTTAAATTCTTAATTTTTACTAGAGATATGTTTTATTCTCCTTTTTAGCGTAACAAAAAGTATCAATTAATAGCTTATTTAAAAGCTATACCTTTTTATAAAAATTCGCATGCGTTGATGGATAATATAGTTCAACTAACTTGAAAATTAACACTATATTTGTGAAAATTAGCGAAGCGTTTTCTTTTTAATATATAGCTTCTGAGAGCTTGTTTATGATTTTATTTTTTGATGAAAGGAAGAGTGATTTTGACAAAAAAAAGTAAGCTATTGTATGAAGGAAAAGCAAAAAAATTATATGCAACAGATGAAAAAAATATTTTATGGGTAGAGTATCTAAATCAAACGACAGCTTTAAATGGTTTAAGAAAGGATTTAATTCAAGGTAAGGGTGAGTTAAATAATCAGATTACTAGTTTGGTTTTTGAGTATTTAAGGCAAAGAGGAATTAAACATCATTTTGTAGAAAAGATTTCAAAAACGGAACAATTAATTCAAAAGTTAAAAATCATTCCTTTAGAAATTGTGCTTCGAAATGTAGCAGCCGGTAGTTTATCAAAGCGTTTAAATGTTGAAAAGGGAACACAACTTTCTTTTCCAATTGTTGAGTTTTATTTAAAAAAAGATTTGTTAAAAGATCCTTTTATCAATGACGAGCATGTTTTAATGCTTAAGATTGCAAATCTGGAAGAAATTAATTTATTAAAAAAGAAAATTCGCAAAATCAATGAAGTTTTAATTGAGATGTTTCAAAAGGCAAAGATTAAGTTAATTGACTTTAAATTGGAATTTGGGAAATTGCCTGATGGTCCAATTGTTTTGGCGGATGAAATTTCACCGGATACTTGTCGTTTGTGGGATGAAATAACCAATGAACATTTAGATAAGGATGTTTATCGCTATAATTTAGGAAATTTAGTGCCGGTATATCAAGAAGTATTGAAGCGTTTGCTAACGATTTGATTATAAAGGAGAAGTCAATGTATGAAGTAAAGGTCTATGTTACATATAAAGAATCCGTTTTAGATCCACAAGGTGAAGCGGTTAAAGGCGCAATACATCGCTTGGGCTACTCAGAGATTAAAGATGTTCGGATTGGTAAATATTTTGAGATTCAGATTGAAAAAAGCAATCGTAAAGTTGAAAACGTAGTTGAGGAGATTTGCGATAAATTGCTTGCTAATGTCAATATGGAAACTTATCGTTACGCAATTGCGGAGGTTTCTAAATGAAATTTGCAGTGATTGTTTTCCCAGGATCCAACTGCGATCGTGATATGTACTGGGCGATTAAAGAGATTTTGGGAGCTGAGGCGGAATATGTGAGATGTGATGTAACTAGCTTAGCAGGTTTTGATGGAGTGTTGCTGCCAGGCGGCTTTTCTTATGGAGATTATTTGAGATGTGGCGCGATTGCACGTTTTTCCAACATTATGTCGGAAGTGATCCGTTTAGCAAAAGAAGGAAAGTTTGTTTTTGGTACTTGTAACGGTTTTCAGATTTTACTAGAAGCGAAACTTTTACCAGGAGTCTTACTTCGCAATAAAAGTTTGCGTTTTATTGCCAAGTTTCAAAAATTAAAAGTGGTAAATGCTAAAACAAATTTTACTTCTGAATATGAAAAGGGTGAGATTTTAAATATTCCCATCGCTCATGGTGAAGGAAATTATTACTGCGATGAAAAGACTTTAAGGAGCTTGAAAGCAAACAATCAAATTGTTTTTACTTATGAAGGAGAAAATCCAAATGGCTCACTTAGAAATATTGCAGGAATTATTAATAAAAAGGGTAATGTGCTTGGTATGATGCCTCATCCAGAGAGGGCGGTTGAAGCGTTATTAGGTTCAGAAGATGGATTGAAATTTTTCCAATCGATTCTTAATAATGGAGGGTGTGTATCATGAGCAAATTAAAGAGAATGGAACCAAGTGCTAAAGAGATGAAAGAAAAAAAGATTTATCGCAAGTGGGGTTTAAGTGATGAAGAGTATCGCATGATTGAAAATATTTTGCATCGCTGTCCTAATTACACGGAAACAGGGTTGTTTTCAGTGATGTGGTCAGAGCATTGTTCTTATAAAAACTCAAAGCCCGTTTTGCGTAAATTTCCAACAAAGAGTAAGCAAATTTTGCAAGGTCCAGGTGAAGGCGCGGGAATTGTTGATATTGGTGATAATTTAGCAGTGGTTTTCAAAGCAGAATCGCACAACCATCCTTCAGCTATTGAGCCTTATGAAGGGGCAGCAACCGGTGTGGGCGGAATTATTCGTGATATTTTTTCTATGGGTGCGCGTCCGATTGCACTTTTAGATTCTTTGCGTTTTGGTGAACTTGATAATAATCATACTAAACATACCATCAGCAAAGTAGTGGCTGGAATTTCTGATTATGGAAATTGCATCGGTATTCCAACAATTGGCGGAGAAATTTCTTTTGATCCGTGTTATGAAGGAAATCCTTTGGTCAATGTTATGTGTGTGGGGTTAATTGAACATAAAAATATTCAAAAAGGACAAGCCAAGGGTGTTGGCAATTCCATTATATATGTTGGGGCAAAAACTGGCCGAGACGGAATTCATGGCGCAACTTTTGCTTCAGAAGAATTTGGCAAAGGCAATGAAATACAGCGCTCAGCAGTGCAAGTGGGCGATCCTTTTATGGAAAAATTGTTACTTGAGGCATGCTTGGAGTTGATTTTAGAGCATCAAGATTTTTTGGTGGGAATTCAAGATATGGGCGCAGCTGGATTGGTATCTTCATCTTCAGAAATGGCCTCAAAAGCAAAATCGGGCTTAAAGTTATACTTGGATGATGTACCCCAGCGTGAAAGTGCGATGAGTCCTTATGAGATGATGCTTTCAGAATCACAAGAGCGGATGCTCATTTGTGTTAAGGCAGGTCATGAAAAAGACGTGATTAAACTGTTTAAAAAATATGACTTAAATGCAGTAACAATTGGTGAAGTGACGGATGATTCTATGTATACTTTATTTTATAAAGAAGAGGCGGTCGCGAATTTACCAGTGGATGCACTAGTAAAAGATGCACCTGTTTATCATAAAAAATATGTTGGGCCTGCACGGATAAAAAAATTTGCTAAATTAGCAGATTTTAAGCCTGAAATTAAAAATGCTGCGGAAATATTTTTACAACTTCTACAACAACCAACAATTGCAAGTAAACGTTCAATTTACGAAACCTATGATGCGCAAGTTTTGACCAATACAGTAGTATTACCCGGAAGGGGTGCTGGTGTATTAAGAATTCGTGGGACAAAAAAAGCAATAGCTATGACAACAGATTGCAATGCGCGTTATTTGTATTTAAATCCAGAAGTTGGTGCAGCGATTGCTGTTGCCGAAGCAGCGCGCAATATTGTAGCTAGTGGCGCTCGCCCACTTGCGATTACAGATTGTTTAAATTACGCCTCTCCAGAAAAACCAGAGCAGTTTTGGGAATTATGGACTTCAGCTGACGGTATTGCCAAAGCTTGTAAAGTATTTGATACACCAGTAATTTCTGGAAATGTTTCACTTTTCAACGAAACTTCTGATAAGTCTATTTACCCAACACCTGTGATTGGGATGGTGGGCTTGATTGAAGATATCAAGCAAATTACGACTTCTGAATTTAAAAAGGTGGGAGATGAAATTTTCTTAGTTGGTCAAACAAAAGGTGATTTTAATGGAACAGAGGTGCAGAAAATGCTTCTTGGAAGAATTGAAGGAAAATTATTTGACTTTGATTTAGTTTATGAAAAAAAAATGCAAGAAAAAGTGCTAAGCGCCATTCAAAAAGGCCTCTTAACATCATGTCATGATTTATCCGAAGGAGGATTGGCGATAGCTTTAGCTAAGTCAGCTTTTGTGTATGAACTAGGAATAAAGATCAAAGTCGATTTGCCCAAATCTTGGCTTTTCTCTGAAACACAATCTCGCTTTTTAATTTCAGTAAAATCTAAAAATAAAGAAGCAATATTACAGCATTTTGGTGACGATATTGCTTTTCTTGGTCGAGTTACGACAAATGATTTGTTGTCAATTCAAACAAATGATGAGAAAATTGAAATAGATATTAAGAAAGCGAAAAAATTATGGGAAGGTGCAATTAATTGTCTGTAAAAGTGAAAAGCTTAAATGAAGAATGCGGTCTTTTTGGTGTATGGGGACATCCTGAGGCAAGTAGGATCACTTATTTTGGCCTTCATAGCCTGCAACATCGAGGACAAGAAGGTGCTGGCATTGTGGCAAATGATGCTAATGCGTTGCGTAGTCACCGCGGTGTGGGGCTGTTATCAGAAGTTTTTCGAGACGATCAAAAATTAAAACAGCTCTCAGGGTGTGCAGCGATTGGTCATGTGCGTTATGCAACCGCTGGTGGCGATGGCGTGAATAATGTTCAACCATTTTTGTTTCGCTTTTATGACGGAAATTTAGGGATGGCGCATAATGGAAACTTGACCAATGCATATTCTATGCGGAAAAAATTGGAGAAAAATGGGGCAATTTTTCAGTCTAATTCTGATACGGAAGTGTTAATGCATTTAATCCGTCATTCAAAGAGCGTAACTTTTTTAGACAAAGTAAAAGATTCTTTGCGGCAAATTAAAGGTGGCTTTGCTTATTTATTGTTAAATGAAACTAAAATGATTGCTGCTCTTGATCCCAATGGTTTTCGTCCACTTGTAATTGGACAGATGCAAAACAATGCGTATGTCTTTGCTTCTGAAACTTGTGCTTTAGATGCAGTGGGGGCTCATTTTATTTGCGATGTAAATCCTGGTGAGGTAGTAATTGTAGATAAGGATGGTGTTCATATTGAAACTTACACAAATCAAACACAGCTTGCCATTTGCTCAATGGAATACATTTATTTTGCTAGACCAGATTCAAATATTGCAGGAGTTAATGTGCATACTGCCAGGAAGAAGATGGGACGAATACTAGCTAAAGAATGCCCAATTAAGGCAGATATTGTTGTTGGTGTGCCCAACTCTTCTTTATCTGCAGCAAGTGGTTATGCAGAAGAGAGCACTTTGCCATATGAGCTAGGTTTGGTAAAAAATCAGTATGTTCATCGCACTTTTATTCAACCAACACAAGATTTGCGTGAACAAGGAGTGCGTATGAAACTTTCAGCTGTACGTGGAGTAGTAAAAGGCAAAAGAGTGGTGATGGTTGATGATTCAATTGTTCGTGGAACAACAAGTAAAAGGATTGTAAATTTGTTAAAAGAAGCCGGTGCAAGTGAGGTACATGTTGCTATCTCTTCACCACCTTTAAAATATCCGTGTTTTTATGGCATTGATATTCAAAAACGTAAAGAATTAATTGCTGCCAATCATTCACCAGAAGAGATTCGCCAAATTATTGGTGCGGATAGTTTGCATTTTTTAAGCGAGCAAGGTTTAATTGAAGCGATTGGTCTGCAAAAAGATGCACCATATTCTGGCTTATGTCTGGCATATTTTAATGGGAATTACCCAACACCACTTTATGATTATGAAAATGATTATCAAAAGTCGTTGACAGAAAAATGTTCATTTTTTCGAAAAAATGGTTGATGTATGAATTTATAAATTTTTTTTAAATAATTTGCTATTTATCAAATATTGACGGGTGTAGAGGATTTAGCTAAAATAAAATTTGGACAATTTTTAAATTAAGTTGCGGTCGATTAACTTTAATTAAAACGGATACTTTTTAAGCTTGGAGGGAGGGAATTTTAATGTCAAAAACCATTGTTCGTAAAAATGAATCGCTTGATGATGCTCTTCGTCGCTTTAAACGTTCCGTTACAAAAGCTGGGACACTGCAGGAATCGCGTAAGCGTGAATTCTATGAAAAACCATCTGTAAAACGTAAGAAAAAATCAGAGGCTGCAAGAAAACGTAAAAAAAATTGATTTTGCTTTGCAATTATTTTAAAAGCTGTTTATGATCTTTAGTGAAATCATTCATCCATCGTTTTGAAGATCATAAACAGATTCTAATAACTTATTGTAGGTGTAAAAATATTTTAAGTTTTTTTAAAGCTTATTTATTTACCTTTTAGCAGAAGTTAAAAAAGATATCTTTGCAAGGATTTTTGTTTCAAGGTTATTAATTTAATAGATTTACTTACACACTTTTTCAACATATGAATATCAATGTTTTTTACGAGGAAAAATAACATGCATTATCCAGAAAGTTTAGCAAAATTAATCGAAGGTTATATGAAATTACCCGGAATTGGACAAAAAACGGCAACTCGTTTAGCATTTTTCACCATTAACATGAAAGAAGAAGATGTTTCATCTTTTGCCAAAGCTTTGCTATTTTCTAAACGTAATTTAACTTTTTGTACTATTTGCGGAAATTTAACAGAAGATATGCCTTGTGTTATTTGTCGCGATAAAAATCGTGATATTTCTACCCTTTTAGTTGTTGAGCAGCCAAAAGACCTTATGGCAATAGAGAATATGCAAGAGTATAAAGGGCTTTATCATGTACTACACGGTGTGCTTTCTCCTATGGAAGGAATTGGACCTAATGATTTAAGTGTTAGTAGTTTAATTAAACGATTGCAGGAAAAGACAAATATTAAAGAAGTAATTATTGCAACCAATGCTACTAGCGAAGGAGAAGCAACTGCGATATATCTTTCGCGTTTAATAAAACCTGCAAAAATTAAAGTCACTCGCTTAGCTCATGGCTTAGCCGTCGGAAGTGATATCGATTATGCTGATGAAGTTACTCTCTTAAAAGCTGTTGAAGGTCGCAGGGAATTATAATTAGATAGTTTTAAAACTATGAATAGGAGCTGGAATATGCCCACCGCGCTTAATAAAGGCATCAGATGCTTTTTGATTGACCGCCATTACAGGTGCACTACCCAATAAGCCACCTAATTCAATGATATCGCCTACTTTTGAGTTTTTAACAAGGATAATTCGCGCCGCTGTTGTTTTTTGATTAATCACACCAATTGCTGTGATTGTTTCAGCTTTCGTATCTGAAAGAATAGCGATCATATCTAAATCAACTGAACAAATCGCAGTCATTGCTTTTAATTTATCAAGTGTCAACGTCCTTTCATTTACCGCATCAATCAATCCCTGCATCTTCAGATATGGGAATAAATGCACCAGATAAATCACCCACACGATTACATGCCATTACACCGCCTTTTTTCACTGCGCATCATTTCCAAAAGGAATATTCAAACGCTCAGATAGCAAAGCTAAAGCTGTTGTTATGCCATGCGCTCCTACTTGCTCTAAACTTATCTCTTCTAAAATATGAGCTACAGAGTCCCAAATATGCAGGTGTTGAGGCTAAACTTAAATCAACAATTGCAAGGCGCCCTATTAATTGTCTCATACGCGAAATCTTAAATGCCGTTTTTTTTAATGTTTTAGCAACTACATCAAAGGATGCGCCTTTTACCTTTTTGGTACATCCCGTCTTTGAGATTTCAGCTATTTTTTTGATTATCTCACCCATACTACGCACAGCATCCATATTAATACCACTTTTTGTCGAGCCTACATTGACACTTGCACAAACAAAATCCGTCTTGCCCAAAGCTTGTGGAAGCGAATGAGTTAAAAATTTATCACTTTTTTGATAGCCTTTTTGCACTAAAGCTAAAAAACCGCCAATAAAATCAAGCCCAATCTTTTTGGCCGCACGATCTAAAGCAAGAGCAAATGGTGTATAGTTAACTGCTTTTGTCGCTGCTCAAATAATCAAAACAGGTGTTACTACAATTCGTTTATTAATAATAGAAATCCCTAACTCTGTTTCAATCTGCTCACCAACTAAAGCTAAATTTTCTGCCTTATCAACAATTTTGTTGTAAACTTTTTCACAAGCTCGCTTAATATCTCCATCAATACAATCAAGCAAAGAAATTCCCATTTTAATTGTTTGAATATCAAGATGTCCTTCTTTAATAGACCTCCTCGAAAGCTAGATGTATGAGAATTTCGTTTTCTTTTTCTCTGACGGCGACAGAAAATTCACTTTCGTTCATTTTCTTTTATCCATCATCTAGAAGCCGTGCCTCTAGCGTCAAAAAGCCTCGAAATAGAAACACGTATCTTTAAGTTTTTTTCCTTGTATTAAGAAAAAATTGAAACGAATTCTCGTTATATCTTAGTTTCAGAGGAGGGCTAATCATTTTAATGGTTTCTAAAATATTTTTTTGTTCCATTTTTTCCCTCTTTTTGTTAACTATTCCATTAATTATGAAGAATTCTTATTTTAAGAAACTGTATGCCTCATATAAAACTCTCACAAAACATGTTTCTTTTTATAACAATTTGCTTATACTATAATTATCTTTGTTTTTAACATAATAAGTGATTTAAATTTTTTTATAAAAAATTTTGTTGGAGGCTTATTAGATGCCGAATAAGATTTTAAAACGATATTTTTTAAATTATTCTATTTTGATTCCATACTTAATTTTAAACGTTATTGGCTTAATCATGGTTTATAGTTCAACCAGTTATATGAAAGCTATATCAGGTGAAAATTCTGCCAAAATAGTAATAACTCAAGCAGTGTTTTTTATTACCAGTCTAATATTTATGATTATTATATACAAAGCAAAAATTGATTTTTTAAAAAGTAGTATTTTGATAAAAATTTTATTTATTTTAGGTATAATTTTATTAATAGTAACACTAATTTTTGGCACCTCAATTAATGGAGCTAAAGGATGGCTGCGCATTGGGCCTATTTCTATTCAGCCGGCAGAATATTTTAAATTTTTAATTCCTTGGTTTTTAGCTAATGAATTTTCCAAAAGGCAATCTGAGATTAAAAATAAAGAGTCTGGAGTATTTCGGATGCCTATTTTCATGGTTTTAATGACGATTGCTTTAGTTGTTAGCATGCCTGATTTAGGCAATGCTGTAATTTTAGCATTGTTATTGATTGTTTTACTTTTAATTAGTGGCATTTCTTATCGTTATACAATTATTTTTGCTCCATTATTTATTTTAAGTAGCTATTTTTTTACTCAACTTGTATTGACTTTTAAAGGAAAAGTAATTCCTTCTTATGTTTATGCTCGTTTTCAAGCTTTTGCAGATCCATTTGCTAAAGGTATTTTGCAAGATCAAGGACACCAATTAGCTAATTCTTACTATGCTATTTATAATGGTGGTTGGTTTGGTCGTGGACTGGGAAATAGTATTGAGAAAAAAGGTTATCTACCAGAAGCGCATACGGATTTTATTTTTCCTGTGGTGGTAGAAGAGCTTGGTGTTTTAGTGTCTTTGCTTATTTTAGGGTTATTGATTTATCTTATTACACGGATTTTATTAGTAGGTATTCGTGCAACAAAACCATTTAACTCAATGATTGCACTAGGTATCGGCGGGATGATATTTATTCAACTATTTATTAATCTTGGTGGTGTGATTGGTTTGATTCCTTCAACAGGTGTAACTTTTCCTTTTTTATCGCAAGGTGGAAATAGTATTTTGGTATTATCTATCGGTGTTGCTTTGGTTTTAAATATAAGTGCTTATGAGAGAAAAACAAATTTAGAAGAATATTATAATCGACTATAAAGAGCTGTTCTAAGCAGGATCTTAAGGCATGATTAAAATTGAATGCAATTTTTCATAAACTTAAATTTTAATAAGTCTAATATTTTTACTTTGCATATTCAACAACTAAATAGCGAAAAGGTTCTTCTCCTTCAGAGTGCGTTTTAATATTGTTTTCTTCCATTAAAGCAAAATGAATTTGCTTACGTTCAAATGCTGGCATCGGTTCTAAAAAAACAGGGAGCTTTGTTGTTTTGACTTGTTCTGCCGTTTTTTTTGCTAAGTGAATTAACACTTTCTTACGCCTAGTGCGATAATCACCAACATTTACGATTATTGTTAATTTTTCAGAAGTAAAGCGATAAATAAATATTTGCGCTATGTACTGCAAAGCATTTAATATTTTGCCGTGTTTTCCTATTAACATTCCTTGTTTTTCAGAATCCAGATGGCAATAAACTGTATTATGATCATGTTCAACTCTAATTTGGGCAGGAACTCCCAACTCTTTAGTGATTTTTGTAAGATATTTTGCTAGATTAATTATTGCTTTTTTTTCATTTAAATTTTTTGAATCATTCATGATGTTAATATCATCTGAAACTTTGATATCATACGATTCTTCATCTTGAATTTTGAAAAAATTTTTCTTTTCTGTAATATTTTGTTGTTCTTTTGTCTTTTCTTTATTTTTGTTTTTTTTGACTTCTGCTACAATTTGTGATAGCTCAATTGTTACTTTTTGAGCAGATTTTACTGGTTCTGCTTGGGATGTGATTTCTTCAGGAACTCCGCGAACAGCTGCTCTATTTGCTTGCTGAAGAACATGTTTTGCAATGGATTTAATTTCTACCTGTGCTTCTTTTTTTCCAAAGCCCAAAATGCCATTTGATGGTGCTTGCAAAATTCGAATATGCGCACGCTCTTTAGGAACATCTAACTGATCTAACCCTTTTTTGATTGCTTCTTTAATTGTTTTCCCTCTGAAAATAGCCATAATAGCTAATCCCTCCTGTATATTTTTGTAAAAAAATTAATTAAACCTTTGTTATTATACCAAAGAGCAATTTTCAGTACAAAAAACGACGTTATGCGTGAATCGTAAATTTGACAGAATATACGATTAAAACTATACTAACATAGCATGTTTAATGATTAAAATGCTAAATTACAGCATATTTAAAAATTTAGATCAAATTAAACATGGGAGGTGTTATTTGTGAAACGTACTTACCAACCTAATAAGCGTAAACGTCAAAAAGTTCATGGTTTTCGTAAGCGAATGTCTACAAAGAATGGACGTCGCGTATTGGCAGCTCGTCGTCGTAAAGGACGTAAAATATTGGCTGTGTAAAAAACAAAAAGATTTTTTTGGAATTTTATGCAAATAAAAATTATTTTTTGTGTATTAGCTGTTTACTTATTTTCAAGTGATGAATGATCGCTAAAAAATCATAAACAGACTCTAAGGGAGTAAATAAAAGTGAGCGTTTATAGAAAAGGTATTCGTAATGTAGCAATCATTGCACATGTTGACCATGGGAAAACAACTCTTGTTGACGAGTTATTAAAACAATCTGAAACCCTAGACTCACATGTACAGCTGCAAAAACGAGCAATGGATTTTAATGCTTTGGAAAAAGAACGTGGTATTACAATTTTGGCTAAAAACACAGCCATTTTATATAAAGGAACACGGATTAATATTATGGATACTCCAGGGCATGCTGATTTTGGCGGCGAAGTTGAGAGAATTATGAAAATGGTTGATGGTGTTCTTCTTGTTGTCGATGCTTATGAAGGAGTGATGCCACAAACACGTTTTGTTTTAAAAAAAGCACTTAAACAACATCTATTGCCCATTGTTGTTGTAAATAAAATTGATAAATTTTCTGCGCGTTTAGCAGAAGTTATCGATGAAATTTTAGAGCTTTTTATTGAATTAGGAGCAGATGATGATCAATTAGAATTTCCTGTTATCTATGCTTCAGCAATTAATGGAACCTCTTCTTTTTCAGATAATCCAAGGAATCAAAAGCATACGATGAATCCGATTTTTGATACGATCTTAGAACATATTCCTGCTCCTTTAGATAATTCAAATGAACCATTGCAATTCCAAGTTTCTCTGCTTGATTATAATGATTATGTGGGACGTATTGGAATTGGACGTATTTTTCGTGGAAAGATTAAAGTTTCAGATAATGTAACATTATCAAAATTGGATGGTTCTACTAAAAATTTCCGCATAAGTAAATTATTTGGCTTTTTTGGACTGCAACGCTTAGAGATTAAAGAAGCACAAGCTGGGGATTTAATTGCGATTTCTGGGATGGAAGATATCTTTGTTGGTGAAACAGTAACACCAGTTGATGTAGTAGAGCCATTGCCGACTCTTCATATTGATGAGCCGACCTTGCAAATGACTTTCTTGGCAAATAATTCTCCCTTTGTTGGTCGCGAAGGAAGATGGATCACTGCTAGAAAAATTGAAGAGCGCTTGCATGCTGAGTTGCAAACGGATGTCTCTTTGCGTGTTGAACCAACAGATTCGCCCGATCGCTGGAGAGTTTCAGGTCGTGGAGGGTTGCACTTAGCTATTTTAATTGAAACCATGCGTCGCGAAGGATATGAGCTGCAAGTATCACGTCCAGAAGTAATTGAAAGAGAAGTAGATGGTGTGAGATTAGAACCATTTGAGCGCGTCCAAATCGATACGCCTGAAAAATATCAAGGCTCAATCATTCAAGCATTATCTAAGCGTAAAGGAAAGATGCTTGATATGACTTCAACTGATAATGGGCAAATGCGTTTAATTTTCCTAGTTCCAGCTCGCGGATTAATTGGCTTTTCAACAGAGTTTTTATCGATAACCCACGGATATGGAATTATGAATCATACCTTTGATCAATACCTGCCTTTCATCAATGCTAAAATTGGACATCGTCGTCATGGTGCTCTGGTTTCTATTGACACCGGTAAAGCTACAACTTATGCGATTATGTCGATTGAAGAACGAGGAATTATTTTTATCAATCCAGGAGTTGAAGTTTATGAAGGAATGATTGTTGGAGAAAATGCTCGTGATAATGACCTTACCGTAAACATTACCAAAGCAAAGCAAATGACGAACGTCCGCTCAGCAGCAAAAGATCAAACAGCAGTGATTAAAACACCCAAAATTTTAACCTTGGAAGAATCACTAGAATTTATGAATGATGATGAATACTTAGAAATCACTCCTGAAAGTATTCGTTTACGTAAACAAATTTTAAATAAAAATGAACGCGAAAAAACACAAAAACGCACAAGAAAGAAGGAATAATTAATAAATCTGTTTCTTTTTTTTGCGTATTTCTTGGACATTGCTGCGACGTGTCAATTTTCTTTTTTGCTTATTAGAATCTTTAATAGCTCTTTTAATTTTTTTCTTATATCCAGGTTTAATATTTTTCTTTTTCTTCTTAACTAAACCAATTAATTCGATAGCTAATTTGCTTTGCTGTACTTTACGTTTCTTTCTTTTATTTCGATCATAAGAATCAACAATTTCACCATTTTTGATAGCTTTTGGTTTAAATTCAATTCCTAATGCTTCAATTTGCTGAACACTTGCTTCATTTTCTGGTGTATACAAAGTGATGGCGACTCCTGCTAAACCATTACGTCCTGTTCGTCCAATTCGATGAATAAAAAAATTTAAATACTTAGGAATTTCTGCATTAATTACGTGTGATACACCTTTAATATCAATTCCACGCGCAGCCAAGTCTGTTGCTACTAAATATTGATATTCTAAATTTATCACTTGTTTCATGATTCTTTTGCGTTTGCGCGGTGTGATATCTCCATGAATGGTTGCAATTTTCAAACCTTTAGTTTTTAAAAAATTGCTAATCTCCATAATTTTTGTCTTTGTGTTGGCAAAAACAATGGCTAAGTATGGAGGATTTAGAATCAACAGCTGATAAATTACTTGCTTAACATCGCAACCTTTAGTTGAAATTAGCCAATTATCGACTGCTTTATTAATAATCTCTTTTGGAGCAATATTTTCATGCACAGGATTTTCCATATATTTTTTTAAAAAGGGCTTTAATTTTTCTGGAATCGTTGCGGAGAAAACTAACATTTGCAATTTTTTTGGCAAGCAATTTGCAATTTGGTCAACCTCTTTTAAAAAGCCCATATCTAAAGTCATATCAGCTTCATCTACCACCAAAACACTACTGGTATGAATACTCAAAATTTTACTCTTTACCAAATCTAAAAGGCGTCCTGGTGTGCCGATAACAATGTGTACTTGCTTAGTTTTTAAACGCTCAATTTGTTTGAACTTATCAACGCCACCGATAAAATTACCCACTCTAATTGTTTGCTTACGAAAACTAACCAGATTACTTGCTATTTTATAAATCTGAATGGCAAGCTCTCTACTAGGTGCAATAATTACAATTTGTACTTTTTCAAACTGAGTGTTAATTTGATCAATTAACGGCAATAAAAAAGCATGAGTCTTTCCTGTTCCTGTTTGCGACTGAGCAATTACACTTTTGCCTTTTTGAACTAAAGGAATAATCTGTATTTGCGCCTTTGTTGGTTTTGTAAAATTGTTAGCATCTAACGCTTGATAAAGAAATGGTTGAAAATTAAATTGTTTAAATGAATTCAATTTTTAACTCCTAAAATTTTTCAAAAATCTACTCTTAGAGCCTGTTAACGATTTTTAGTGAAATAAATTTTTAAGCTATTTCTTCACAATTTGAGGTAAAAATTGCAGGTTTAGTAGTGCTAAATTGAGATTTTTTAACGAAAAAGTGTGAAAAAATGGCCAAAAACCTTTCGAGTTATTACCAGCTTACCCAAGCTTTGCTTGAATTATAAGCTGTGAGCAGATCATTCATCATTGAAAAATTGTTAGCAGGCTCTTATAAGCATAAGTTAAAATTTGCTTAAATAAAAGAAAATTTTCATTTCTAAATTTTACAGTGAATGAAATTTTGCATTAAAAGATCATAACAATTTCTTATTAAACATATGATAAAATGATGGATGATTTCATAAATTATAAGCAAGCAAAGCTTGAATTGGAGATGATGCAAATGAAATTAACAATTTTAGGTTGTTTAGGTGGCTATCCTTATAATGATCAGGGAACAACATCTTTTTTATTACAAGCAAAAGGGTATAACTTGCTAATTGATTGCGGAAGTTGTGCGTTAACCAAGCTTGAACATCATATAAGTCCGCTTTGCATTGATTCGGTGATTTTAACGCACTATCATCATGATCATATTGCTGATCTTGGTGTACTTCAGCAATATCGCATGCTTTGGCCAAAGGATGATCCAAATTGGGATGCTCAAGTGTTAAAAATTTGGGGGCATACAGAAGATGAATTTCATTTTAATAGTTTAACAATGCCAAATATTTCAATTGGCAAGGCTTATCAAGAAGATGATTTGAAAAAAATTGGCCCATGGGATGTAACATTTATGCGCACACTTCATCCTGTTTCTGCTTTTGCTTTGCGTTTGTTTGAACGAGATACAAGAAAAATTTTAGTTTTTACGGGAGATTCTGGTTATTTGAAGAATTTTTATAAATTTGCTAAGAATGCGGATGTTTTTCTAGCTGACACTTACTTTTTTGGCGAAAAAAAACACGCACCCATTCATCTTACTGCAAAACAAGCAGGTAAAATTGCCACAAAAGCTCATGTAAAAAAATTAATCTTAACTCATCTGCCCCAACATGGAGATTTAGACCAATTAAAAAAAGAAGCAGAAGAAGCCTATATGCCAAAAGATGCAATTCTGTTGGCAAAGCCAGATATGATTGTAAAAATATAAAAATTTTATGTGGAGAGGATTATTGTTTTTTTATGATTCCAATTTATAACAAGGAAAAAACGCATTTTTCTAAAAATCAATGGCAAGCAATCTATGATACTGGGAATAATTTATTAGTTTGTGCTTCAGCCGGATCAGGTAAGACAAGTGTGTTAGTTGAGCGGGTGATCCAAAAGGTAATGAAGGGCATTGGTGTTCAGGAACTTTTGATTGTTACTTTTACGGATGCTGCGGCAAGTGAAATGAAAGCGCGTATCAAAGCGGCAATCGAGCAGAAATTACGTGAGGATCACCTTTTAGAAAAAGTGCGGCGTCATTTTTTAAAGCAGTTGCAAGAATTGCCATTGGCAAATATTTCAACCTTTCATACTTTTTGTTTAACAGTGATTAAAAGATTTTTTTATTTGGTGAAAATGGATCCTAATTTTTCCTTACAGGTGGATGAAACCAAAAAACAATTTTTAAAAGAAGAAGTATGGAATTATTTTGCTGAGCGTTTTTTAAGCAAAAATAATGCTGAAAAATTTCAAGAGTTGATTTCAACTTTTTCAACAGATAAATCAGATCATGGTTTGCAAGAGATCGTTTTTAAATTGTATGAATTTGCACGTGTTGATCCTAATCCTAAAGCTTGGTTAAAATCGCTTATAAAATTTTATGAAGTAACTAAAAGTTTGGATGATGCTCCGATTTATCAAAATTATGTGAAAGTGCATTTATTATCGCAATTAAAGAATAGTAAACTTACGTATCAAGCTTTTTTAGAAAAAGCTAAGCATACGAGTAGTAACAAGTTAGTAAATATAACAGAAAAAATCTTACAGTGGGTAAAAGAAGCGCAAAATTTTTTAGCAAATGACTGCTTAGATGATTGGGATGCAAGTCTTGATCGTTTGAGAATTTCACCCTATCGTTTTAGCAAAAAGGAAGAATCTTATGAAGAAATTATGAATTTAAAGCCTTTTTGGGAACACGCTAAGGAAAAATTAAATGCTATAGTAGTTGCAGAAAATCATTTAGGAAGTAGCTCATATCATTTAGAAGTGTTAAAAAAGGCTAAGGCGATTGTATTAGAATTAGTGGCAATAACTTTAGCTTTTTATCAGGAATATCAAGAACAAAAAGAAAAGAAAAATTTTTTAGATTTTAGTGATTTAGAGCATTTTGCTTTGCAGATTTTAAACAAAAAAAATGTAGATGGATGTTTTGAAGCACAAGAGTATTATCAGAATAAATTTTCCGAAATTTTAATTGATGAATATCAAGATGTAAATCGTTTGCAGGTTGAAATTATTGCAAGAGTGAGTCGTAATAATAATCAGTTTATGGTAGGAGATGTTAAGCAGTCTATCTATGGTTTTCGTTTAGCTGATCCAAGTCTTTTCATGGAAAAATATGATCAATTTAAGCAAGAGAAAAATGGGCGTTTAATTATTTTAGCTGATAATTATCGTTCACGCAAAGAAGTGCTTGACTTTATTAATTTAGTGTTTATGCAACTGATGGATGTTAGCATTGGGCAAGTAGCTTATGAAAGAGAAGCGCATTTAGTTGCTAGTAAGCTTACTTTTCCCGAATCTAAAGTTTTTCACCCTGAGATTTTATTGTATGAAAGAGGTGATAAGACTGATGCATCTGATAATGATGAGATCACAGCCAGTGTTGAAGGGGAAATTCATATCACAGCTCAAAAAATTCGCAAGTTAGTGGATACGTCTTTTAAGATTTGGGATGAGAAGAAAAATATAATGCGTCCGATTAAATTTAGTGATATGGTGATTTTAACCTCTACAAAAGCTGAAAATAGCAAAATTCAAGAAATTTTAACAAGTTATGGAATTAACAATCATCTAACAGAGGCTAATACATATTTTCAGACAACGGAAATAGAAACGATGATTGCTTTGCTGAAAATTATTGATAATCCATATCAAGATATCCCTTTAGTTGCTGTTTTACGCTCGCCAATTGTTGCTTTAAAGGAACGAGATTTAGCTAAGATTCGTCTAAAAGATAAACAAAGCTCTTTTTATGAAGCGTTGCAAAAGCAAGTAAAATCAAGCTTTAAAATAGAACAATTTATGAAATGTTTAACCAAGTGGCGAGATTTAGCGAAAAATGTTTCTTTGGCTGATTTGCTTTGGGATATTTATTTAGAAAGTGCCTATGTTGATTACATCGGAGCAATGCCAAATGGCAGGCAGCGCCAAGCAAATCTTTACGCTTTAGTGGATATGGCAGCGCAGTTTGAGGAAGATAAGTTGCGCGGTCTTTTTCAGTTTGTGCGTTTTATTGAAAAAATGCACAAGAAAGATAAAAATTTAACAGAAATAATGATTACAACAAGTGAGAATGTCGTTGAAATTATGACAATTCATAAATCCAAAGGTTTGGAATTTCCTGTTGTTTTTGTGCTTAATTTAAGTAAAAACTTTAATATGAGTGATTTGTCAAAGGATGTTGTATTGGATGAACATTTAGGCATAGGTATTCAATTATTAGATTTAACGACAAGATTTAAGTATGAAACTTTGCCTTTTCTTATGATTAAGCATGCTAAACAAGTTAAATTACTCTCTGAAGAGTATCGTAAGCTTTATGTTGCCTTAACGCGTGCTGAGCAAAAGCTTTTTTTGGTAGGATCTATTAAAGATTGGGAAAGGTCAGTTGTTAAATGGGAAAGCGCTCTTTTAGCAAAAAAAGTTGTTTTAACAAAAGAGATACGCATGCAAACAAAAAATTTTATGGATCTTTTAATGATGGCGCTGATTCACCGTAAAGATGCTAAAGCTTTTGGTTTAAATAAAGATATTAAGGATAACCTGCAGTTAAAAGAACATTTCGCTCATTTTTCAATAACTCGTATAAATGATGCTCAAATTTATGCAAAACGTTTAAAAATACTGGTACCTGAAGTTGAAAAATTAAAATTAGGAACAGAAAAAATTCAAGAATATACAGAAGAGATTAAAACTGCCAAGAAGCGTTTAGATTTTCATTATTTGTATGAAGATTCAACAAAAACAGCAGCATATCAGTCAGTTTCAGAGATTAAGCGCGTTTTTGCAGAATTTGATCATGAGCAATTTGCTAAATTTAAGTGGAAAAAAGAGGAGAAAGATAATCCTTTTCATCATCGGTTTGTATCTGATCACTTAATAGTGCCTAAATTTTTAAGACAACTAAGTAAAAAAAAGATAACTCAGGCAGAGATTGGAACTGCAATGCATTTATTATTACAAACTGTTGATTTAAAAGTAAAGCCAACGAAAAAAATCTTTTTACAACTACTAAAATACTTTGTAAAAAAAGATATTATTGCGCGTCATGTTGCTGAAAAAGTGGATGTGATGTTACTTACTGATTTATTTAAAACAGATTTTGGTGAAATGCTGCTTAACTTTAAAGATCAAATTTATCGAGAAGAAGCATTTTCACTGCTTTTATCTCCAAGTAAAATTTATGCAGGATCCTTTGATACAGATGATAAAGTACTGATTCATGGGATTGTGGATGGTTATATTGACTTTGGTGAAGAAATATTATTGTTTGATTATAAAACGGATAATCTATCTTTAAATCCTTCACCCAAAGAAATAAAAGTAGTAAAAAAACGTTATTTAGGACAGATGAATCTTTATAAATTAGCTATAGAAAATGCGCTGCAAAAAAAAGTTATCGGCACTAAATTAGTTTTGTTAAAGGCAGGAGTTGTCATTGATGTACTTTACTAATAGCAAAATTACTCAAACTCCAATCTCTTTGCGCACGATATCAGCCATGGTTTCAACATAATAATCAACTTTTGCCATTTCATCTGCTTCTGCCATAATTCTAAGCAAAGCTTCGGTTCCTGAGGGGCGCACGAGAATGCGACCGTGACCATTCATTTCATTTTCAATTTTTTTAATGGCTTCTTTAATAGCAGGCACTTCCATTGCTCTATTTTTTAACCCATTTGCTACTTTTATATTAATAAGTCGCTGCGGATAAATTTTTACTTCACTAGCCAACTCAGATAATGTTTTACCTGTTTTTTTCATCACATTTAATAATTGAATACCGGATAACATCCCGTCTCCAGTGGTATTTAAATCGATAAAAATAATATGTCCAGACTGTTCTCCGCCAAAATTATAGCCAGATTTGCGCATCTCTTCTACCACATATCTATCCCCTACTGCAGTAATAACACCATTTATACCTTCTGATTCAACTGCTTTATGAAACCCAAGATTACTCATAACGGTAGTAACAACCGTATCTTGAGCCAGTTTATTTTGTTTTTTTAAAAATTTTGCAATAATAAACATAATCTTATCACCATCAACAATATTGCCCAACTCATCAACAGCAATCACTCGGTCCCCATCACCATCAAAAGCAAGACCAATAGCTAAGTTCTCTTTTACGACTAAATTAGCTAAAGCTTCTGGTTGAGTCGAACCTAAACCATCGTTAATATTTAAACCATTTGGCCGCATTCCTATTGCTTTAAAATCTGTTTTAAGATCAGCAAAAACATGATTAACAGACACTGAGGTAGCTCCATTAGCAGCATCAATTCCAACTTTTATTTCATTTAATGCCTCTTTACTTGATCGTACCAAAAATTCATTGTACTTATGAAGGCCTTCTTTATACTCTTCCAAGATTCCTAAACCTTCAGCTGAAAAACGTGGCAGTTTATCAACCTTTTCATCTAGCAAAGCTTCGATTTCTAGCTCTTGTTCATCAACTAATTTAAAACCATCACCACCAAAAAATTTAATTCCATTATCACAAGCAGGATTATGTGAAGCAGAGATCATGATTCCAGCAGTAGCTTTTTGCATCCTTGTTAAATATGCTACTGCTGGAGTTGAGATTACGCCCAATTGAAACACTTCAACTCCAACAGATAGCAAACCAGCAATTAATGCCTGTTCTAATAATTGACCAGAAATGCGAGTATCACGCCCTACAAAAACTCTAGGGTTATCTTCACCAAGATAGTGTTGACTTAAAACATATCCACCTGTACGGCCTAAACGAAAAGCAAGCTCTGGCGTTAATTCTAAATTTGCTTTTCCACGAACTCCATCTGTTCCAAAATACTTACCCATTTACTCAAATTCTCCTTTAAATAATTAAAATGTAAAAAATTATGAACTAGAAGATTGCGAATTTTCTGTTGAACTACTGCTTATTTCTGATGAATCTGAAGGTTTAGCTTCAGATTTAAAAATTGGTGTCAGTGTTACGGTTACGCTCTGCGGCTCAACAGAATAAGATGTTGACATTTTATTTAAATTCCAAGTATAAATTTTCTTCTCTGTAATATCTGTGACATCAACTGGTATGCGTAAAGTATTAATTTTATCTATTTCGCTTTTTAAACCACTAATTCTAACTTTATTTACATTTAAAGAAATATTTACTTGTTCAATATTTTTGGCTAATTTACCTTGTTGCACAGATATTAAATCAACTTGTTTACTTGGTTTATAAACCTTCACATTAAGTTTTACTTCTTCAGGTGCGGCTTTTATGCTTAATGGCTGAGCATTAACATTTAATGCTTTTACTGGTAAATAGTTAAGATAATCATGATCTAAAACAGTTTTTTCAGGCAATTCCACAATTAAACGATCTATTTCTTTTAAGATTTTTTCACCAGTCGTAATTTCAACCATTTTAGGTTTGATTTCGATATCTCCACGTATAAATCCTTCACTTATTTGTTCCTGTTCTATAACAGGTGTAACTTCTAATTTTTTAGTTACCTTTTTATCAATTGTTACACTAATTTTTTTAGGTTTAATTTCTGCTTCAATGCTATTATTAAGCCCTTCAATACGAAGTGCAACTTCTTTTGTTCCTTCGGTCATACTTGTAAGATCAGCAACTATTTTAAAAGAGCGAGTTATTTCTCCTTCCTCTGCTTCCAAACGTAAACGATTATAACTACTTAAATGAACCGCTACCTCTGTATCATAGCCAAAGACATAATACTTATTTTCATCCACTTTTATTTGGACAGGAATATCCTTTAAAGTTGCATCATATTGTTCTGAGCTTTTTTCTGAGCCGCTATTTTGCATTTTCATTGAATTAGCATTGATAAATAAGATAATTGCAAAGGATAGAGAAAATAATAAATAAAATATTTTAGAATTAAAAAAATTTTTATTTTTCATTTCTTTTCCTCCTTTTTTTTTGTTTTTTATCAAAGAAAGTGGAGAAAAAACCTTGATTAGATTCTTCATTTTCATCTTTTAATAAAGCTTCACTTAGGATTTTTAACATTTGTTCTAATGTTAATTTAGCTAAAAATTTATTATCTTTAGTAATACTGATATTTCCTGTTTCTTCAGAAACAATGATTGTTATAGCATCAGTAACTTCACTTAAACCAATTGCTGCTCTATGCCTTGTGCCATAATCTTTAGAAATAGAGGTCGTCTCTGATAATGGCAAATAAGTAGAAGCTGCTGCAATTTTATTATTTTTTATAATTACAGCTCCATCATGAAGTGGAGTGTTTGGAATAAAAATATTGATCAATAGTTCACTGGTTAATTTTGCATCAAGTAAAATTCCTGTTTCAATATACTCTTGTAAACTATCCTTTTGCTCAATTGCAATCAAAGCTCCAATTTTACGTTTTGCCATATAATTAATAGCTTTTTCATAATCTTGGATTATCTTATCTTTTGGATCAGCATTAAGAGAATAAATTGTCGTTGTCCGTCCAAGCATTTCTAAAAATCTTCTTAATTCTGGTTGAAAAATAATAATAACGACAATTGCCCAATAAGTTATAATTTGATCCATCAAGTAAGTAACCGTTGTTAATTGAGCAAATCCACTTACTAAACGAGCAATAAAAAAAATCATTACTCCTTTTATTAAACGGATCTCCTTTGTTCCCATAATTGCTTTTAACAGTTGATAAACAAGAAACCAAATGATCATTATATCTAAAATATTCATCCAAAATTTAAAGGAAAATAAGCTAGTCCCAAATGTACGCTCCCAAAACTCTATATCAACAAATCTATTAAAACTCATAATTTATTCACCTTTACTAGATAAGCTCATACTTGTAGAAGTATAGCATAAAAAAACATTTTTCTGACTATAAAATGAATGACAAAAAAATCGCTAAAACCCAATTTATAAATGAAAAACAGTGATTTTTTTTTGTGATAAAATTGTTAAAATCGAAATTATTTAAATGCTTTATTGATCAGCAAAGCTTGCAAAAATCTCATTTTTAATAGTATATTTTTGTAGGATAAACTTATGTGTTTCCTTTATGTATTTAATTGTAAAAAATTTTAAAATCATAAAATGAAAAATGAGGAAAAATTTTCCAACATTAAAATAACTATTGCATCTAAAAAGTTTATTTTTTAATTCATGAGCTAATTTGTAAATTTTTTTATACATTACTATATTTTAAGTTATGCGAAAAAATAATTTTATACTTAATTAGTATCCTATATTTTAAATCTTATTAAAATTTACATTTAGTTTCTTTTTGACAGGGGGTTTGTTAAAATGGTGAAGCTTTAAAACTTAATTTGTTCAGCTTATATTTAAAGGGAAGTGATTTTTTGACTGAACAGAAAAAAAGACATTCTTCGCCTGGATCCGAAAATTCAAAAGAATCATTTAAAGACCAAATTTTAAAAGCTTTGCATGAAAAGGATAAGACGGTTAAACCAATTGATCATACAATCCGTTCAAATTCTTCTACTACTAATAATAATAATAAAATTCAAAAACAAAGAGAAAAGCATAAGCAAAAAAAAATGGAGACTGCTTTGCAAAAAGAAAATCACCTTGTTAAGAAAGTTGTTCGCAGAATGGTTATTTTTATTATTTTATTTTTAATTGTTGTTTTATTTGGAGGATTTTTATATATTAAATCCGCTCTGCAACCTTTAGATAGAACATCAAATACCTTTGTAAATATCTATATTCCTGTAGGCTTTTCTAATAAACAAATAGCTCATATTTTAAAAAAAGAAAAAGTTATAAAAGATGCTAATGTGTTTAATTATTTTGTAAAATTTCATAATTATGCTAATTTTCAAAGTGGTTATTATAATTTTAAATCTAGCTATACTTTAGAACAAATAGCCGATATTTTGAAAAAAGGAAGAAGTGAACAGCCAAAAAAATTTAACTTTGGTAAAGTTGTGATTAAAGAAGGACAAAATATTGATGAAATTGCTAAGCAAATAGAAATAAATGTAGATACTAAAGAAGGTAAAAAGACCCCTTTTAAAAGAGAAGATTTTATTGATTTGGTAAATGATGAACAATTTTTCAATGAGATGGTGCAAAAATATCCTAAATTGTTTAATGGTGCATCAAGTCAAAATGTTCGTTATAAACTAGAAGGCTATCTTTACCCTGCTACTTATAATTATGAAAAAGATGATCCTCTTAAAAAGTTTGTTGAAGTTATGATTTTAACAATGGATAAGGTAATGCAAGCTTATTATGATGAGCTTACTAAGCAAGAAAAAAACGTTAGAGAAGTTTTAACATTAGCATCTTTAGTTGAAAGAGAAGCAGTGAAGAAAGAAGATCGAAGAAATGTCGCCCAAGTTTTCTTCAATCGTTTAAAAAAAGATATGCCTTTACAAACAGATATTTCAGTTTTATATGCTTTAGAAGAGAAAAAAGATCTTATAACTATTGCAGATACAAAGGTCAATTCACCTTACAACCTTTATCAAAATAAGGGTATAGGTCCTGGGCCATTTAATAGTCCATCTAAAATGTCGATTGAAGCAGTATTAAATTCAAAAGCTAATAATTATCTATATTTTGTTGCAGATGTGAAAACTGGTAAAGTGTATTTTTCAAAAACAAAAGAAGAGCATGATGTGTTGGCTGAAAAATATGTTAATAATAATCAATAAAGTTAAAAGGAATGATATCATGGAAAAAAAGGAATTCCCAATGACAGCAGAAGGGAAAGCGAAATTAGAAAAGCAAGTAGAAGAGTTAAAAACAGTGCGCCGTCCAGAGATTGTTAATCGAATTAAGATTGCACGCTCTTACGGAGATCTTTCTGAAAATTCAGAGTATGAATCAGCAAAAGATGAACAGGCTTTTGTGGAAGGAAAGATTGCTGAGCTTGAAAATATGATTCGTTATGCGGTAATTATTGACAATGAAGGTATCGATAAAGATGAAATTTTTATTGGTAAGACTGTAAAATTTCGTGATTTAGAACTTAATGAAGAGGAAACTGTAACAATTGTAGGCTCTGCAGAAGCAGATCCTTTTATAGGGAAAATTTCAAATGAAAGTGCAGTTGCAAAAGGACTGATGGGACATAAAGTTGGCGAAAAAGTCGTTTTGCAAACTCCTGGTGGGGATATGAAAGTTAAGATCTTAGAAGTTGGCATTGATTAGTAAGAAACTTTTAAGTATTTTTTTATACAATTTTATAAAAACACCCGATTATTTAGGCGTTTTTTTAATACAAAATTATCAAAATGCGAAAATTTTTATATTTTTACATTAAGTAATGATTGAAACGTTAAACTTATTAAAGTATTATGAAGGTAATAGACCTCCTCGGAAATTAGGGTATAAAGAGAATTCGTTTCAATTTTTTTCTTGATACAAGGGAAAAAACTTAAAGATACGTGGTGCTATTTCGAGGCTTTTTGACGCTAGAGGCACGGCTTCTAGGTGATGGGTAAAAGAAAATGAACGAAAGTGAATTTTCTGTCGCCGTCAGGGAAAAGAGAAAACGAAGTTCTCATACATCTAGTTTTCAAGGAGGTCTAATAAAAATTTTTTTTTGGAGGGAACTGTAATAATGAAGAAAAAGATATTAAAACAATTTATAGTTATTAGTAGTTTAATTTTTACTTTAATTTTTATTACCATTAATGTTCAAGCGCAAGTAACAGATGAAGAGTGTATTTTTCTGGAGAACGTTATAAACAAACTTGAACAACATGCACAAAAATTAAAACCAAGTTATAAAGATCCTAAGAGGTCATATGAAAAAGTTTTAACTAAGGATGAGATTCTTTATGTTTTAAATGTATTTAACCGCGAACGAGCTGGCCAATCTATGTTAACTGAACTTACTATGCCTCAAGAAGGTGCAGTTAGTACTAGTGATTGGCATGGGGATTTACTAGGTTTGACTGAAACGGCTCAAGCAGCTAGAAAGCTAAAAAAACTGTATGTAATTACAGGAGATGTGGTTGACCGTGGTAGAGAGTCTGTTGAATGTGCTGTTTATGCATTAGCTTCTCAAGCGCGTTATCCAGATCACTTTGTTTATATTGCAGGAGATCATGAAGTTGAAGAAGAAACAAATTCCTATTATGGATTAAAGGAAGAAGTTAGGCGTAAATATGGTGAACCTAAAAATGGTAGATATGAATATAGTGGAATTGAAACTGAAATTTATAATACTTTAAATCACAGTTTTCGTCATCTACCTCTAGTAGCACTTGTTGATGGTAAAATTTTCTTTGTTCATGGAGGATTTGGTGAAACAACTGATCTTGATAAATTAAGAAATCTTACAGCACCTAGTAATTCTTGGATACATAGAGAAGTAGTTCTTGACGATGAAAAATGTTTAAATCAAAAAGACAAGGTTGTACTTCAAAATTTAAGAAACAATTACAATTGGCAATATGATTTAGAACGACGATTAGGGTGGTCGAAAGAAACATGTACTTCATGTACTTTAAAATATTTAGATGCAATCCTTAATCCTCAAAAAATGGTTACAGAATTAACTTGGTCTGACTTTCACAATGACAGTTCGCTTTCGCAATATAAGAAATTTCCGACAAACAGTAAGCGTGGTTCTGTTAATCTTGGGAACTTTTCTAAGATATTAACTTGTTTTGTGCCCGATAGCTTTAGAGAGTTTTGTGAGAATAATAATTTGAAAGCTATTGTAAGAGGTCATGAACATACACATTATAATTGTGGGGCTAGAGTTTTACAATTTGACGGTAAGCAGTTGGTAACAACAACTTCTTCAAAAAATGTTTATTTATTTCAAGAAAAGGGAACTTTTTTGCCAAAAGGAGACGTTGTTTTGATTGATAAAGATTTGAATATTTCGTCTAAAGACACTGAACAATGTGTAATTGATTTTAAACTTGAAGATCTCCATAACAAAGGACAAGCAAATTGTGCTACTTTACTTGCACAAACGAATGCTTTGTTTAGAGATCATCATGAATTAGAACTAAGTTTAGCTGAACAAGCAAAATCTAGTGGAAATGCTAGAGAAGCTCTTAAACATTATGTTGAAGCACAAACTACAGCTTCTCAAGCTGTTGCTGTTCAATTTACAGCTTTATCGGAAAAACATGCAGTTCAAGATCCTTCGGAAAGTGAAAGTTGCCTTACAAAAGCTAAGCAGGCAAATGAAATTGAAAAGATTTTTAGAGATATAGATGAATTAAGACTACAAGAACAACAAACAAGAGATGAGTTAGATGCGACAAACAAAAAACGCTTTATTAGAAGAGCCGGATTACGCTTTAGAGCAAAAAAATCAGTAAAAAAAATAAAAGATAAATTGCGATTAACTGCTAATTTTGTGTCTAGTAATAATGCTGATTTTCTTAGCGAAGAAGGAATGGATACTTACGATATGGTTGAATCATCTAATAAAATTCAAGAATTATTAAAAAATTGGAAGTAAATTAAATAATAGACCTTCTTGGGAGCTAGATGTATAAGAATTTCGTTTTCTTTTTCCCTGATGGCGACAGAAGATTCACTTTCGTTCATTTTCTTTTATCCATCACCTAGAAGCCATGCCTCTAGCGTCAAAAAGCCTCGAACTTATATCAAAAAAAATTGAAACGAATTCTCGTTATACCTTAGTTTTCGAGGAAGTCTAATAAAAAAAGAGAAGATATCTTCTCTTTTTTTATTTTTCAAATTTTTTAAATTGAAAAGTGCGTACTTTATTTATAGGTGATCTTGATGGAGTACGGACGAAGAGTTTTGGAGAAACCAGATAAGCTAGTCAATTTTATTCAAATGCCTTCGATGATTGAAGGGAAGAATTTTATTCATTGTATGCGATGTGAGCAGTATGTTAAAAAAGAAGAAGTTTGCCTGCCAAATGGAGCATATTTTTGTCCACATTGCATTGAATTAGGCAGAGTAAGAAGTGATATGCCATTATATTTTATTCCAGAAAAAGAACGCCCTTTTTTATTCAAAACTTGCAAATGGCAAGGAGTGTTAACGAATGCGCAAAAAGAGATTGCCAAAAGAATTGTTAAAGTGATAAATCGCTTTGAGAAGTTATTAGTTTATGCAGTTACCGGCGCAGGTAAGACAGAAATGCTATTTCGCGGAATTGAAATTGCTTTATCACAAGGAAAACGCTTTGGGATAGCGAGTCCACGCATTGATGTTTGCGTTGAGTTATATTCGCGAATTTGTTCAGCTTTTCCAGATGTTAAAATTTCACTTTTACATGGATTAAGCAAAGATTATTTTGATTCTGCTTTGGTGATTTGTACAACTCATCAACTATTGCGTTTTTACCGAGCATTTGATGTTTTAATTGTTGATGAGGTCGATGCTTTTCCTTTTATAAATGAAAAGATGTTACAAGTAGGCGTAAAAAATGCACTTAAAAAGAAAGCTGCTCTAATTTATCTAACAGCTACACCAACTAATGATTTAATCAAAGATGTTCGAAAAAAAAAGTTAATAATGACAACTTTACCTGCTCGTTTTCATAGGCATAAATTGGTTGTTCCTAAATTTTGTTGGGTTAATAAATGGTATCAATTGGTTAAAAGTAAAAAAGTTCCAAAAAAGTTACTTAAAATAATGAATGAGCTTTTGGCGGATGGTTTTCCTTTTTTGATTTTTTGTCCAGTCGTAGAATGGATGGAAAATTTGGAGCAATTATTGAAAAAAATATTTTCTCAAAAAAAATTTACTTGTGTTTTTGCTCTTGATAAAAAACGAATAAAAAAAGTTCAGAAAATGCGTGAAGGCTTGTATGATTTTTTACTTACAACCAGTATTTTAGAGCGTGGTATCACTTTTTCAAAACTTTCCGTTATTGTTTTAGGAGCCAATCATCACATTTTTACTAAAGCTACTTTAATTCAAATAAGTGGTCGTGTAGGACGTAGTAGTGAAAGGGTAGATGGGAAACTTTATTTTTTGCATGATGGAAAATCACAAGCGATGATTTGTGCAAGAGATGAGATAAAAAAAATGAACTGTTTAGCAAAGAAACGTGGACTTATTCAATGACTTGTCTGTTATGTTGTAAGCAGCTGATCAAAGAGATGACAATTAGCGATTTTTGGTTTTTTCATAAGAAAAAAAGAGTTTGTTCTTATTGCTTATCTAAATTTACTAAAATTAAAAAGCATATTTGTAAACGTTGTTCAAAATCTTGTATAGAGGAAATTTGCTGTGATTGTCAAAAATGGCAAAAGTTATATCCAAATTATCAATTTAAAAATGAAAGTTTGTACTTTTATAATGAAGCAATGGAAGAATTTATGCAAAAATATAAATTTTACGGTGATTATCGCTTGCGTTTTATCTTTGCAAAAGAGATGGCACAAAGGCTAAAAAAGTATCGAGAATGGGTGATTGTTCCTATTCCTATTTCAAAAAAGCGTTTTTCATTACGCGGATTTAATCAAGTTGAAGGCTTGCTTTTGGCAAGTGGCATTTGCTTTTACTCAGCGCTTATGAAACCATTTGATAGAGAATATCAGTCTCATAAAACAAGAGAAGAACGTTTACAAACAGTTCAGCCGTTCTTACTAACACAAGCAGGAAAAAGCACACTTTACCATAAAAAAATTTTGTTAGTTGATGATATTTATACAACAGGTCGCACCCTTTTTCATGCTTATGGAGTGATCAAAGAAGCTTTACCGAAAAAAGTTCAAACTTTTACTTTGGTACGTTAAATTTTAAGTTAATCGATGATAAAGGCTATTTGCTACTCTTGCGTAATATTGCTTTCAAATAAAAAAGAGGTCCGATATAATAGATCAGTAAAGAAAATCTTGTTTTCTGACTTATTGAAAGGGGTTATTGTTGTGTTTAAATATAATATACGTGGTGAAAATATAGAAGTAACTAAGGCAATTCGTGATTATATAGAAAAACGTATTGATAAACTTAAAAAGTATTTTAATGATGTAAAAGCAACGGTTCATGTTAATTTAAAAATTTATACA
Organism: Streptococcaceae bacterium; assembly: GCA_031269775.1. Taxonomy (GTDB): domain Bacteria; phylum Bacillota; class Bacilli; order Lactobacillales; family Streptococcaceae; genus JAIRLR01. The sequence continues at coordinate 30,543 of JAISYQ010000021.1, forward strand.
GAAAAAACGGCTAAAGTTGAAGTTACAATACCACTTCCTCATTTAGTGTTACGTGCAGAAAATACTTCGCCTGATTTATATGCTAGTGCTGATTTGGTGGTAGATAAATTGGAGCGTCAAATCCGTAAATATAAAACAAAAGTAAATAGAAAACATCGTAAAAATAAGCCAATGGGAAAAGTGTTCTCTGAATTAGTTTTAGATGAAAAAGAAGAAGTAAATGAGCTAGAAATTGTGCGAGTGAAACGTATTTTTTTAAAACCAATGGATAGTGAAGAAGCAGTTTTGCAGATGAATATGTTAAGCCATGATTTTTTTGTTTATTTGGATGCAAAAACACAAGCACCAGCAATTATTTATCGTCGATCCGATGGTAAATATGGATTAATTGAGACTGAATAGTTGAGATATCTATTGTAGAATTTAAGCTGCAGCATTTTAACTTAAAATTTATGTTAGCGTTTTAAAAAAACTTGAGACGATATTTATTAGCAGATGATAAGAAATAGGGTTGATTTACTTATGTGAGTATAAAATATTAATTATCTTTTTAAGTTTGTTGTTTTGCAGGTAATTTTACGAAAGGTTTGACTATGAAGGGGATCTTTATCACAATTGAAGGGCCAGAAGGCTCAGGGAAAACGTCGCTGATTAAAGGATTATTGCCATTACTTAAAGAGTATTTTAATATTTCAATTATGAGTACTCGCGAGCCAGGAGGGACTTTTCTTGCAGAGAAAATTCGTCATATTATTTTTGATTTACAAAGTGAAAAGATGGATGCAAAAACAGAAAGTTTGTTATTTGCAGCTAGTCGTAGAGAGCATTTGGTAAAAAAAATATTTCCTGCTCTAAAAAAGGGTAGGTTTGTAATAGCTGATCGTTTTGTGGATAGTTCACTTGCTTATCAAGGTGTTGGACAAAACCTTGGAATAAAAACAATTGCAACGTTAAATACATTTGTTACAGAAGGTTTAAAGCCTGATTTGACACTTTATTTAGATCTTAAGCCCAAAATGGGTTTAGCTCGCATTAAGCAAAACCGGGCAAATGAAGTAAATCGTTTTGATTTATCAGATTTAGAATTTCATCAAAGAGTACATAAAGGATATTTAGAGATCGCAAAAGAAAATCCTAAGCGTGTAGTAGTGATTAATGCACATCAAATTTTAGCTAAGGTTATTAAGGAGAGTTTTGAAGTGATTGTTCGTCGCTTTCCAAAAAGAAGTTTTTTGGAGGAAAAGTAAAATGAAAATGGTTTTAGCAATTGTTCAGGATAAAGATGCCAATCGTTTGGCTAATAAATTAATAGATACCAATATTCGTGCGACTAAACTTTCTTCTTCAGGTGGCTTTTTAAAAACTGGGAATAGCACATTTATTATTGGAATAGATAATGAAAAAGTTGAAAAAGTACTTGATATAATTAAGGAAGTTTCTCATGTGCGTAAAACTTATATTTCTTCTCCTATAACTTTGGATTTTTCTTTAGAAGGACAGATGATTTATCCGATGGAAGTTGAAATCGGTGGAGCAACTGTTTTTGTATTGCCTGTTGAAGGGTTTTTTAGATTTTAGAGCAAATGTGAAATGAAAAAAGAAATTTTTGAGCAAAAATTTTTATCGTTGCAGCCTCAAGTATTTATGCTGCTTGCAAAAAATATTTTAAAACAACAGCTATCTCATGCTTATTTATTTGTAGGAGAGAGTGGTGTAGGTAAGCATACTTTAGCAAAGTGGTTAGCCAAGGGAAGATTTTGTGAAGCTGTCGATGAAAAAAGAAGACCTTGTTTGGTTTGTCATCAATGCGTGCGTATTGAAGAAGAAATTAATCCAGATGTCTTGTTTGTCTATGAGAAGGGTAAAAATATTACAGTAGAGCAGATTCGTACGCTAAAAAAAGAGTTGAGTTGTTCAGGATTTGAGTCAGAGAAAAAAGTTGTGATTATTCAAGCCTCTGATAAAATGAATCAAAGCTCTCAAAATAGCTTATTGAAATTTTTGGAAGAGCCAAATGATGGTGTTTTAATTATTCTTGAAGTAGTAGCTGCTGCAAGATTATTACCAACTATTATTTCACGTATGCAGGTTTTAAATTTTCGTAAATTACCTGCAAAAGAGTTAATGAATCATTTACTTAATTGTAAAATTAAAAAAGATATGGCTCATCTTTTAAGTGATTTAACAAATAACTTTGAAGAAGCAGTTTCTTTGAGTCAGAATGAGGAATTTTTAAATTTGTTGTTTCTTGTTAAAAAATGGTTTTATCTACTTGAAAAACGTGATACGTATGCATTTATTTATGTAGGTAGTAGTTTAGTCCCGGTAATAAAAAAAAGAGCGAATCAAGAACTTGCTCTTGAGCTTTTGCGTGTGTTTTGGCAACAAAAAATGAAAATGATTATTAAAAATAATGAAAAAATTTCTGCTCTTACATATGCTCAAGGTTTAGAGAAAATCCTTGAAGCTAAGAAAAAGTTTCAGAGTAATGTTAATTTTCAAAATGTTAGTGAGCAACTTGTTTTAAAGCTTATGTCTTGAAAAGACAATGGGAGAAGATAGATGGAAGTAATTGGTGTGCGTTATAAAGATAATGGGCCAATTTATTATTTCTTACCTAAAGGTCGAAAATTTTCTAAAAATGATTATGTTATCGTCAGATCTAGTAAAGGTAAAGAGATCGCAAAAGTTCTCTTAGCTAATCATAAGCGAGAATTTTCTAATAAAGTTAATAAAATTGTTGCTAAAGCAACCATAAATGAGATTAATAAGGCTAAAAAGTTACAAAAGGCGTCAATTTTAGCGTTAAGCAGAGCAAAAGATGTTATTCATAAATATAATTTGGATATAAAAATGGTGAATGCAAAATATCTTTTTGATCGTTCAAGATTGATTTTAAGCTTTAATTCAGATAATCGAGTTGATTTTAGAAAATTATTAAAAATTTTAGCTTCTCATTTTAAAACGAGGATTGAGCTGCGACAGATTGGCGTGCGGGATGCAGCAAAATTTATGGGAGGAATATTTTCTTGTGGTAGACAATTGTGTTGCTCAACTTTTTTAAAAAATTTTGCTCCCGTTTCTATTAAGATGGCCAAACGACAAAATATAACTTTAAATCCCATGAAAATTTCAGGGCTTTGTGGGCGTTTAATGTGTTGTTTAAATTATGAAGATGAGGGTTATAAAAATACTCGTGAATTTTTGCCTGATTTAGAAGAGGTTGACTCCTAAAAGTAAGAGACAGATTGAAAGTATCCATATATTTAACTTGTATTTTCAAAGTACATTTGCATGATAAAGGAATGTTTGTAGAATATTATAAAGGCGAAGTGTAAGTAGTGGGTAAAAACTCAGTCAAAGAAAAGAAAAAGTGAATGGATGAAAAGACATTATACGATAAATTGACTTATATAGAAAGTTCTTTAGAGCTTATGTTAACGGAAATTTATATAATAAAAAAAGCAATGCGAAAAAAATTAAAAAAAGAAGTTGATCTTTCTTTGGAGAATCAGAAATTAAAAACGCATTTACTTGAATTAGAGCATTTAATAAATAATAAACCTCCTCTGAAATTAGATGTATGAGAATTTCTTTTTCCCTGACGGTGATAGAAAATTCACTTTCGTTCATTTTCTTTTATCCATCACCTAGAAACCGTGCCTCTAGCGTCAAAAAGCCTCGAAATAAAAACACGTATCTTTAAATTTTTTTCCTTGTATCAAGAAAAAATTGAAACGAATTCTCGTTAAACCCTAATTTCCGAGAAGATCTAATGAAAAACTTGAAATTTCAGATAAAAAGAAAATTTTGAAAACATAACAATTGCTTCTCATAAATGTCCTACACAAGCAATCTTTTAAACTTGCTTACTTATCTTCAAGTACAGATTTAAAAAATGCTGATTAAAAAGTCGAA
>JAISYQ010000025.1 GCA_031269775.1 Streptococcaceae bacterium
TCTCCTTCATTCATTTTTGCTTTAACAAATTCTAAATATTTTTTGAATTAGAAGCAGCCCTTTGACTTCACTCTCTGAAAGCTCTTGTGTCACTTGCCATTATTTGTTTTGCCGAAAATCTAAATATTTTTGAGCAGGTTTACGCTCTGGTATACCATCTTGTTGAGCAATATAAACACCATAGAAGTAAAATCGTAAATACCTGCTCTATCTTGGTCAAATCTTGCTTCATGTTCATCTGTCAATATTTTTCCAAAAATTTAACTTTCATAATTCCTAAGAAGAAGAAGCAGATTGAGTCTCAAACCATTTCAAATAATTTATCCAAAACTGTGGACCTTTACTACCACGATTGTGAGTTTGATACCATTTTACCAACCATATCATATCGTGTTTTTTTAATTCTGGATTAAGTGTCAAAATTTCAAACAATTTCTTATAACCTTCCACAGTTTCAGCAATTTCATTTATAATCTCGATATCTACATCTCAATAATCTTGGGTAAGTCGAGCTCGATCTTGTTCAGATAATAAAATTGACGGAAAATCAGATTGCCTCATCAACCACCCCATCCAATCATCATAGCTTGTAAATCATAACAAAATTCACTTTCTTCAAGGCAACAAAATGTTATTTCATCAAAGCATCCGTTGTCATTTGCAAAGTCTATCACAGTCTCCATGGCTACAGCCGCTGCTAATCCTGATGGATATCCACACGCACCAGCTGATATACACGGAAAAGCAATTTTTCGTATTCCATCTGCTCTAGCAATCTCTAAAGATCTTTTATACGCACTTACCAATAATTGTTTACTTCCCTCATCATTATTAGAATCATATCTAGGCTTAACAACATGGATAATTTTCGGTTTAAGTTTTCCTCCTTCTGTTAAAAATGCAGTTCCTGGTGAAAATCCTCCGGAATGAGGATTCAATTCTTGCAAATTTTGTTGAACTGAAGGCCCTGCAGCGCTTAATATAGCATCATAAAGTTTGCCGCCACTTGTAAGTTGTTCATTGGTAGTGTTAACAATGGCATCAACATCACTTAAATCTATGATATTCCCGCGAATTAATCTCATTCTTCCATACTTGAAAAATACAATAGGTGTGACTGATTGCCAATATCCTTCAAATCTTTCAAAAAATTCTCTTAATTGTGAGGATTCTTCTTTATAATTTTCAAAAAATCCTATTAATTCTGGGGATTCTTCATTATAATTATAATTGAATTCTACGACTCCTACGGCAAATAATCGAATTCCACCTGGCATACATTTTATTGACTCATACAACTTACCAAATGGTTGCATATTTGAATCTAAATCTGGACATAGATAAATTTTTCTTACGATACTATCAAGTTCTTGCCAAGAACTTGCCGGATTTTTAAGTCGCTCTATTTCTTCAGAAGATAATGGCGTTTGTGCGTATATGTATGCTTCTTCCTCAGGACCTGCATAACATTCTTCAGAGACACTAACAACTAATACAATTAAAGACAACATTACTAAACTTAAAACAAGCCTTAACTTTTTTAACTTAATCAAAACATATCTCCCCTTTATAAAAAATATAAATAATTATCCTTCAAAAAATATTAAAACCTTTCAGCAAAATTATATTAACATATAAAATTATTTATATCAACGAACCAAATTGTCTCATACAAAAATATCCGTAAAAGTATTGCTAATTATTATAAAAATCTTGATAATAGCGTTTAAAACGTTGTTTTGCCCGCATAGCTGCTCGTTTTTTTTGCTCATTTGATTTAAAAGGGAAAGGATAATTTGTATTTATATTTTTCCCACCAAACCATTGAATAAAGGCTGCTTTTTCCATTTTTGATAAATGTTTTGTCATAAAATCTGCCAAAAAATTAATAAAATCAATTTTTCCAATAAATTCCTCATCAGGATGCTTAATTACCTGGTAAGAGGCTACATCACAATATTCCTCTAACACAAATTCAACAGGCTCACCATTTTCGTTGGTTCTCTTTTTTGCGTATTGTTTTCGATAATTAGAAATTAACCAACGTTTCAAATTTGATTTAAAACAAACACCTTTACTCCATTGCCTATTTTCATCATATATTTTTAATGTTTGCCATAAAACAATACGTGCCTCCTGCTCAAAATCATCCCGCTCCATCGTTTTTTGAGCGAATGTTCGATACATTTTTAAAACTAAAGGTCGATAAATACGATACTCTGATTCCAAATCAAACATTTTATTTCCTCCTTCAATTCAAAGTATCTTCAACCTAAAATGAAATTTTATGCTAATAAAGCAAACAAACGTTTAATCAATTTATGGGCCTAAATTCATCTATCCTCTTTTAAAAAAATGACTAAAAAAATAGCATTTGCTCATTACTTTTTGAGAAGCTATAATGATTGCAGATTTTAACAAGGCAAACGGAGATCACCGTGGAAAATACAAAGATTACAAAAAAGCTAGATGAGCTACTTTCATTAATTGAACAAGACATAGCTATTCAGGAATATAAAGAAATTGAAGCTATGATTGAAAATAATCCAAAGCTTCAATATCTAACAAAGAAAAGCAAAAAATATCAGCGAATATCTATACAAGATGCTTTTTCTCAACAGGAAAAAACAAGTATAAATACAGGCAAATATACTGATGATTTGCATGATGAATTAAAAAATCCGTTGGTAATTGAATATAATGAAAAATTAAAACATGCCGATGATTTAATTCGGCATATAACACATTTATTAGAGAGTGAGATACAAAAGAAAATGGAAGGATCTAAAATTGAATAAAAGAAAAATAAGCCCTGGTATGCAACAATATTTAAATCTCAAAAAACAATATCAAGATGCTTTTTTACTTTTTCGCATGGGTGATTTTTATGAATTATTCTATGAAGATGCTGTAAAAGCTGCACAACTACTAGAGCTAACTCTAACCAGTCGCAATAAATGGGCCGAAAATCCAATTCCAATGGCTGGTGTTCCATATCACGCAGCACAAAATTATATCGAAATTTTAGTTGATCAAGGATATAAAGTTGCTATTGCTGAACAAATGGAAGAAGCCAAACAAGCAAAAGATGTTGTTAAGCGAGAAGTAGTTCAAGTTATTACTCCAGGAACTCTTTTGCAAGGAAAAGAAATTGAAAAAAAAGAAAATAATTATTTAACCGCTATTGTCTTTATTAAAGATCATTTTGGTTTTGCTTATACAGACTTATCAACTGGCGAATTAAAAACAACGATACTAGCAAGTAAAGATGAAGTTTTTAATGAAGCAGCAGCTCTAAGAACTAAAGAAATGGTTCTAGGAACAACAATTCCAAAAAGTTTGCAAGAAAATTTCAGAAAACGTTTACAACTTATTTTTTCTGAACAATTTCAAATAAATATCGATGCAAAAATTAGCTTTTTAACTCAAGATTTAAAAGAAGCTAGCGAAATAGAAGCAACAAAAAAATTACTAACCTATTTGCATAGAACACACAAAAAAAGCCTAGGTCATTTACAAAAAGCCATCTCTTACAAAGCAGAACAATTTTTAAAAATCGACTACTCTTCCAAAGTCAACTTAGAATTAACACGAGCCATTCGTACAAATAAAAAACATGGCAGCTTATTATGGTTACTTGATGAGACAAAGACAGCTATGGGTGGACGAGCATTAAAACATTGGCTAGATCGTCCATTAATTAATGCAGCAGAAATTTCACATCGCCAAGATATGGTAGAAAGTTTGATCAACAACTTTTTTGAACGTGCAGATCTAAAAGAAAGTCTTAAAGGGGTTTACGATCTAGAAAGACTTTCTGCTAAGGTTTCTTTTGGGACAATTACTCCAAGAGAGTTATTACAATTAAGAAATTCACTAAGCAAAGTCCCAAAAATTCGTTTTATTTTAGAAGAAATAAATATAGAAGAATTCAATGCTTTATTAAGCAAAATAGCACCAGATGAAGAGCTACAAGAATTAATTACCAAAGCTATTAATGAAGATGCACCACTTACGCTAAAAGAAGGCGGCGTTATTAAAGAAGGTTATAGCAAGCAGCTAGATAATTACCGGAAAGCTCTTACAAATGGCTCACGCTGGATTTTAGAGTTAGAGCAAAAAGAACGCAAATTAACCGGCATTAAAACACTACGTATCGATTATAATCGGAAAGATGGGTATTATTTTCATATTACTAATTCTAATATTCCTGCTGTACCAACTAATCGCTATTTTCGTAAAGCTACTTTGAAAAACGCTAAACGATATGGAACAGAAGAGTTAGAGCAAATGCAATCAACTATTTTAGAAGCAAGCGAAAAATCAGTTGAGTTAGAATATGAATTATTTTTAGAACTTAAAAAATTAGTCGAGCAGCATATTGAACACTTGCAAGAGTTAGCGAAAGCTATTAGTGAAATTGATGTTTTGCAAAGCTTGGCTAATATTGCAGAAAAATATCAATATGTCCGTCCAACATTACAAGAGTTTGGGCAAACCATAGAAATTATTGATGGCCGTCATCCAGTTATAGAAAAAGTATTAGGAGTTCAAGAATATATCCCAAATAGCATTAACATGGATACAGATACTTCCATACTTTTAATCACCGGACCTAATATGTCAGGCAAATCAACATACATGCGCCAATTTGCTTTAACTGTTATCCTTGCTCAAATAGGTTCTTTCATTCCTGCTAAGAGCGCGCTTATGCCTATTTTTGATCAAATTTTTACGCGGATTGGTGCTAGTGATGATTTAATTGCTGGACAATCAACTTTTATGGTTGAAATGATGGAAGCAAACCTGGCTTTGCGCCACGCAAGTGCTCAAAGTTTGATTCTTTTTGATGAATTAGGACGCGGGACAGCAACTTATGATGGTATGGCACTAGCACAAGCAATTATTGAATATGTCCATCAAAATATTGGTGCTAAAACACTTTTTTCTACACATTATCATGAATTAACCGTATTAGAAGAAAAATTAAGCGGATTGCAAAATATACATGTAGGAGCTATTGAAGAAGATGGAAAACTTATCTTTTTGCATAAAATGATAAAGGGAGCTGCAGATAAAAGTTACGGCATTCATGTGGCGAAAATTGCTGGGCTACCAAAAAAATTACTTGCGCGTGCAGATAAAATTTTGGCATACTTTGAAACAAATGGTACGGATTTGATGGTAACTAGTAATCTTTCCTCATCAAAATCTGATGAATTAACACAACTATCATTATTTGATAAAGAAAATGATATAAAGGTAAGTGTTTTAGAAAAACTCAAAACTAGCAATATCCTAGCTATGACTCCAATTGAGGCAATGAATTTATTATTTGAATTAAAACAGGAATTAGAAAATAAAAATATAAAATAGCTACTCCAAAACTAAATTCATTAAAATTTATATTTCGTTTTTTCTGACATATTCTCACTCTTTGAATAATTACCTTTGTTCATTTTTGTATATCCCATAAATATAAATTTTGTGTAGAATTCTCCAAAATCCTTAAAATCTTCTTGCTTCATTTATATCATTTTAAATAAGAATGTGCAAATTAAGGAACATATTGTGCAAAATTCAATTAATGTGCTTAAAATATCAAATTGAACAGTGCAAAAATTAATTCCTTAAGGGGTAGATAATATGAATTATGGAACATTTCTTAAAAAGATAAGAAAAAGTAGAAAAATTACACAAGAAAATCTATGCAAAGGAATTATTTCTAGACGTACTTTATGTAATCTTGAAAATAATAAATCTCTGATAAGTTTTGATACTTTATGTAAACTTCTAGAACGGCTAAATATTGGATTTGATGAATTTTTAGTTGATTTAGAAATAAAAAATAATACTCTAACATATGATCTATCATTAGATAAAAAGCTAGATAACAAACAATTTCAAAATAAATTAAGAAAATATTGGGAGAATTATTTAGAAAAAAATAGTATAAATGATAAAATTCATGCATGGGTGATGATTTTATCTAATACTAAATTTTCATATATTGCCTATAACGACTTAAACGATATGATATCTGAAATAAAAAATTATCTATTTAAAATTGAAGATTGGAAAAGAATAGAAATTTTACTATTTTTAAATTGTTTATCATATCTTGATGAATCACAAATTCAAACATATGAAGAAGAAGTTTATGGAAAAGTTTCTCAAAATAGCTGCTATGAATATGAATTATCAATGTTTTTCATTAAACGTGGATTAAATATTTTTGAAAATAAAATTGAAAATAATATGAATTTATTTTTAGGTCGCTTTTATGATTTTACAATAAAGTATCCTTGCAAAATGTATGAACGTGTTTATTACGTCTTTTTCAATTCTTTACATTCTTTTTCTAGTGGGAATATAGATCGCATTAAAGCTCATTTAGCAATTAATTCCTTTGCAAGTATTGGTTTATACCAAGAAGCTAATGAACTATTAGATATTTTTCATAATTATTAGAATCTTTGTTTTTTTAATAAGGTTCTACATGAACATCTATATCATAAATTTGAAATTCTTCTGCTAAACGTTTTTCAATAATTTCCGTAACCAAATGACTTTGCAGTACAGAAAGATTAGAATCCATTGCCACCACAACATCTAAAAAAATATTAGTACCATACGTACGCCCTCGAATTAGGCGAACTTCCTTAACTTCATCAATGCTTAAAATCATTTTTTTATAATCTGTCAGCAAATTATCAGAAAAGCCATCCGATAATGAAAAAACACTTTCCTTAAAAATTTCTAACGCTGTTTTTAAAACCAAAATAGCAATAATAATTGCTGCAATCGTATCTAATAATGGAAATTTAAACACCGTTGCCAAAATAGCTATCGTTGTCCCAATACTTGTATAAGCGTCACTTAGATTATCCTTTGCTGCTGCGTATAATGCACTACTATGCACTTTACTAGCTAATGTTTGATTATAAAAATATACTAAAATCATAACAATCGCAGATATGACCCCAACTAAAGCCGTCAATGGTTCTGGTTTTAAATAAGTTTTTTGCACAATTTTTTCAACAGCATCTCCTAAAATTTCTAAACCAATCATTAACATAATAAAAGAAGTGATCATACTAGCAACTGTTTCAACTTTCCAATGTCCATAAGTATGATCATTATCTGCAGGTTTTCTAGCTATACGCAAACCAATAATTACAACTAATGAAGCAATAATATCCGTAAAATTATTCAATCCATCTGCAAATAAAGCATTAGAAGTTCCCCAAACACCAATAAGTAATTTGCCAACTGCTAAAAAGATATAAGATATAATGCTTATTATTGCACCTTTTTCAGCTATTTTTAAATCTTCATATCGATTCACACAAACTACCTCCTAAGAATCTGTTTACGATTTTTCCAAGTGATGAATGATTCTGCTTCTTTCAGCTTACAATTAAAACAAAGCGTGAATAACAATAGCAAACTAACAGGCAAATTTTTATCAACTTATTTTATTATTGCACCTTCTTTAATTTTCAATACCTCAATTTTTAGCAAAATTAAAATAACGGGCAAAGCGTTTCTTTGCATCACTTACGGTTTTATCATACAACTGTTCAGCCATTTCACCATTAATTTTTGTAAGAGCTGCAAAGCGAGTTTGTTTACTCATGAAGCCTTTCATATTATTAAAGTTTGGTTTTTTATAATCGAGTATAAATGGATTTTTTCCTTTTTCACGAAGGAGCGGATTGTAGCGATACAGCGACCAATAGCCTGATTTTACAGCTTCTTTTGCTTCTTCAATAGAATTTTCAAGTCCACCTTTTAATCCATGATGGATACAAGGAGTATATGCAATGATAATAGAGGGTCCATCATAGTTTTCAGCTTCCAGCATAGCCTTAATTGTTTGATTTGGATTTGCGCCACTAGAAATTTGTGCGACATAAACATTCTCATACATCATCACAATTGAGCCTAGATCTTTCTTAGCACCTTTATTCCCGCTTGAGGCAAATTTTGCAATCGCTGCTGCAGGCGTAGCTTTTGATTTTTGACCACCAGTATTTGAATAAACCTCGTTATCCATAACAAAGACATTTACATCTTCTCCTGTAGCAATAACGTGGTCAATGCCACCAAAACCGATATCATATGCCCAACCATCTCCTCCAAGAATCCATTGACTAGGTTTAACAAATTGATCTTGAAAATTCCAAAGTTCTTCAATCTTTGCATTCCCTATTCTTTCTGTTGTAAGTAATGTTTTAATAGCTTCTGCATTTTCACGGCTTTTAGAGCCATCATTATACTCGTTTAACCATTTCTTCAAGAGTTTTGCAAAATTTTCGGAAATCTTTTCATATTCAAGAATCTTTTTCACTTTATCTTTAAGAGCTAGGCGTTGAATCTTCGATGCCATAAACATACCAAAACCATACTCCGCGTTGTCTTCAAAAAGTGAATTCGACCAAGCAGGTCCATACCCTAAATCGTTTGTTGTGTAAGGTGTAGCTGGCACAGATCCACCCCATATGGAAGAGCATCCGGTAGCATTTGCTACCATCATGCGATCTCCAAAGAGTTGCGTTAAAAGTTTGACATACACCGCTTCCGCGCACCCACCACAAGCTCCTGAAAATTCAAGAAGTGGTTTTTCAAATTGAGAAGCTAATACTGAGACTTTTTTTAAAGGGTTTGTTTTTGTTGCAAGTTTCATCGCAAATGCCCAATTTTGTACTTGCTGAAATTGTGTTTCATAAGGTTGTAAACTTAATGCTTTTTCTTGTATCGGGCACATATCTATGCAAAGTTTGCAACCAGTACAATCTTCTACAGACACTTGAATACGATATTCATAAGGATTTTTCCCACACATTTTACGTGTGATAAAACTTTCTGGTGCCTTTTTCATTTCATCTTTATCTGCTAAAAATGGACGAATTGCAGCGTGCGGACAGACAAATGCACATTGATTACACATTAAACACTTATCAGCATCCCACTTAGCTACAAACGCAGATAAAGCTCGTTTTTCATAAGCAGCAGTGCCAAGTGGCATTGAACCGTCGTTAAGAGAACTTTTAATAATTTCGCTAACCGTGATGTTATCACCTTTGTGAGCATTTACTGGTTCAAGAATCTTGATTACAAAACTTGGAAGAGCGCCGTCAATTTCCTTTTTCTCGTCCTTTGCATTCAGCCAACTTGCTGGCACATTCACTTTTACAAGATTTGAAAGCGCTTGATCAATTGCGATGTGATTACATTCCACAATCTTCATTGATTTCTTCCCATAAGCTCTCAAAGCAGAATCTTTCAAAATCTCAAGCGCGCGTTTTTCTTCAATGATGTTTGATAATGCAAAAAAAGCTGTTTGCAAGATCGTATTTGTACGATTTCCAAGACCTACTTCATGTGCAATTTTTACAGCATTGATGGTATAAAAATTGATCTTATTCTCCGCAAGGTAGCGTTTTGTGCTTGCAGGCAAAAATTTTTCAACTCCTGCTTGATCCCAAACAGTGTTTAATAAGAACACTCCTTTTGGCTTTAGCCCCTCAAGAATGTCATATTTTGTAAAATACGCATCATTTGAAAGGGAGATGAAATCAGCCCTATTTAAAAGATAAGCCGAGCGAATTGGACTACTTCCAAAGCGCAAGTGACTGATGGTAAGCCCACCAGATTTTTTTGAATCATATTCAAAATACCCTTGACAATACTTATCGGTGTTGTCTGCAATAATCTTGATATTAGCTTTATTTGCTCCAATTGTACCATCAGAGCCCAGTCCCCAAAATTTTGCTTGAAACGTATCACTTGGGGTTAAATCAAGTATTGGTTGTGGGTCTAAATTTGTGTGCGTCACATCATCAATAATCCCAATTGTAAAGCGTTTTTTTTGCTCTTTTGTAAGCTTTGCTAATTCGTCGTACACAGATTTGATGTGATCTGGCCTTACGTCTTTAGAACCAAGTCCGTATCTCCCACCAATCACTGTTATATGCATATTTGATTCAAATAATACTGATTGTACGTCCAAAAGAAGTGGTTCGCCACTAGAGCCAGGCTCTTTGGTTCGATCAAGAACAGCGATTGCTTTAGTATCCGTAGGTAATGCTATTAAAAATTCTTCTGTAGGAAATGGACGATACATACGAATGTTGATTAACCCGACCTTGCGCCCTTGAGCGTTCAAATAATCAATCGTTTGTTCAATTGTTTGATTAACAGAGCCCATTGCAACAATAACTTCTGTAGCGTCTTTTGCACCATAGTAATTCACAAGATCATAGTTGGTATTGCAAAGAATATTTATCTCTTTCATGTAATATTGAATAGCAGATTTAATGTCTCTATATTTAGCATTCACAGCTTCACGTGTTTGAAAATAAATGTCAGATCCTTCGTTGAGTCCTGACACAGTAGGATGATCTGGATTCATCTTACGAGCGCGAAATTTTGCAATTGCTTTATGATCAACTAATTTTGCAAGATCTTCATAAGCAATTACATCGATTTTTTGAATTTCATGCGATGTTCGAAACCCGTCGAAAAAATTAAGCACTGGCACACTTGCCTTTAATGTTGCAAGGTGGGCTACTGCTGATAAATCCATAACTTCTTGCACGCAGCTTTCTGCAAGCATAGCAAAACCTGTTTGGCGAGTTGCCATAACATCACTATGATCTCCAAAGATATTCAAAGTATTTGCTGCTACAGCACGCGCTGCTACATGAAAGACTGTAGGAAGCATTTCACCTGCAATTTTATACATATTAGGAATCATTAAGAGCAACCCTTGACTAGCTGTATAGGTAGTGGATAACACTCCAGCTTTAAGTGCGCCATGAAGTACCCCAGCAGCCCCTGCTTCTGATTGCATTTCTATAACTTCAACTTGCCTATCAAATAAATTTTTGCGATCCTCCTCTGCCCACTGATCTATTAATTCAGGCATCGTAGAACTAGGCGTAATTGGAAAGATTGCTGCTATTTCTGTAAATGCATACGAAATGTGAGCTGCTGCTGTATTTCCATCCATTGCTTTTTTTTTAGACATAACCGCCTCCTCACATTAGACTCTGTCAGTTATAAATGATTTTAAAATTTTTATAAATGACTATGAGCCGTACGCATCATTACATCATCTTGTTGTTCTTTGGTTAAATCGCGAAATTTCACTGCATACCCAGAAACACGAATGGTTAAATTTGGATATTTTTCCGGATATTCTTGCACATCTTTTAATAAGTCGTTGGTAAAAACATTTACATTTATATGGTAACCACCTTTATCAAAATAGCCATCCAACACATTTCGTAAGTTCTCAATTTGAGTTTTATCATCTTTTCCTAAGCCATTTGGATTAATTGTCTGTGTATTTGAAATTCCATCTTGCGCATTTGCATAATTAAAGCAAGCTGTCGAATTAAGAGATGCCAATAACCCCTTCTTCTCTCCTAAAAATTTTCCATCTTGGTAAGAAGGATTAGCTCCAGGCGCTAACGGCACTCCTGCGCGACGGCCATCTGGTAAGTTCCCCGTAGCTTTCCCATAAACGACATTAGAAGTGATTGTAAGTAGCGAAGTAGTTGGCGTTGAATTGCGATAGGTATGATGATGACGAATTTGTGTCATAAAGTAATCTAAAATCCAGTTTGCCATTCTATCGGCTTCTTCATTATCATTTCCATAAGTTGGGAACTCATTTTGCGGCAGATAATCGATAGCAAAACCTTCATCATCACGAATTACTTTGACATTACCATATTTGATCGCCATTAATGAATCCGTCGCATGCGAAATGCCAGCAATTCCTGTTGCAAACGTGCGTTTCAAGTCAGAATCTATCAATGCTAATTGTACAGCTTCATAACAATATTTATCATGCATATAATGAATCACGTTTAATGTATTGACATATAAAGCTGCTAGCCAATCTAAAATATCTTTATAAAGATCAATAAACTCATCAAAATCAAGAAAATCTCCTGTCATCGGACGAAACTTTGGTGCAACTTGCATCCGTGTCTTTTCATCTACCCCACCATTGATGGCATATAATACCGCTTTTGCCAAATTCGCGCGCGCTCCAAAGAATTGCATATCTTTACCGACAACTGTCGCTGATACACAACAAGCAATCGCACAATCATCAGAACCCCAATATTGACGCAATAGATCATCACTTTCAAACTGAATTGAAGACGATTCCTTGGCAATGCGTGCAGCGTACGTGCGGAAAGCTTTTGGCAGGTGCGAACTATATAACACAGTTAAATTTGGCTCTGGGGAAGGCCCCATATTGGTTAAAGTATGCAAAATGCGAAAATCAGTTTTTGTAATTAGTGAACGACCATCAATTCCCATACCAGCAATCGATAGCGTTGCCCAAATCGGATAACCAGAAAATAATTGATTATACTCAGGCGTTCTTGCAAATTTCACCATCCGTAATTTCATAACCAAATGGTCAATCAACTCTTGGGCCTCTCGTTCAGTAATAACATCTGTTTTTAAATCTCGTTGAAGATAAATATCTAAGAAGGCAGAAATCCGACCAATTGACATCGCAGCTCCATTTTGTGATTTAATCGCTCCAAGGTAACCAAAGTATAGCCATTGAATAGCCTCTTGTGCATTTTTCGCAGGAGCAGTAATATCAAAACCGTAACTTGCTGCCATTTTTTTCAAATCACCTAAAGCACGATATTGTTCAGAGATTTCTTCACGCAAACGAATTACACCTTCCGTCATTGTCCCACTACCAATATTAGAATGATCCTTGAATTTCTTTTCCATCAAGTAATCAATACCATAAAGCGCAACCCGACGATAATCACCAATAATCCGTCCGCGACCATAAGCATCGGGAAGTCCTGTGATAATTTTATTCTTACGAGCAGAGCGCATCTCCGGTGTATAAGCATCAAATACACCTTGATTATGCGTTTTACGCCACTGAGTAAAAATTTTCGTCATCTCTTCATCTGATTTGTAACCATTTGATTTTAAAGCACTATTTGCCATGCGAATGCCACCAAACGGCATAAATGCTTGCTTTAGCGGTTCATCAGTCTGCAAACCAATAATTTTTTCCTCTTCCTTAATTAAATACCCTGGAGCATGAGACGTTAATGTTGAAGGAATATTATTATCCATATCATAAACGCCGCCTTTTTTATGCTCAATCTCAAATAGCTCCTGAAGTTTAGTCCATAGCTTGTTTGTTGACTCAGTAGGTCCTTCTAAAAAGATTTCATCCCCACTATATTCTGTATAATTTTTTTGAATAAAATCACGCGTATTAATAGAAGTCATCCATTTTCCTGCATTAAATCCCTTCCAAGCTTCTTGAAAAATAGGATTATTTTTAATTTTATCTTTCGTTGACACAGAGCATCGCCTCTTTCTTTCAAGTATGAAAAATATCTATTAATTTAATTTCTCTATTCTTTCATGGTTAAGTATAGCACCCAAAAAAACGAAATTAAACTCGCTTGTACAATAGAAAAAATTTATACATTTTTGAACAAAAAATAAATTCAAATAAAGATTAGAACATATATAAATAAACATATGCTCTAATCCTAAAATTAAGATTTATTTAATAGACTTCTTCGGAATTGGGGTATAAAGAGAATTCGTTTCAATTTTTTCCTGAGACAAGGGGAAAAAACTTAAAGATACGTGGTGCTATTTTGAGGCTTTTTGACGATATATCGGGGAAAAAAAACGAAGTTCTCATACATCTACTTTTCGAGGAGGTCTAATATCTCAATAATTTTTTTCACTGATTAATCTTTTTGAAACTGTATCATCTTCATTTAAAAAAATTTTTTTAAACAAAATTACTTAAAACAGGAATTTAGCTAAATTTATAAAAATTAGCGAAATAATGATGAGCGCTCTAAATTTTCGAATCCTTGAACCTTTCCATCCTTGAAAAGGACACTTTTTTATTTTTAAATATGCTTTTTGCGTATTGAATACTGAATTTAATTAAAGGGAAATTAAGTAAAGGTTCTCCTCCATAAAACCCGATATAGACTTCTTGATTCTTTTGGGAGTGAGATGCTAAAAAATCGATTGCACATTTAGCTGTAAAGACGCTCATATCTTTTGTTCCGAACCTTCGATGCAATAAATGAGTAGGATGGTAAATACAATATTTACACCGCAAATTACATTTTTCTGTCACTTCCAAAATAATATGTGCAACCTCACTCTCCAACATAGAGTCAAGAGATAAAGTGGCTTTCCCTTTAACTTCTGAAAATAACGGAGCAGACAAAATATGCTGTTTTTCAACTCCTAAACGAATCTTGGCAAGTGCTTTTTTTAAAATTTGATCTGTTAAACTAAGTGCTCCTAAACTTTGAAAATCATTATTTGTTTCAAACAAAGCCTTTAAAACTAAATAAACATCTTTATTTACTTGAGCAATTTTTCCCGTTCCCATATCTAAGAAATAATAGTAATCATCCGTTTGAAACACTTTTCCAAATCTAGGAAAGTACTGATCTTTTTGTAAATTTTTAAAAAATTGTTCAAACTCTTCCATTGCATATTCTTCATAATAAATTCTTCTCACCTTCTAACATATTTAAAGTTAGGCAACTTTAGTTTTCTGAAAAGCATGAATAGATAAAAGTAAAAATACACAGATGATTGTTGTGTAAAATAAAATAATCGCGCCATAAACCGGGATTACTAAGCTTCCCAGGCTATAAGCATAGTAATCATAAAAATTGTACGGAATTAAAAGCATGGAGAAAAGAAAAGAAAATCCTTGAGACCACTCCTCTTTTATAAAAAAATTAAAAAATATAACCAGCAAAGTACTGCTAAGAATAACAGGAATTGTCGATTTTATTTTTGCTGATAAATACAAAGTGAAAGTAACCATTCCTAACATTACAAAAAAGCCTGACAACAAAGATAATAAAGTAACTTGCCAAAGAGAATGCGAAAAGCTAATCGTCGTTCTTATTACTTGAACAGGGAGATCCCAACCTTCAAATCCATAAAACCCTAAAATAAATAGGATGCCTACCAGCCAAAAAGATAAATAAAAAATAGCACTTAACACATAAATTGCTATAACTTTAGCAGTAGCAATTTTCTTTGCTCCCAACTTAGATGAAAGCAAAAGAGCATCCATTTTAAAAGTATATTCATCTGTAAAAGTAGCAGAAACAAAGATCGTTAACACTAAAACACTAAACACTACCCCGACTGAAATTCTTTGAATAAGAGCAGACCAACCTAAATGATACCCGTAACGAATGGGAAGTTTTACCTTTTTTTCTTTTATTTTAAAGTAACTCCTTTTTAGTTTATTTAACAAAGGATCATGATTTAGATAATTTTTAATATTCTCATTTCTGATTTGATAAAACCTAGGCCCTTGATCTAAAGAAAGAGATAAAAGTTTTCTTATCGTATCTACTCTCTCACCTTTTATTGCATTTATGTGATAGTTATCTGCAATAAGAGTTAATAGTTCAAATTTGGGAAGAATTACTTTTTGAATCACTTCACTTTTTAATTCTGGCAAACCTGTTTGATCCGGAACTAAATTCCTTTGATCGCAGAATAAATCTTGAATTTTTTTAATTTCATGATAGACAAATGATTCACTTAACAATTTAGGTAATTTATAATTTTTTATAACTTTAATCGCTTCTAATTTTTCTTTGTTTTTTCTCTAAGTACTCTTTATACTCGTCTTTTATCGTTCCATCTTCATTGAAAAATTTATCAAAAAAACTTTTCTTTTTAACTAGCGAATAAGTAGCATAGGTGCAAAAAAGGAACATGAGAAATAGTTGCAAAATTTTTCTAAAAGTAATAAAACCATTAAAAAAATCAATCATAAAGCAAATTAATTTTATTAAAAAAACTGTATTTGAAAGAACTACACTAACTATTTCAAGTCTTTTCAAATTATCGTCACTCATAGGCAATGCTCAGCTACCCCACTAATTCCTGAAATTTCGACTGCTAAATTTAATAATGCTTGACCTTTATTGTAATTAAAATTTGAATAATGGTTAATTTTTTAATTTTTTATAAAATTTACAAATAAAAAATAACACGAGTCCAAACAAAATACTAAAGATAATAAACATAGAAATAAAATGAGGCATAAATTTAATCTCTATACTTGAAGGTTCAGCAATAAAGGAAAGCACTTTTCTTGGGAAGTAAATACTTTTTCCTTGTATAAATGAGTAAATCGCGGTAGAAATAATCAACAAAAAAAGAGACACCGTAAAAACAAAAAAAGAAATACCTTGATATCGTAATAATTCTAGAATTTTATTTTTCATATGTAATCACCATTCCAACGTTTGTTGAATACATTTGCCACAATAACAAAAAAAATTAAAGATATACAAAATATTGATCCCACTTTCCACAAATAAGAAAAATGCTCCAAAACTTTAAAAAAATAACTTATTGGGAAAAATAAGATAAAGCCCAGTATAGAAACAATCGTTTGTGAAAATGAATTTGTTTTAGTAAAAGGAAATATCACTCCTATAGCTAATAATATCACTGTAGAAAGTAACGAAATAAAAATAAATTTAAATAAATCAAAAAATGTCTCTATACATCTAAAATTTATTAACAATAAATAAAAGGTCAATATTCCCGAAATTAATGAGCTAGATATAAATTTAGAAAAAATAAATATTTTTTTCTGAATTCCTAGTAATTTATAAAACAGTATATTACAATAATCACTTCCAAAAGAAAAAACAGCGATTCCTCCAGACACTGAGATAAAAATTTTCAAAAAATATTTTTTCATTTCTAAATCCATTTTAAAAATAAACATTAATATCTGGCTTATCAATAAAATAATTAGCAAAAATACTACATTTTCTAACCTTAATAATAATTTCACATCTTTTAGCACCATGCTGAAAATTTTAGATGATGGATGAAATACATTCATAAAAATTGATGTTGGCCTTATTTGAGCACTTATATTTCTTAAAAAATTAAAACTAATTATTCCTACAAAAAAAATAATTATAAACAAAAAAATAATTATAGAAATTGAAACTTGATAATTTTTGCCATTTAACATTTTACCCATAAAGCCAGAGCACCAATGCAGTAAACCATAATCAAATTTGGAATAATTTAGTAAAATATGTTCAAAATTTTTAAATTGAATCCATATTAAAAAGAAAAAAAAGATAATATTTAAAAATAAAGCGTAACTATGCAAATATCCAAATTTTAATTTATCAAATATAAATAAAGAAAAATTATAAATAGCATTAAATAACATAGCCATAAAAACTGCTTGTAATATAAAAATAAAAATTAATGACAATATGATTTTAAAGTTTATTGTTTTTATAATCATTTTTGGTAATAAGATAGACATATATAATAATGTAGGGATAGTTATTTCTGCAATAATCTGAAACGAGTAACAAGAAAAATTTTTGATAGTTGCACTTATAGGTAATAGATTAATAACTTGAAATATATTTGAATTTTCTGGCATAGTAATTTTTGCAAATAAAAAAACTAACATTACTAATGATGATTCTGATACAAGATAAGTAATAATTGCAGAATATAATATATGATCATTACCATTTAAAAATACATCAATTATTTCTGCAGTTAACATATTCCCTGTTGTAATGGAAATTCCTAAAATAGCTATAAGAGATACTATACTTAAAACCTTTTTTTTATTAGTATCAAAATACGATCTATATTTATTGAAATAAACTTTATAGATCATTTTCAAAATCTCTAAGTAAATTTTCAATTTCTTTCTCCCTATCATTAGTCATTACTGCTTTTAAAAAGACTTCTTCAATGGAGGTGCTATTAAATTTTTCCTTTAGATATTCGATTTTTCCGCTATCTATCATTTTCCCATGTAATAAAATAATCATCTTTGAACAAATTTCTTCTGCAAAAAGCAAATCGTGCGAAGAAACAAATATCATTTTTTTAAAATTACGTATCATTTTAAATAGGCGCTTTAATATATAAATAGACTCGATATCTAGTCCTCTACAGGGTTCATCAAGTACAATTAAATCAAATACCATCATGAATGAAGAAATCAACTGAACTTTTTTCTTCATTCCATGAGAATATGAAGCAATTGGCTTAAAAATATCTTCATTCATACCAAACAAAGTAATTAATCGTTGAATTTTAGCATATTGAATTCCACCTATAATTTTTTGTATGAACTCTAGATATTCCATACCACTTAATTCTTCGATTAATATAATTTCATCTGGAACGTATGCTATTTTTTTCTTAATTTCTGAATTAATAAGCTCATTTTGATTAAGAATAACTTTACCACTATCTTTTTTTATAAAACCTAACATAGAATTTATTAATGTTGTTTTTCCTGAACCATTTGGACCTGCTACACATAAAATTTCACCTTTATTAATTTCAAACGAAATATTTTCTATTCCTTTAGTGGAATTTTTATAATATTTAGATAAATTAGTTACACTCAGCATACAATTCCCACCCTTTAGAGCATGTTAACAGGCTCTTAAATTTATAAAAAATTTATTTTTAAATAAATTTGCACAATAAATGCACATTTATAAATTTGTTTTATCTTTTAAATTAACAAAATTTACCATTAAAAAAGATGTTATTATTTACAACCAAATCGTATCGATCCTCCATGATTCGTATAACTCCAGTCCCCGTAAAACATCTTCCGCGAAGTTCACAAAACAATATTCAGGCTCCAATAACTGTTGTTGCAAGTGTTAACAAAACTACAACAAGAACAATGAACCAAATTGCTTTATCTTCTGTTATCGGAAAATTATTATCTATAACAACAGGTGCATCATAATTCATAAATAAACTCCTCCTTAAAAAATATTATCTTTTATCAAATAAATCAGTAATTAAACTATATCCATCACCAAAAATTGGTAATAAATTTACCACATGAAAAATAAACACAGACGAAAATACTTTAAAAGCAACTCTATCTGAAAAAATAAATAATGCTCCACCCAACAATGCTGTAATGAATGGGCCTGAAACCCTAACTAATAAACTTTGTTTTAAAGGTAAAATTTCTCTAACAAAACTAATCATCAACATCTTAGAAGATAAATATCCTGTTTGTTTTTTTATGATCTTTCTGTATGTATAAACATGAATCGTTTCATGAATTGCAACACTTAAGAATAATCCCATTATTAAACCCAAAATATCAAAAACCCACAAACTTGAAATATGATAATATATGCAAATAAAGATTATAAATAACCACATATAAAACAAAAAAATGCCAATAAGCAAATAAGTATCAAACACTGCAATAATAACTTGAATCAATAAAAAAATTAAATTATAACCTTTTAAATCATATCTGTTTTTATACCCTTTAATAAATTTTACAAAATTCCACATAAAACATTTAATGAAATTAAATTTATAGAAGTTTTTATAATTGATTAAATTCACAAAATTTAAAGAATACAAAAACTTTGATATATCATCGTTTAAAACTTTCAAAGGGATTGCCGGGTATTTTTCTTTTAAAATGCTTAACAATCTAGAATATCGGATACTACGATCATTTTTCTCTATCTCCTTAAATATTATTGTTCCAACTTGGTTAATTTTTATTTTTTTGCTTGGTACGGATTCATCTATTATAAATATGCCTTTTATTCGTGCATCATCAGAAATAGAAATTGTGTAATCAGGAAAGAAAAGATAGTGAATAAATGCTAATATATCCATTTCCTTCTTAAATTTCCTCCTTGATAATTTTTGGTAAGTCAGTTTGATCTTTTTCTAAGTTAAATATTTTTTCTACTTTTCCATTTTTTGCAATCAAAATCGATGGAACAGCCTGAACTCCTAATGAATTGTAAAATTTTCGATATTTTAAAAGCTTTTCTCCTTTTGCAGTGGTATCAAAGTAGTACAAGACTTTTTTATTATTTTTTAATTGTTTTTTAAGCTCTGGCATAATTTTTTGACAATCTGGGCAAGTATCTCTTCCTACGTAAATAGCAACCTTTTTTCCTTTGATTAATTTTTTTGTTTTTGTTTGAGAAATGGTGATTAAACCCACAGCTTTTGTTTGTTTAGTGGTAGCAGTTGATTGATTTGATGAATAAACTGTTATGGAAATAAAAAGAAAAATACCAAATAAAAGTATTAAAAAATAATTTTTTTTCAATTTTCTTGAACCTCCTTTTCTTTCTAAAAATTTGTTAAAAATTTTATTTAAATTCATTTTATAACATTAAACCTTCTATAAAAATTTTTAAAATGAATAGAAAAAAAATCTAAGATGCTAAATGATAACCCTTTCTTTTGTTTTGTCAAACGAATAGGAAAAAAATCACACATTTTTAAGCAAAAAAATAAATTTAAATAAGGATTAGAACATACATATGCTCTAATCCTAAATTTAAGATTTATTTGATATCTCAATAATTTTTTTAATTGTTTAAGCTCTTTGAAGTCGTATCATCCTAAATTTCTTGTTTTTTAAAAGCAGCTAGGGAAACGATATTAATTATCACATCAGAGCCAATAATAAACAACAGCGCCTGCCACCAAAGCAGATAAACTCCTTCACTTGGAGGTTTTTTGTACATGCCATAAGCGTGAGTTAAATTATGAAAAAGTTCATTTGGTGTTAAATAATTATATAAAAGATTGAAAAAATTACCAATAAATCCTTTTATTCTGCCAAGTACTAGAGTAAATATACCAGGAACAAATTGAA
>JAISYQ010000006.1 GCA_031269775.1 Streptococcaceae bacterium
TGGAAACTCCTATTTTCGGAAATAAACACAGAATGACAATAGAGTTGCCCGAATTATATCCAAGCGCGGAAGGGCTGCCGATATTCAAGTTTATCACAGATGTTTGGCACCCTAATATCCATTTTTTTGGTGATGACACGATTAAGGGTAGAGTTGGTCTGACATCCTCCGATTGTCTGCTTACCACATCTTTAACTCCTTACGTTGACCGCATTATTGATTATCTAACTTATGATTGTTATTATGCCGAAGACCGTTATCCGTGGCCAGAAGATATTATTGTCGCCAACTGGATACGCACGCAGGCAGAGCCTAACAAATGGTTAAACTTCACTCAAGAGTAGGCGAAAATGAAAAAATGTTTGCAGATTTTCGGATTTTATTCGCTTTTATGCCTCTATTGCAGTTCCCATATGGCTGCACAGGAGGAATACGTTGTGAAAATTAAAACCGACAGCATCGTAACCTTTGATATGCAATTGAAGGACGAAAAGGGCACCTTGTTAGTAAATTTGCCAGTTACTTTTCAACTGACCAACAAAAATATTCTGATTATGTTGCTCGGAAACGATAAGTCTTTAGCTTTAGCCGACAGCAGGAGGAGTGTTTGGCTCTTCGAGTCAACTCAAAAGGTGAAAAAGTTGTTGAATCTCAATAAAAACGTGAAAGTAACAAAAGATTTCAAAAAATCGACAGAATTAAATCCGTTTTTTAAAACCCCAGATGGCATACGTCAGATAGCATTATACAAAAAAACGGGAACAGTTTTCGATAATGGCTATGAAATTATTCAAGGAAAAATTAAACCGATAATTTTTGAGATTTTTAACAATCCTGAAGAGGTAAAATTTTATTTGAATTTCTATATCGCTGAAATTGATACCAAAAATCCCTATTTGCAAACATTAACGGCAAAAGCAAAAGCTGTAACAATAAAATTGAAAATTAACAAATAATAGTAATTTAAAATCAGAAATAAATGAAAAGAGTATTTATTGGCGTAATAGCACTAATGGCATTCGGATTCAACTGTTTTGCGCAAAAGGTAATAAAAGCAGATTTAACGTTAAACAATGAAATAAAGATAGATCATACTTTAAATCTGAACCCTTCAACAGAAAGGGAAATACAAATTCCCATTTCTCTAAAATGGGAAAAAACAAACGAGAAAGATACTGTGCATATCACTTTTAATAAAGTTGAAAACGAGATTCTGTATATTTGCTTGTTTTCTGAAAATTTAACGTTTAAAGACGTAAAAAAAACGCTATCTATCAAGTTTGAGAAAAATTTCAGAAAAAAGATGAAAATAGACGGAGATGGAAAGAGTGTGCGAAAAGATTCGAATGACTTTACAGATAAAAAAGCTATAATTGCAAATTTGAGCGAGAAAGATTTATCCTTAAGTTATGCTAATTTTAATGCTAATTTTAATGCTGATACTGCAAAACTTGAGTTTAAATTGACAGCCTATATTGCAAGAGAATCAGATAGTGTATTTTTATTTACCCGCCTAAAACGTTATAGAACCAAAATCAAAATACTGCATAAAACAGATATTCCTTTTAACCTCACATTAATAAATCTTTGCCAAAGTAAAGAGTTAAAAGATAGAATTAGCGATTTAGATGCTCAGATTGAAAATATTAGTAGCGAAAATAATAGTATTAGAGAAAAAACAAATAATTTAAGCTGTAAAAATTTAAAGAATAGCTCATCAATTACCCACAAAAAGACAGAGGTATCCCCAATAGCTAAATATGCCGATTGCTTGGAATACAAGGACAAAGTGTCTAAATTAAATGACAAAATTAAAGAGTATAACAAAGTTATTGAGCAATATAACCGTAAATTAGATAGTTTAAAAACACAATGCAATAAGCAACCTTCGTCTTCCTGTGATTGTGATTGCAATAAGCTGACAGAACTTGTGGATAGTGTGGGACCTTTGTACCTTAAACTGAGTTTAGGGCAAATAAAAGATAAAAATGAAGCTCGTAGTAAGTTTAAGGATATCAAAAAATCTTTGAAATGTTATGATAAGTGTAAAGAATGTGGAGATTATCAGAAATTCGAAGAATACTGCAACAAAATTGAAAAATTATTAAAATAATAGGATATGAAAAAGAATAAAAAAATATTAATACTGCTTTTGCATTTTGCTGTTGTTCCGTTGTTTGCACAAGAAAACGATACTGTTACTTTGCCTGTGGATGATGTGCCTCAAAAAACGGCGGAGGAAATAGCAAAAATAGAAAGTGAACGTCAGGATTCTATTACGAAATCTCATAATGAATTCTACAACGAATTTCTCGAATTGAAAATTCTGGAAATTCAAAAAATACATGCTTTGGTCAAACAAATTGATACGACCAAATCAATAGCTGAAATAGAAGAAGAATTAGATAGTTGTAACACGAAACTTGAAACGCAAGAAAATATTGTAAAGGATATAATAAGGAATTGGATTTCAAACGTAGGAAGTAATAAAGTCGCATATGAAAAATTTCAATCCGAGTGCAGTAATACCCAAAATAGAATTCAAAAAGTGCAAAAGTGGATAGAAGAAAAAAAAGCAAAACAGCCGAAAGAAACTAATTGGCTTGCCATTGCGGGCATTGTAGCAGGTATTTTGGTAATGGGCGGCATCCCAATATTCATGCAACTTATGTCGAGAAGAGCGATAAAAAAACAACAAAAAATGCAGCAAAAGCAACAAGATGAAATGTTGCGCCTGCAAA
>JAISYQ010000015.1 GCA_031269775.1 Streptococcaceae bacterium
CTATTTCGCATAGTGGTAAATATCATAGTGATGGTGGAATAAAATGGATATTATCAGAAATACCTATGTATAAAGATTCTGAAAAAGCAAAGAACCCGCGCTTTGGTGTAAAAGGTATAGCATTCTGGGATGAATTTGAAAGATTCTTGATACAATATCAAGCTGAAGAAGAAGAACGTATACGTCAAGCTGAAGAGAGCACGTAGAGCGGAAGAATTACGGTTAGCTGCTGCACTATCGACACCGCTTACGTTAGCAGCAAGTCCAGATGGTGCAAAATATGTTAGTCTATTGAAGGTAGCAGAAACTTACGACCAAGCATTAGTAGCTATTTTGCATAGTGGTTATTATCATAATAAGGGTGGAATAAGATGGATATTATCAGAAATATCTATGCATAAAAATTTTGAAAAAAGAGGGGCATCGCGTTTTGGTTTAAAAGGTATAGCATTTTGGGATGAATTCGAGAGATTTTTGATACAGCAGCAAATTGATGAGCTTAAACGTCAACGTCAGTGTAATGAATTTCAACACGAGCTGCTAAGAGCTATTTTGGTGAAATTAACGAGCACCTTGTGACGAAGTAGGGAGTGAACGTGGCTCCCTAATTCAAAATCATGTCACTTTCTCAGTGGCAGGAAGGGTTTTACAGCGTTGTTGCGTTGAAAGGAAACTTATACTTGTGAGGTTAAAATCTAAAATACTGATACTTAAAAGAGCCGGAAAATTCTACTTGAAATGGAAGAAATTCATTTTCTTGAACTCCATAAAATGAAAAAAGCAGGTTTTGCTTAGATTGTAGTAAACTAAAGAGTAAAGAGTGGGATCATTCATCGTTAAAAAATCATAAACAGACTTTAGAAGGAAAAAAGCATGAGTAAGCATGTATTAAAACGCCTTGAGGTGTTGGCACCAGCAGGAGAGTTAGAGAAATTAAAAATTGCAATTATGTATGGTGCTAATGCTGTTTACATTGGTGGTAATATGTATAGCTTACGTAATCGTGCTGGCAATTTTACTTATGAAGAGATAAAAGAGGCGGTGTATTTTGCTAATCTTTATCAGGCAAAAATTTATGTTGCTGCTAATATGGTGATGCATGTTGAAGATGAAGTAGGAGCAGGCTTTTTTTTTCGTAAGTTGTATGATTTCGGTGTTTCTGCAGTGATTATTTCTGATCCTGGTTTAATTGAAATTTGTTTAAATGAAGCACCAGATTTGCCTATTCATCTATCAACACAAGCAAGTGCTGTCAATAGCGAAACTTTAGAATTTTGGAAGAATGAAGGGGTAAAGCGTGTAGTTTTAGCGCGTGAGCTTTCGATAGAAGAAATTAGGGAAATTCGCAAGAAAACAGATATTGAGATTGAAGTGTTTGTGCATGGGGCGATGTGTATTGCTTACTCAGGTCGTTGTATTTTATCAAATTACATGAGCTTGCGAGATGCAAATCGTGGGGGATGCTCACAGTCATGTCGCTGGAAGTATAATTTATGTGATATGAAAGATGTATCTAAAGAGAAATTTTCAATGAGCTCAGTAGATTTGTCGATGATTGAGCATCTTCCTGATTTAATAGAGGCTGGTATTGATTCATTAAAAATTGAAGGACGAATGAGGTCAATTCATTATGTTTCAACAGTTGTTAATGTTTATAAAAAAGCAGTAGATACTTATTTGGCAGACCCCCAGAATTATAAAGTAAGTCAAAAATGGCTTGAAGAACTGTGGAAGGTTGCCCAACGAGAGCTTTCAACTGGCTTTTATTATGGTTTGCCTTCAGAGTATGATCAGCTTTTTGGTGTGCGCAGACGAACTCCACAATATAAATTTGTTGGTGAAGTTATTTTTTATGATGGAGAAAAACATTTGCTCACTATTCGTCAGCGTAATGTTATAAAAAAAGGCGATGAGTTAGAAATTTATGGACCAAATTTTGTGCATGTGAAATCGATAGTTAAAGAAATGTGGAATGAAGATGGTGTTTTAATTAATCGCGCAGCTAATCCAATGGAGTTGATCACGATATCACTGAATGTACTGAATGTAAAAGTTAATCCTGGAGATATGATTAGACGTAAGCAAAGACAAGGTGAATTAACCCTTTAAGATTCTTGAAATTAAGGAGATTGTATGCATTTTACAGAATTAACAGAAGAGGAATTTAAAAGTCATGCTTATAAATCTGCTTTAGTAAATTATTTACAAACACCTGAGATGAAGCGTTTGCGTAAGAAGCGCGGTTGGCAAGTTGTTTATGTTGGAGTCAAAGATGAGCAAAGAGTAGTAGCTAGTGCACTGTTAGCTTCAATTTCCATTCGTTTTGGGAAATTTTTTGATATTGATGGGGGCTTTTTAGCTGATTTTACAAATGAAGAAGTGATTGGTGAATTTACTAAAGGAATACGTGATTATATTAAAAGGCGCAAAGGGATATATTTAACGATTCGTCCGAATATTGTGTATCAAAAGCGCGATAGTAAGGGAAAAATTTTAGAAGAGCCAAATGATTCTTTATTTAAATTACTTACAAAATTTGGTTATCAGCATGAAAGATTTAAGGTAGGATTTGTAAATGAAACACCGCGTTTTGTTTTTGTGAAGGATTTAAGTAAGCTAACTAAAGCAACGCTTAGAGAATCGTACCAGAAAGATGCGAGGTACTCGGTAAAAAAAACAATGCAATTTGGTATTTCTGTGCGCGAATTAAATTATGAGCAGCTGCCTGATTTTAAACGCTTAACAAAACATACAGCAAAAAGACGCGAATTTTGTGATAAGCCGCTAGAATATTATCAAGCAGTTTATAAAGCTTTTGGCAAAAAAGCTAAATTTATGGTAGCTGAAATTAATTTGCAAACATATATTAATAATTTGCATAAACGTATTGAAGAATTAAAAACGCGTTTAGCAAAAATAACAGAACATTTAAAAAATAAGCCAAATTCTAGAAAAATGTTAAATCAACAGCAAGAATTTTCTAATCAATTACAAACTTATGATAAAAGAATTAAAGACGCAATTTTTTTTTTGCAAGAAGCAGGGGAAGGAAACGTTTTACTAGCAGGGGCACTATTTATTATTGGACAGCGTGAAATTATTTATTTATTTAGCGGAACGTATGAAAAATATAAAAATTTTTATGCTCCATTTTTACTTCAAGATAGAATGCTCCATTTTGCAGTAAAGCATGATATTCCTCGATATAACTTTTATGGTATTGATGGAACTTTTTATGGTATTGATGGCATATTAAAGTTTAAACAATCTTTTTCTGGTTACATCGAAGAGAAAATTGGTGCTTTTTATTTGGTAATCAGCCCGGTTAAATATAGCATATATATGCTTTGGCGTTGTGTATTAGATAAGTTAAAGGGTGGAAAACAAACTTTTTAGATTAAACCTGCCATTACTTGAGCTTTAAGTAATTCTAAGCGACGAACATTGCGTGGTAAAAAACATCTAATTTCATCTTCATTATAACCAATTTGTAGATGATTTTTACTAATTATTAATGGTCTGCGGATAAGTGCAGAGTTGATAACTAATAACTCGAGTAGTTGTTTTAAATTTAAGTTTTCTAAATTAATATCTAAAGAAGCAAATGCTTTTGAACGTGTAGAAATCAAATCTTCAGTACCGTTTTCAGTCATAGCTAAGATATCTTTAAGTTCGATAATATTAAGTGGATTGACGATAATATTTCTTTCTTCAAAATCGATATTATGTTCAACTAACCATGCACGTGCTTTTCGACAAGAAGTGCAACTTGGTGAAGTGAACAATTTTAACATTATAGGTTCTCCTTTCATTTGCTAATCTAGATATAATTTATTTTAAATTAATAAAAAATTTTATTGCATATTTAATATTAAATTCCCATCGACATAATAATATCTTTTAAAATTAAAAGCAAATATTTTTTTGCAAAAAATATAAAAAAAGTGTTTAAATAAACTAAAAAGTACTGAAAGCTAAAATTTGAAACTTTAAAAAGGATGTTTCAATATTTTTTATTAACTTTAGCAATCTATTTTTGTTCTCTATAACATAAACTCTCCTTAATATACTTTATAATCATTTTAAAACTAAAAAGAAAAAAACAACTATTTTGTCTTTTTTATCGGAAGTTTGACACTGAGTTTATTTAATTTAATTTTTGGCTTAAATGTAAGCTTTTTTAAGTTTTTTTTCTGCCACAATAAATACATTACTCATAGCAACAACAACAAGTGTAGCGACTATTGCTTCGATAATACCATTAGAAGTAACAACTCCAGCAATAAAAGCAATCACAGAAGAAATACCTAATTTATTTTTAAAAAAGATACCCATTAAACTTAGTACAAAAATTGTATTTGTTAAAGATCCTATAAATCCAGCAAGACCAAAGCCCAGTGTATATTTGCTAGCCCCATCATTTTTTTTAAATAGTGCAATGATTAAAGCAGGGAAGATGCCAATTAAAATACGTGGTAAGATTGCAATAATGATAGCTTTGAAATCACCATGCTCACTTCCAGGAGTTGGAACAAATGGGGAGAAGACAAAACTTGTTGGCGTAAGTGTTGTAGTTGCTCGATACATACTTAACAAGCCAAAAATTAAGCCAAAGAATCCACCGTATCTTAAACCTAAAAGAATCGAAACAACAATGACAGGAATATGCATGGTTGTAATGGCAAATGGTCCAATTTGAATAAAACCAAAAGGGGTCCAAAATAAAATAAGCATAATTGCAAGTAAAATAGCTGAATATATCAATTTTTGTGTACGATTTCCTGTTATCATTTTTTAATTCTCCTTTATTTTTTCTAAAATATCATTAATAGATGCAAGTACGCCACATCCTTTCTCACCACACGCTAAAAGTGCATTTTTTGGTGGAACTTCCGTATAATGCAGTATTTTCTTTAAGGTTTGCAAATTTTTTTGCTGAATAGGATTTTCATACATCCGTGTATTCATTGCTGGGGCAATGATTTTTTTGGTCTTTTTTGGCATCGCCATAGCAATAGTTGATAATAAATCATCAGCAATGCCACTTGCAATCTTGCCAATAATGTTTGCACTAGCTGGAGCAATTACAAAAAGATCAGCTAAAAGTGCTAATTCAATATGATTTATTTTACGAACATCTGGTTCAACAGTTGTATCCAGATGAACAATATTTTTTGATAATACTTGCAGTGTTAATGGTGTAATAAATGTTGTAGCATTCTTAGTCATCACAACAAAGACTTCATAATCTTCTCTTTTAAGATGACGAACTAAATCTGCTGCTTTATAAGCAGCAATACTTCCTGTTATACCTAAAACAATATTCATTTTTGATAAATCCTTTTTCTTATTTGCCCAAAAAGCATTGTGGCAATTTCTTTTTTGGTGAAACTCTCTTGGTAGAGATGATTTTGATTATTTAAAAGATAAGCATGATGCTTTTTTTCATTTATTTCTGTTAGGTCATTGGCAATAAAAAAATCAGCTTGTGCTTCTTTCATGCTTTTTCTTGCAATAGTTAAAAGTTCTTTTTTACTTACAGATACTAGGAGTTTAAAACCTACAAGTAATGTTTGTGGTTGCAATTTTTTAATTTTTTGAATTACTTTAGAATTGCGTTTTAAGATTATTATTAAATTTTCACTAGTGGAAGAGATTTTTTTCTTTACAGGAAAGATTTTACTACTTTTTGTAATTGTTGTGAATGCTTGATTAACAGATAAGCCTTGTTTTAATTTATTTTCTAATTTTATTGCAAATCCTTCCTGTGAATTAGTAAAAACAGGTGTGTAATCACTAACAGCCATCGAATGAATGACAGAATCAAATGTTTGTGTAGTTAACTGAGAAGTTAATATTGTTAATAATTGTTCAGTGTTTGTAATAATAGATACATGGATATTAGGATTTTGAGATGGCAAAATTGTATGAGAGCTAGTAATAAATTTTACATAATGATTTTTTGCAGCAAAACATTCTGCAATAATAGCACCTAATTTTCCAGTGGAGTGATTAGTAATTCCACGAACACTATCAATTGCTTCGGTAGTGCCTCCTGCAGTGATTAAAATACGCATTTTTATTCCTTTGAAAAATCTTTTTTTAATATTATAACAACTAATTTATTATCTTAGGTAATTTATGGCGATTTTTCTAAAAAAAATAGATAAGTATCAAGCTACACTTATTTTAAAATGGGCTGAATAAACATTTAGAAAACATAAATAATCCTAAATTTAAGGGCAAAAGTTTAACAGAGAATTATTCGCATTAATGAAGGTATTGTGTGGGTAGCTATCGTTTAATCGCTGATATTCAAGATGAAGTTGTTACGATTTTAATAATTGAAATTGGACATAGAAAAGATATTTATTAGAAATATTAGACCGTACTCAAAGCTAGATAACGATTTAAATTGTCCTTTAGCTTTGGATAAGGTCTAATTTTGATGAAAAATCGTTATTTAAATGAAAGAAGTTTATTATAATGAAAGAATTTATGAATTTAAATCGCAATATTAAGTTACGTCTTTTAACTTTATTAATTACTGATTTAACTGGTTATGCAATTACAGGTAATTTAATTATTTATTATATATATTATTTTGATAAATTTACTGCAGGAATTTTATTAATGGTTGCATCAATTAGCAATTTTTTAGCCAATTTATATGGCGGTCACTTTTCTGATGAAAAGGGTAGAAAAGAAGCAATGAAGGTCGGTTTAACATTTATGGTATTAGGAGACTTGCTTTCTGCAGCATTTAATTCACCGTTTGGAAATTTTCCCAGATTAGCTTTTTTAATGTTTCTATTGGAAGGAGCTGGCTTTAATTTTGCGATTCCAGCGTTTGAAGCAGTGATTATTGATATAACAACTTTAAAGAATCGAGATTTTGTTTATAGTTTGGTTTATTGGATTCAGAATATTAGTATTATGTTTGGAGCAGCAATTGGTGCATGGCTTTTTCGTGATTATTTATTTCAATTATTATTAATTACGATAATAGGATCTACGATAGTATGGATTTTAGCTGTGATTATGATGGATGAGACAAAGCTTTCTTTTGAAAAATCTGCCAATATTCGTGTTTTAGATGTTGTAAAAAGTTATAAAGAAGCATTGAAAGATAAACGCTATGTTTTGTTTATTATAGGTGGTATATGCTCAACGGTTATTTTTATGCAACCAGATTATTCTTTGGCAACACATTTGATTCAAGATTTTAAAACAATTTCTACCTTTGGAATTGAGATTTATGGGCAGCGAATGTTTTCAATTGTTGTTATAGTAAATGCGGCATCAATTGTTTTATTAGTGTTTTTGTTTAAACAATTAACAAAAAATTGGTCACTTCTTAAAAGGTACGTATTAGGAGCATTTTTTCATGGTCTTGGTTTTATATTAGCAATGTTAACTAATAAAATGTTTCCAATTATTATATTTGCTATTTTGTTTACAATAGGTGAAATGATAAATATTCCTGCATCCCAAAGTATTCGAGCACAGTTGATGAATCCTAAAAAGATTGGTGTCTATTCTGGAGTATTTTCAGCTGTTATGCCAATAGGACAATTAGTTGCAAGTATGATTGTTTCTGGCAGTGCTTTTTTTGGAAATATAGGTGTAGTTGTTTTTCTTTTGTTTTTTACCATTTCAAGATGTTATTTAACAATAAAGGCGATAAAAATGCCAAGTCCGTTTTGATGCTGTATTTGACAAATAAGTGGGTATTTTTTGATTATTTTTTATAAATAATAAAGAGTTCTTAGAATCTTTCTAGAATCTTTTCTTGTTTGCAATATCGATAAAGTTCATGATTGATAAATTCTGCGCCATTATCTGAATCAATCCCTTTAAGTTCAAAGGGCAAATAGCTCCTGATATTTTTTAGTACTGCAAACACATAGATTTGAGCTTTATTGATAACAGTTTGAGTAGCAGTCCAATTGATCACTTCCTTGAGTAAAATTTATTTCACCATGATGAATAAGTACATCTAAGATATCTACCATGCTTGCTTTGATTCTTTTTCTTTAGGTGGTTAGCTGTTTGAAGTTTTTTGCTTTTTGAGAGCAGTTTGTGTGCTCGATTTCGCAATAGACCCGTCTTTTTTCTTTCTTTAAAAATTTTTTATAACCTTTAATTTTTATTGGTTTATGATTTCTTTTCTTGCTTTCATACTGATTTTGCCCACTTTTGTTGTCTTCTTTTTTTAACAGGTATAAACAACATTTTCGCGGGTGTTTTACGTGACGCAATCCACTAACCTTGCTGAATATTCATAATTTTCATATAATTATAAAAAACATCAGAAGAAAGCAGGATATTAAATGCCCGAATATATTGAGCGAATTCCCCCACAAGACAAAGAAGCTGAGCAAGCTGTCTTAGGTTCAATTTTCTTATTACAAGATGCTTACTTTGCAGCAGTAGAATTTATTGTGGCAGATGATTTTTATCTACATCAACATAAGGTCATTTTTGAAGCAATGGCAAATTTAATTGATTGCAATACTCCAGTAGATATTCGCACACTCACAGATGAGTTAAATAAACAACATCGACTAGAAGATGCTGGGGGAATCAGTTATCTTTCAGATATTGCTACCATCGTTCCTTCTGCTGCTAATGCAGGATACTATGCAAAAATCGTAGCCGAAAAAGCAACTCGTAGAAGATTAATTGCAACAAGTACTGAAACTGTTCAAAAAGCTTTTGATACTAACGAAGATATCATTGATTTAATAACAATTACTGAACAAGCATTAGTTAATATCTCGCAAGATACTAATCAAAAAAATCTTCAAACAATTACTGAAATTTTAAGTGAAAGCATGATTCAAATTGAAGAAAATGCTAAAAATCATAATGTTGTTACTGGGCTTGCAACAGGGTTTCCCGAATTAGATAAAATGACTGCAGGTTTTCAATTGGACCAGTTAATTATTGTAGCTGCACGTCCTGGTATGGGAAAAACGGCTTTTGCTTTAAATATTGCTCAAAATGTGGGAGTTAAAACTGATCAAAAAATCGCTATTTTCTCACTTGAAATGAGTGCCGTTGATTTAGTAAATCGTATGCTTTGCGCCGAAGGTTTAATTGATTCAGGACATTTAAGAACAGGACAACTTAGTGAGGAAGAATGGGAAAAACTCATTATGGCGATGGGACAATTATCAAATGCTCAAATTTTTATTGATGATACTCCTGGCATTAAAATGTCATCCATTAGAGCAAAATGTCGAAAATTAATCAAAGAAAAAGGGCAACTAGGGTTAGTTGTTATTGATTATCTGCAACTTATTGAAGGTCGTAATCGCGAATCTCGTCAACAACAAGTATCAGAAATATCTAGAGAACTGAAAAAACTTGCTAAAGAGCTAAACTGTCCAGTTATTGCTTTAAGTCAACTTTCACGTGGAGTTGAAGCACGTGAAAATAAAAGACCAATTCTATCAGATTTAAGAGAATCTGGTTCTCTTGAACAAGATGCAGATCTTGTCATGTTTTTATATCGAGATGATTATTATCGTAAAAAAGGCGATGAAAAAAATGAAAATGATGCTTATCTAGATGAAGATACAACAACAATGGAAGTGGATTTACAAAAAAATAGAACTGGAAAACGTGGGATGGCAAAGATTATTTTTAAAAAAAATTACAATAAGTTTTTACCAATTGCTTATCAATAAAAATGCCTTTGTTTTTATTTAAAAAGAAAAAATCAGATTTATGATTAAATCATGTACTTTGACGCTTTAAAGAGATAAAAAAATGATCAATAGCCTTCCTTTATAAAATTTCAAAATTTTAACTAACTTGCTGTATTAATATTTGGTGATAAGAATAAATTATGAAAAATACTATGCAAAAGCGTAAGCACCAAGCGAAGTTGATTTTAAAATCTCTGCTTTACTTAATTTAGAGATTGATGGTTAATTTCAAAAAAAGTTTAATGAATGATTAGGGAGGGCAACATGCAAAAATATGGTTTTTTTGGTATTATTTTCTCATATTTTGCATACATTTTTTTATTATATAGTAAACTAACATTATGTAAAGGTTTAATATTTGTTTTTAAAGCAAATTATATTTTTTATAAAAGGGGAGATATGTTTTGATTAAGTTAAAAAAGTTAAGACTTGTTTTAAGTTTAGTAATGTTGTCTTTAATTGTATCAGTTTTTAGTGTCTCTGAAAGATGTTATGCAGGTCCTGTGGAAGAA
>JAISYQ010000011.1 GCA_031269775.1 Streptococcaceae bacterium
CAGGACCTGCATAACATCTTTCAGAGACACTAACAACTGATACAATTAAAGACAACATTACTAAACTTAAAACAAGTCTTAACTTTTTTAACTTAATCAAAACATATCTCCCCTTTATAGAAAATATAATTTGTTTTAAAAGCAAATATGAAAAATACTACAATATACATCATATTAATCTCCCATCTTTTGTCAATAGCACAAGATAGCAAAATTTTGCGCATCTTTAGATATTTTTAAAAAGTAGCACGAAATTGTAAAAATAAGCTTAAATGTTGCTTTTATTCGATAAAAAAACACACAATTATACCAAATTTACTGCAAGGACGTAGCAAAAAAATAAAGTTAAAAGGCTATAAAGAAGCTTTTTGATGAAATATCAGGGAAAAAAACATAATTTTCACAATATGATTTTTCATATAGAGTACTTTGATTTCAAATAACTTCTTTCATTCTCGGTGCAAACTGCTTTAACGAATGATGCACGAAGCTTGACAGAGTTTAGGCAGGATACACCTAATTCAATTGGTGATCGCAATTTATTTCACTAAAACATAAACATTTTCTAAATTAAAATCCGAACCTTTATTATGAAGTTTAGCACTTTGTTTAAAATGCTCACACTTACTACAGTTCGGATTTTTATTTATAAAATTTTATTTAACTGCTTCTTTTAATGATTTTCCTGCTTTAAACGCTGGTGTTTTTGACGCAGGAATAGTAATTTCTTCCTTCGTTTGTGGATTACGCCCTTTGCGCTGTGCACGATGACGAACTTCAAAATTACCAAAACCAATTAATTGAACTTTCTCACCTTTTGCTAAAGTTTCTTGAATTGTATTAAAAGTTGCTTCTACTGCAGAAGCAGAATCTTTTTTTTTCAATCCAGTTTTTTTAGCGACTGCATCTACTAAATGACCTTTATTCATATTGATAAACATCCTTTCAAATTGAAAAATTAAGAAAAGCAAGTACTGTTTGCTCCTTTTCCGTTTGTGATTATATCAAAGAAAAGAAAAATACAACATAAAAATTATTGATTTTAAGCGATTTTTATCTTTTATTGTTTTTATAATTATTTTTAATAGATTTTTGAAATTTTTTTTATTTTATTTTTTGTAAATACTTCTCTTTAAAACGCCTATTTAAAGCTGTTTTGGAAAGAATAAATTGTATTTGAAATCATTATTTCCTTTTAGATTTTTGAAAATATAAAAATGAGAAAATAATAAGAAAAACCATCTAATCAATGTAAATTAATCGACTATAGTTCTATTATTTCAATAAAATGTTCAATATTTTCAATTGAAAAGCCTTTTTGATATAAGCTTTGCTTTACTTTTTGTCGACGTTTATAAATTTTTAAATGAGACGTTCTTTGCCAAATTTTTTCTCCTTCTTTTTGCAATTGCTCCCATTCATGCTCTTCATTTTTGATCAATTTAAGACTTTCCACTGTTTCTTTTGCCGTATCTGAATTAAAACCATTTGCGATCAATCCTTGATGTATTCTTTGCAGTCGTTTTTTGTGACTTTTTGTTTGATATTTTTTGACCAATTTTTTTGCTAATTTATTGGCAGTTAACTTTTGCAAATTATTGGAAAAAAAGGCTAATAATGCACTATCTATGATGTTTTCACTAACACCTTTTTTAAGCAAATTTTGTTTTATAATTTGTGGCCCTTTTTTATTTAAATGCGTTTTCGTTCTAAGATAACTTTCTGCATAATTTTTATCATTGATTAAGTGCAAATTCTGTAATTTTTCTAAAATATCTTCTAAAGATTTATCTGAAATTTTTTGTCTTTTTAAATATTCTTGAACTTCTTTTTTGGTACGCAGTTGATTTTTTAAATATGTATATGCTAGTTGTAGGCCTAAAGAAATACTTGTTTCTTTTTTTATATTTTGTAATTTTTCTTCACTTACCTTACAGCCCTTAAAAAGATTATAAGAAGTTAAAATATCTTCTGAAACATTTATTTTTTCGTTATTATCTAAAATAATTTTATAACTTTGTTTTTCTTTGATGACTGTGATTATGATCATTTATTCATTAGCTCTTTTCATTATTTTTTTTAAATTTGAAACTTTCTTTTTTATTTTTTATCCATAAATACATCTGTTTATTGCGAATTTTCGGCTTAACTTTAGTAAAATATTCCATAATAATTAAATTTATCATACTCCCAAAAATAATAATATGCGCTAAAAATACTAACCAAAACATCAGCACAATAAATGAAGCGATTAAACGATATTCACTTACTTTGATTATAAAATATTTAGCATATAAACCAAAAACATGCGATAAAATAAATAAACCTAAACTTGCAAAAAAAGCTCCTGGTAAAAGATATCGCTTACGGATAATTACGATATTGGATACAGCATAATACATTATTGCAAGCAATAAAAAAATTCCTATTGTTGATACAACCGCTGTAAAGTTGTGAATATTTTTTAAAAAAGTCGTATCGACAGCAAATTTTGTTTGAATGTAATCAATAATATTTTTGCCAAAGCCAATTACTATCATTGCAATAACTAAAATAATAATTAAAAGTAACATAACAAAAAAATTTACTAAACGATTTAATATTAAATTACGCTGCTTATCTATCCCATAAGTACGGTTGATTCCTTGATTCAAAGCATTGATTCCACGACTAGCTGACCATAAGGTAATAATTGCTGAAATTGAAAGTAAACCATCAGAGCGTTTAGTTAAAAGATCTTGAATAATATTTTTTAGAAAATTAAAAACATCTTTGGGAGCAATTTGCTTTAAGTAAGTTAAAATTAAAACAGGATTGATATTTAAATAAAGTAAAATATTTCCTAGCGCTATTAATAATGGAAAAAGTGATAATAAAAATAATATGCACAAACAATGGAAGTCATGCCGATATCAGCAGAGGAAAAATGATTTTTTATAATTCTAAAAAAACGTTTATATTTTGGATTATTAAATGCTTGTTTCATCAATAATACCACCTCTTAGAGTTTTGTTTATGACTCTTGCTAAATAAAGCACGTTTACCAAATTATAAATTAATCAAAGTTTGATTTATAATTTGGTAAAACTATCTAAGTTTTCTTGAATTTTTTTCCATACTAATTATAGCTAGTTCTGCACCTTCACTCTGCCAAACTTTGTTTGCCATTCGTTAAGGCAATTCGCAATTTGAAGCTAGAAACACAGTTTTTAGATAACGAATAAATAAAAGGAAAGTAAAGTATAAATTTTTATATACCGAGCTGTAGAAAGGGTTAAAAAAATGTTAAATTTGTGATTAAATCATGTATCTTGACGTTTTAAAGAGATAAAAATGATCAATTTTATAACCAAGTTGGCGAATTCTATCATTACTATAACAAACAGCACAGTCAAAATTAATTTGTTATGTTTATTCATAAAGTTTTTCATCATTTTCATTTTGTAAAAAATTAACAACAAAATAAAGTTGTGTCCAATTTTATTACACATTGCCTTTAGGATATCTAAAGGCACCAGCTCAGACGAAGCATGTAGAGGCGTTTGTGCGCGCAAAATTTTATGGAATTTTGAAAATGGGTTTTGTGCCATCAAATATAGCTACCTTTTAAAATTAGCCCAATATATTAATATCCCTGTTGAAGAAATTGAGCTAGCGACTAAGGATTATCCGATTGATGAAAATGAAAGATTTTATGAAAGAGCAGTTCAATACTATGTATGATAAAAATATTGAAATGCTTAAAGATATGTTGACTGCAAAAAAGCATGTTGTTTTAACAAATAAGGAAAATTATCATTGAAGCAAAATGATAAAAATGGTACACTTTATTGCGAGGTGGTTATTGTGTCAGTCACAATTGATGATATTAAAAAAAAATTAGCAGGCCGTGTTGGTAGCCCAATTCAAGTAATTGCTCAAATGGGCAGAAAGCGTCAAATCAAACGTAAAGGAATCTTATCGGAAGTTTATCCATCTTTATTTATTGTAAGTTTAGATCAAGAAGAAAGTGATTATGGATGTGTTTCTTATTCTTATTCTGATATTTTAACAAAAACAGTAGAAGTAAATTTTTTAAATGACTTTTTGACATTATGATTTTTAATTCATTGAGTAAATTTTAATCTAAAATTATTAAAAATTTTGCCGCTATAAACAAGTAAACAAATTCTAGAAAGTGCAACTAGTTAATGAATCAAAAAATTAATCGTTTATTGTTGATAACAATTTTTACAGCTATTGCTACAGGGTTCATGATATTTCCTCAAATTCCCATGTTTTGTGGATTTATGAAATTAGATTGCTCAATAGTTCCTATAATTATTATTTTATATATACTAGGGTTAAAGGACGCGTTTTGGGTATTGTTTTTACGT
This sequence comes from Streptococcaceae bacterium, assembly GCA_031269775.1. Lineage (GTDB taxonomy): Bacteria > Bacillota > Bacilli > Lactobacillales > Streptococcaceae > JAIRLR01. The sequence goes on from JAISYQ010000011.1 coordinate 4,377, forward strand.
TCAATTTTAAAATTAATGATTAATGGGGAAATTTCTTCATATATTGGAATGCCAATGAATGTTATTGCTGTTATTTCATTTATATTAGCTATTTGGTATTTTCAACGCGAAACCGCCAAATTTACTTTAAAGAAATTTATGCTAGGTGGTATCGTTGGAACATTTTTGTTAACGTTTGTAATGATTATTTTAAATGTAATTTATGCATTGCCTATTTATGAAAAAGTGATGAATTTCAAATTAGTTAATATGAGAATGAATATTAAGCAATGGATTTTATTAATAATATTACCGTTTAATTTAATTCAAGGTATATTATGGATTAGTATTTCTGTGCTTGTATTAACATTGTTGCAGCCAATTATTTCCAAACAAAAGATAAAATATAAATAATTTTGCGTATCTTTTTGTTCGAGGTGAGAATTGTGCTAGCAGCATTTAATAAAGTTGGTCAAATTATTTATGCTTCAAAGGATTTAAATAGGGAAGAAAATTATTTTTGTCCAATGTGTAAAAGAGATGTTCAACTAAAGGTTGGCGTGCACACACGTCCACATTTTGCGCATAATACAAAATGTATTATGGATTTTAATGGAGAAACTAAAGAACATCAAACGCTTAAAGAGACAATATTTTATTGGCTTAAGCAGGATAGGGCAAATTATGTGGAGTTAGAAGCTTATTTGCCTGAAATTGAACAACGCCCAGATGTGCTAGTAAATAAGACAATTGCAATCGAAGTTCAATGTTCCTTCCTTCCTATTAAACGTTTAGTTGATCGCTGTCTTGCTTATAAAAAAATGGGTATAAATGTTATTTGGCTTTGTGGTGAAAAATTACATTTGAATGGTAAACTTTCCAGTTTAAATAGAGCATTTATAAATTATACAGAAAATGCTAGTTTTTATTATTGGGAATTAGATCAAAAAAAACAGCTTATTAAACTACTTTTTAATATTGAAGAAACATTAGATCATAAGGTTTATTATGATATATTTTGTTTACCATTTTACAAATTTCCTCTTTTAAATATTTTAAGGCTTCCGCAAGTAATTTCGCCAATGAGTGTCCGGCAATATCAAGAAGAAAAAATTATAAAATGTTACTTTAGAGAATTGCATCAAAAATTATATTTTAGAGATAAAAAGTTATTGCATTTACAAGAAAAATTATATAAGCAAGGAAAAAATATTTTAGATTTACCAAAATATTATTATTACCCAGTTAATCGGCTGCTTGCATGCGCAGAAGATCCTTTATCTTGGAAATTGCATTTTTATCATTATATTAAGCAAAAATTATCGCTTGCTCAATTTTATTTTAACAAAGAAATGAAAATTCACCGGATGCCTTTGATTTCAAAAAGCGTTCATTTAAAAAAGTTTATTTACCAAGAGGTTCAAAATTTAAAAAATTATAAAAATTTACTTCACTAAAGCTTAAAAGGAGTTACCTAAGTGATAGATTCCGTTGAGATAAAAGCTGCTTTAGCAAATATAAAATTATTAATCGATAAACCATTAAAAAATTTTACCTTTACCAAAGTAGGTGGAAAAGTAGATATTTTAGCTTTCCCCAAGACTTTTGCTGAAGTAAAAAAAATTATCGTTTATGCTAATGAAAAAAATATATCTTGGATCGTGTTAGGAAATGCTAGTAATTTAATTATCCGTGATGGCGGAATTCGTGGAATTGTTATTTTATTATCTGAGATGAGGCAGATTTGTGTTGATGGATATTCAATTGAAGTAGAAACAGGAGCAAAACTAATTGATACAACGCAAATTGCCCTAGAACATTCATTGACGGGATTGGAGTTTGCTTGTGGAATTCCAGGCTCTATTGGTGGAGCTATTTTTATGAATGCAGGAGCCTATGGTGGAGAAATTAGTCATGTCTTTGCTAGTGCCAAAGTTTTGCTTAATGATGGAATTATTGAAACTTGGGATGCACAAAAAATGAATTTTGGTTATCGTAAGAGTTTCCTGCAAGGAAAAAAAGCAATTATTTTAAGTGCAAAATTTGAATTAACAAAAAAAAACTACGCAGCAATTAAAGCTCGTATGGATGAATTAACTCATTTTAGGCAATTAAAACAACCATTAGAATATCCATCTTGCGGTTGTGTTTTTAAACGCCCTACAGGATTTTTTACGGGTAAATTAATTCAAGATGCAGGACTTAAAGGATTTAAATTAGGAGGTGTGCAAGTATCTCAAAAACATGCAGGTTTTATTGTCAATATTAATCAAGCAACAGCTAAAGATTATGAAGAGCTGATCCAACATATTATCAAAGTTGTAAAAGCAAAATTTCAAGTTAAGTTACAACCTGAAGTACGAATTATTGGAGAAAATTAATAAATGAAAAGTGTCGGGTTAATTGTTGAATACAATCCTTTTCATAATGGACATAAATACCATGTAAAAAAAGCCAAAGAACAAACAAATGCCGATGTTGTGATTGCTATTATGAGTGGAAATTTTTTGCAGCGTGGAGAGCCTGCCATTATTGATAAGTGGCAAAGAGCTAAAGCTGCTCTTTTAAATGGTGTAGACTTAGTAATTGAACTACCAGTTAAGCTTGCTGTGCAGTCTGCTGATTATTTTGCGAAAGGTAGTATTTATTTTTTGCAAAAACTTGGCGTAAAAACCCTTGTGTTCGGTACAGATGTCGCTTTACAAAAATCAGTTGATTATGAAGCTTTTGGGCGCCAAGCTATCGCAAAACAAAAAGAAATAGAAAAGTATTTTAAAAAATTAAAAGGTACAAAACAAAGATTTTCTAAACAAATGTCCGATGTATATTGCCATTTTTTTCCAGAGGTATCACTTAATTTTACCTCTCCTAATCACCTTTTAGGTCTTGCTTATGCACGTGAAAATGCAAAATATCAAACACCAATGAAAATCATTGCAATTCCAAGGATTGGTAGTAATTTTCATGAAATCAAATTATCGAAAAATTTTGCTAGCGCAGCAGCAATTCGTAAAAATTTACTGGCAGGTGAAAAAGAAAAAGTTAGAAATATGATTCCTAGCACTGTCTTCTCTTCTTTACATAGCTTAATTTGTTGGGAGGATTATTTCAAATTATTAAAATATCACATTATTAGTGTAAAAACTTCTGAACTTTCACAAATTTATCAAATGAACGAAGGCTTTGAATATCGTTTGCAAGAAAAAATCAAAGAAGCTGATAGTTTTGCCGATTTAGTTAATCAATTAAAAACCAAACGTTATACCTATACGCGCATTCAACGTTTATTAACCTATGTCCTTTTAAATATCAAAAAAGAAGATTTTAGAAAGCAAAAATCTAATATGCCTTTTCATATCTTAGGTTTTACAGATCAAGGTCGAAAATTTTTAAAGATAAAAAAGCAAAAATCTAATATCTTATTTATTTCAAAAATTGGCCGTTTACATATTGGAATGATGTCTGTTAATTTAAAAGCAGATGCTATTTATCAAATGGCATCTTTTAAAATTCCTGAACAAAATTATGGACGAATTCCGATATATTCAGGCCCTGCTTAGAGTCTGTTAACGAATTTCTCTTTATAAGAAAATAGCTAAAAGTGCAAGCACTACCATTTGCTGCTTACTTGTGAAAAGCTTTCGCACAACTCTTGAATAACCGCCTAAATTCTACTAGCCAGGCAAAACTTAGCTCCGTAACAAAAGGTTTTGGTATCATTTTAAACATGCTAGTCTCTGAAAAGTTTAATAACTTCAATAAAATAACTCAAAACATCTTTAATCCGATCCGCTTGTAGATTAGTCGTGAGAAAATGTAGCCATTGACAAGTAAGTTTTGACAAAATACAAAACCGCACAAAGAGTGTCTATAAATTATAAATCCTGAGATTTATTCGCTTTTTAAACTCTTATAGTTCAGGGCGAATCTTTTTAAAGTCTTCTCAACTTATATCACTTAGGCATCTCATATTACTTTATCCTATCTATCTTTTTTGACTTAAGTAAACATTTATGAAATCGTTAACACGATCTTAGAGTTGTTTACGATTTTTCGTGAATTGAAGTTTGTTTACCAAATTACTAAATCTATCAGTTTTTTTGAGCTATTTTTTCACAATTGGAGTAATACTGTTTAGTTGGCAAAATAATTATGAATGGTATTATATAAGCGCAATAAAGGATTTTTAAGGAAATTTAAAAATTTGCTGCATCCAAAATAAAGTATTAAATAAAATGTAAAATGAGACAATTTTGAACATTTAGATCAAATGATGAAAGAAAAATCCTATGTAGTATCGTTTTTTCAAACTTAGTACATGGTCTAAAGCCTGATTTAAAACAATCACTATTTTTACCCGCTAACCATTGGTTATATCAAAAGATAGCTGAGAAAATAGGAAATAAATTTTGTCTATTGGGGAAGAGCAAAGGCGGATGTTAAACATGTAATCGTTTGTAAAAAAATGGGGAAGTGAAGCTTATACCAATTAAAAAGTTAAGGTTAAATTTGACCTAAAAAAATCTAAATATAAAAAGAAAGCCGGAGAAGCAAATTGAAAAAACGTTATTTATGAGATTATAAAAGATGTAGAGGAACGCAAATGATTGCTTCACTTTAGTAATAAATAAATTAGAATATAAAGATCCAAAATTTGCTTGAGCTATAAGAGTAGGCATAGATACTGAAAACTCTGAGTTTTCTTACGAGAATTACTTACGAAAAAAAATTTGTGAGCTTAAGCCTGTTCATGTTACAATTTCTTTGTAAAAACAGTTAGGAGTTTTTGCATGAATTCAGTAAATGATGATTTATTATTTAAAATTGTGTTTGATGATGAGTGCAATAAAAGAGCATTGATCCATTTATTAAGCAGCATTGTAAGCTTTAAAATATCGAATGTCAACATCCACAAAACAGAAATAACGCCTGAGTTTATTGGCGGGAAAGAGTCACGCCTTGACGTACTTGCAACTGATGAAAAAAGGCGACTTTATAACATTGAATTACAAAAGCAAAATGATGTTCACATGAAGGAAAGATCGCTATTT
>JAISYQ010000014.1 GCA_031269775.1 Streptococcaceae bacterium
CAGGACCTGCATAACATCTTTCAGAGACACTAACAACTGATACAATTAAAGACAACATTACTAAACTTAAAACAAGTCTTAACTTTTTTAACTTAATCAAAACATATCTCCCCTTTATAAAAAATATAATTTGCTTTAAAAGCAAATATGAAAAATATTACAATTACATCATACTAATCTCCCATCTTTTGTCAATAACACAAGATAGCAAAATCTTACGCATCTTTAGATATTTTTAAAAAGTAGCACGAAATTGTAAAAATAAGCGCAAGTGTTGCTTTTATTCGATAAGAAAAACACACAGTTATACTAAATTTATTCAAGGATGTAACAAAAAAGTAGAGCCAACTCATCTAAATTTGTATAACTTTGCTTCAAGGCAATAAGAAAGCACTTTTTACAAGTTACATGATCCTTTTGATTTTTTTCTTGTCAAGAAAAAAAGAGATAAAATTTGCACATTTTAAAATCGATTGATTTGAACAACCTGACTGATTACAAATTTGGTAAAAGCAATTTCACTTAAAGGCAAGTAAATAGACTCTAAAGATTAGACGCACTGTTCAAAATTTCTCTACCCTTTTTGCGATAGCTCATATCGCCAATTTTAACTAAATGAAAACCATTGTTTTTATCATATTCGATAATTGTAACACTTGCGTTATCAATACGATTTCGATGAAAAGATTTTGAAGCAATAAATGAACATAAAGTTCCAATTGTCATTCCGTGTGATACTACCAAAGCATTCCCTCCACCTTGTTTAGCTACTGCATGCGCAATATCTTCAAAACCTGTCCAAATACGTTCATAAATTATTTGCCAAGGCTCTGCCCATCCTGCTGTATCAGCCTCTATTAAACCATTGGCAATTGTCTCATAGGTTAAATTTTTAAAATCCCTAACACTTTGATAAGCATTAGTTCGCGGTAATACTCCATCAAAAAGTTCTTTATCATAACCTCCATCTAAAGAACCAAAGCACCACTCACGAATACGTTTATCTTTCATATAAGGGATATGTGGATGTCCCAACTCTTCCATCAAAATATCCATTGTTAACATCGTACGGCCACTATCTGAAGAAAATGCAGCTTTAAATTGCAATCCTTCTAAAGCTAAACCGGCCCCTAATTCATGAATACCCTCTTCACCTTTTTTCGTTAATGGTGTATCTGACCAACCTTGTGCACGACCAATCGTATTAAACATAGTTTTGCCATGCCGAACAATATAAAGCGTTGATTTTTTACTCATTGTATCCCCTTTTTCTTTTCAAACGAGTTTATTATTTAAGCAAATCAAAATGTGTCTCAAATCGTTTAAAAATAACACAATTTTCATTTGCCATGTAATAAAAATTAAGACCCAATCACTATTTCTTCTTCTAAACTTTTTATCTGCTCCTTGTTTTAAAACGTCCTCAATACGAATATTGTCATTTTTACCATTACCCTTGTGTACATTTGTAATATAAATGTATACAAAAATATTTTGCTTTAAAAATTTTTAAAGTGATTCACTATTAGAGATAGGTGAGCAAACTCTCACACTTTTCATCGTTTCTTTTTTTCATCAATGACCAATAAACCATTGAAAGTTCTTTCCCTGACTGGATAATCCTTTCGTGCAACTCTCATTTCTCTTCTTTTTGTTAACGGCAATTTTTTAGATTTCTTTTTGGGAATCTCGCTATTTTTATGAAAATTTAAAACGCTTTGATATCCGCTATCAAAGCGAGCTAAAATACCACCTGAAATCGCATAACCAACTGTGCTTTTATATAACTTAAAATCGTGAACGCTACCTTTTCTATGATCAAATGAAATAATTTTGCCTGTCCTTTGATTAACAATCACTTGTGTGGTGCTTCTTTTTTCCTGAATACCATTTTTAGGACGCTCAATGGGACTTTCCGTGATATTAACCAGCACTACTTCAATTTCATTAGCTTTAAGCAAAGTTTTCTTGCCAGGAATTTGAGTTACATATTGACGCCAGTATTTCAAAATCATTAAAAGTTGCACACCAACTGGCAATTTAGGCGATCTTCCTCCCTTGACATGTTTAGCTTGAAAAGCAGCATATAAAACTTGCTCCATTTTGGAAAAAATTACTTTTTTAACTCCAATTATTTACTGAAAATCTGCTTCGCTTAGTGTTTGTGCTTTTGTATAGTATTCTTCGTAATTCATTCTTATCACCGATTTTAGTATATCAAATTAGTTGAGATTTTAAAGTTTACGAGGGGGTCTATTGTTCAAATCGGTTACGACTGAATTGACCACAAAATCATTTTGTCTTAAATTCATTGATTTAACGCTTTTAGCTTTAACTCCTACTACAGGTACTTTACTAAGAGCAAAGCGCAGGCCAAAACCACAATGGCTAACCAATAAAACACCTTGATTAGACTCTGCTTTAACCAATTCAATCTTTTGAACTTGATCCTTATCTTTTAACTTAATTGCGCTCATTGTTTGCGTTTTATAAGTACGTCACGAGGTGAATTCTGTTAACTTTGTTTGCTTAATCATGCCATTTTTTGTACTCAATAATAGGTTTCTCTTTTCATCTAACTCTTCAAATACAATCACCTTTAGAATTGCTTCTTGAGAAGATAAAGGAATTATCTGTGATAAGTGATATCCAACTTCTTTTAATTTTAAATCAGGCAATTCTAAGTGATAATTTGGCAATTTTTGTTGATAACTCTTCGGTTTCTTTTTTAAGTTTGGTAATATTCGTATTGGTTAAACGATATAATTGCAAAATTACAATTGCTTCTGCTTGCTCTTTAGTAAAACCAAAAGCATCAATTAACTTTTACTTTGCATTATGATCTTTATTCATAGAAAATAAAATCTGTCTTTGCACAGGCTTTAGTTCATCACGAATATCAGGAAGCGCGCTCTCTTAAATAATATATTTTGAATATCGTCCAAAACGATCCTCTATAACATTTTCTAAGGTTAACTTTTGAATTCTCCCTTGATTCATCTTTTACTCTCCCACTTATCATCCAATAAACTAATCTTTTCTACAACCTCTTCATTTTATAGGCTCAATTACAACTTCTTGCTTTACACTCACATCTTCTACTTGATCTAAAATTGTAAATATTTCAGTATCCTAATTTAGATTAAGATAAATGACTTTTGTTATAGTTTCTGAAAAAATTTTCTTTTAAAAAGATAATTTAAAATACGTTTTTTGAGTATTTTTGAGTATAATGAAGAGACAAATAAGATAGAAAGGTTTAAAGGATGAGAATTGAATTAACAAAAAATGTGCATTTAATGACTGTTCCGACTACAAAATATAAAACAATTCAAATATTAGTATGCTTTTCTACTTCTTTGCGAGAAAATATTGTTGCAAAACGTGTATTGCTTTCAAGCTTAATGGAGCTTAACTCCAAACATTTTCCAGTGCAAACTGAACTCTCTAAAAGACTAGCAAAGCTTTATGGTGCAAGTTTTCACTCATATGTAGATCGTAAGGGGAACATGCATCGTTTAAATTTTTTAATAACTATCGTAAATGATTCTTATTTACAAGATATGCACTTATTAGAACAAGCAGTTGATTTTTTAAAAGAAATTATTTTTTATCCAAATCTTAAAGAAAATGCTTTTGATCAAGAAACTTTTAAATTAGAACAAGCAAACTTAATTCAAGATATTGAAAGCCTTATAGAAGATAAAGAATATTATGCAAAGTTGCGATTGCAAGAAATTTATTATCGATCTTCAAAAGCGCAGGCAGAAACAATTTTTGGAACAACTCAAGCATTAAAAGCACTAACAGCAAAAAAATTAGCTAGTTATCATAGAAAAGTACTTTCTACGGATAAAGTAGATATTATGATTATTGGAAATGTTAATGAAGTAAAAGTTCAAAAATTGTTTTCTAATTTACCATTTACCTCTCGCAATTTTTTAAATACTGAACTTTTTTATAATGAACCATTAACAAATGTTGTTATAAAACGAGTAGAGCAAGAACCATTAAATCAATCCAAATTAAACCTTGCTTATCATTTGCCGATAAAGTTTACCGATCCATCTTTCTTTGCTCTGCAAGTTTTCAATGGTTTATTTGGAGGCTTTTCACAATCAAAATTATTTGTAAATATTAGAGAAAAGGAGAGTATGGCTTATTTTATCAGCAGTTCTTTTGATAGTTTTCGCTCCCTTATGATGGTAGCTACAGGCATTGATCGGATCAATCGTAACAGAGTTTTAGAGCTTATTCATAAGCAATTGTTCTTTCTAAAATCAGGTATGTTTAAAAAAGCAGAATTTTTACAAACAAAAGCAATGTTAAAAAATGTTTATTTATTATCACGGGATAGTATTAGTACTCTTATGGAAGAAGAATTTATCAATTTTCTATTACCAAAAACAAAATTTAGCAAGGAAGAGTACTTGCAAAATCTTATGCTTGTAACACGTGAGGAGGTAATGGAAGTTGCAAAAAGAATAAAATTGCAAGCAATATTTTTCCTTGAAGGAATAAAATCTTAGGAGGTTTAATGAAAAAGATTGAATATAAACAGGTGGAGGAAACATTATTTTTAGAAAAGCTGGCTAATGGTTTGCGTGTTTTATTGCTACCAAAAAAAGATTTTTATAAAACTTACGCTTTATTTACGACTAATTTTGGCTCTATTGATAATGAATTTATCCCTTTAGGTAAAAAGGAGAAAGTGCGTTTTCCTGATGGGATTGCTCATTTTCTTGAGCATAAGTTATTTGAAAAAGAAGATGGGGACGTTTCTGAAAAATTTGGAGAGCTTGGGGCTTTTTCTAATGCAAGTACAGGTTTTACAAGGACAAATTATTTATTTTATACGACATCAAAAATTTATAAAAATTTAGAAATATTAATAAATTTTGTACAAAGGCCTTATTTTACAAAACAGCTTGTAAATAAAGAAAAAGGAATTATCATTCAAGAAATGTACATGTATTATGATAATGCAAATTGGCGTTTATTTTCAGGTTTATTAGAAAATCTTTATCCAAAAGACCCTCTTTCATCTGATATTGCAGGGACAGCGGATAGTATTCAAAAAATTAATGCAGAAATGTTGTATCAAAACTTTTATCAATTTTATCATCCAAGTAATATGACGTTAGTAGTTGGTGGACATTTTGAAGTTGATAAAATGATGACTTTTATTAAAGAAAATCAAGCAAAGGAAAAGTTTGCAAAGATATCTTTAACTCAAAATAAAGTTTTTTTTAAAAATGATGAACCAATTATTGAAAATCGTTCTATCAAGATGAATATAGTGCGTCCAAAATTTGTTTTAGGTTTAAAAGGAAGAGATGATTTGCCAATAAAAAATACTGAACTTTTGCAGTATAAATTTAGTCTTAAATTATGTTTACAGATGTTATTTGGGCCTATCAGTCAAAATTTTTGGCTATTTTATAATAAAGGTATAGTGGATGATTCTTTTTCATATTCTTTGACCTTAGAGCGCGGGTTTCATTTTGTAGAAATTAATGGCGATGTTAATGATCCACAAAAAGTTACGGATATTTTGCAGGAAAAGATTAGAAATTACCAACAGCAAGATGATTTTAATGAGAAAGTTTTTGAAGTATTAAAAAAAGAAATGATTGGTAGATTTATTCAATCGCTTAATTCAATAGAACATATTGTCCATAAAATTTCTTGTAGTTCGTTTAGTAATGAAGATGTTGTCTTTTTAAAGACTGATTTGTTGATTAGAGATTTATCTTTTGTTAAGTTTCAAAAATTTGTGCAACAGTTTATGGAAAATGCAGTTTTTTCTTGCTTTTATATTTATCCAAAAAAATAGAATAAGTTATTAAAGTGTGATTCCCGTAACAATTAAAGAGAAAAGAGAGAATGTTATAGTGGTTAGAAAGAAAGGAACTGTTGGAGAGCGTTTAACCGCTGCGCGCCTTGAAAGTGGGTTAACGATAAATGAAATTCAACAAATTACAAAAATACAAATTCGTTATTTAGAAGCAATTGAACAGGATCAATATGCAAATTTACCAGGAACTTTTTATGTTCGTGCATTTATTCGTCAATATGCACATGCTGTTGGTGAGAATGCATCTGAGTTAATCGATATTTATGATGGAAAGATTGAGCCATACGCTCCTGATCCAGAAGAGCTACCAGAGATTCCTGTTGTAAAAAAAATCCAAAAACAAAGAATTACTCGTCATGATAATCGTGTAAAAAGTTCACTGCCTTTTATTGTTTTAGGTATTTTTACTTTAGCTATCTTAGCAGTTGTGTTTTATTTTATGTTTGCGTATCAAGGGATTAAACCTATGATTGATACTAATAGTTCTATAAAAGTGGAACATATAGTTGAATCTTCAACATCAAAAGTTAAAGAGAATTCATCATCAAATTCAAATACTTTAAAAACAAAAGAAAGCAGATCAACTTCAAATATAGGCAAAAGCAAAAAGATTGAAATTTCTAAAATTTCAGAATCAGGTAATAATATTTCATTATTGGCTAAAAATATTAGCGAGCAAGCAGAAATTCAAGTAAAAGCGTTAGAAGGACAAAAAACATGGATCCAAATTAATGATGCAAATCAAACGGCTATATACTCTGGAACAATACAAGCGTCTAATCCATTTTCTCTTAAATTAACAGAAGGAACAAAACAATTTTTGATTATTATTGGTGCTCCAGCGTATACAAATTTAGCAATTAATGGGACAAAAATAGACATGACTCCTTATAATTCAGATAAACCTCTGACATTTATAATTTTTTTGGAATACATTTGAAGAGTAAATACTAGTAATTCTACAAGTTATGCAAGATCAGAATAAAAAAGGAGTTAGAAATGAATTTACCTAATAAATTAACCGTTTTACGAATTCTTATGATTCCTTTGTTTTTATTTATGTTTTCCTTTCCATTTGATTGGGGGGAATTTAAGGCTTTTAGTAAAACTATTCCATTAGCTCATATTGTTGCGGCTATTATTTTTATATTAGCTACTATTACTGATTGGCTGGATGGATATTTGGCTAGAAAATGGCATTTGGTAACGAATTTTGGGAAATTCGCAGATCCTTTAGCGGATAAAATGTTGATTATGGCAGCTTTTATTGTCTTAATTGAACTAAAGCAGGTGTCAGCATGGATTGTGGCCATTATTGTAATACGCGAACTAGCAGTTACAGGTTTGCGTTTATTAGTAGTAGAAAAAAAAGGTGAAGTTTTAGGAGCTGCTTGGCCTGGAAAGATTAAAACAATAACGCAGATGCTAGCGATTATCTTCTTATTGTTGCATAATCTACCCATGGCTTTTGTGACAAATTTGCCAATAGGTGAAATTTTGCTATATATTGCACTTACTTTTACAATTTATTCAGGCGTAGATTATTTTGTAAAAAATAAAGAAGTGTTTAAAGAAAGTATGTGAATCATATTTTAAGACCTCGTTATATAGTTACAAATTTGAAAAATTGCACAATAGTATTTTTTTACTTGGTGTATGGTCATTGAAATTTTATTTTTCCCTAGCCTTTCTTTTAAAAATTTCTTCTAAAGATGGTGTTTCTTGGCTAAAGATAGGCGCATAGCTGCCATAAGAGGCTCTTTTAAAAATTATTTTCCCTATTTTAGGATTAGATAAATCAACTTCCAATCGTCCATCTGCATGTCTTTTTACTTTTTTAACGCCATCGATTGTTTAAAGCTTTTCTGCAGTCAATTCACTTTTAATAAACAATTTCGTCAAACCAAAACTTTCACGAATTTCATGAATTTTACCATTTAGCACGCTTTTTTCATCTTTAAGCATTATTAGATTTTCCGCCAATTTTTCCACATTTGCCATATTATGATTAGAAAAAATGATACAAGCTCCCTTTTTCTTTAATTCAAGGATAGCCTCTTCTAATAAACTTACATTAACAAGGATCTAAACCAGAAAATGGTTCATCCAAAATAATAAACTTGGGTTCATGAATAAACGTTACAATTAACTGGACTTTTTGCTGATTACCTTTTGAAAGCGTTTTTACTTTTGTTTTTCTGTTTCCTTTTACATCAAATCTTTTAAGCCATTCATCGGTTTTTGGTGAAATTTCTACGGGATCTTTTCCGCGTAATTCTACAAAATACAACACAGGTAAATAACCTACTTTATCATAAGTTGATTCAACAATTTTTTGCTCGATTTCAGCATTCATCTGAGCACGCTTTTCTTCTTTAAACTCAGGTGTTTTATCGACTTGCTGAGTATAGAAATGTAGATGGAGTACAAAGAATTATCGGCATTGATTTTTGTATCATTTGTTAATGCTTGTTGCAGCTGTTGGTATTCTTGTTTTTTCTTTTCATTTTTTTGAATCTCATCATTGATTGTCTGTTTCTCTTTGGTAAGATTTATATTTTGCTGATTTAAAGCTGTATTTTCATCGATATTTTCCTTTTGTACATTTTTTAATCTAGCTAAAATTCTTCCAGCTGTTGATAATATCCAAATTCATCTTTTTTTTAAAAATTTGCCTTTTTTGTGTAATTCCGTCCTTTAATTTTTCCATCTTGAGCGCTTTTAGCAATATTTAAACGATGAGCCACAAAGATTAATGTCTTTTTTGGCAGAGCTAATAGCTTTTCAAGAATTTTTTGCTCTGTTAAAACATCCAAACTGCTGGTGGATTCATCAAAAATCAATACCGAGACTTTTGTCAACAGCGATCTAGCAATCGCAATCCTCTGCATTTGCCCGAGAGATAAGGCTGTTTCTTCAGCGCTTAATTTTGTTTGGAAATTTAGCGGCGAATGTTCAATATCTTCTCTAATTTGTGTTAATTCAACTGCTTGAAAGATTTCTTCCTGCGTAGTTTCCTCACTTGCTTCAAAGGTTAAATTTTTCAAAATTGTGCCTGAAAAGATATATGGCTTTTGGGGAAGATATTGAATTTTTCTTCTTAAAATCTTTTTATCCGTTTGTTGAATATCAATTCCATCAAGCATAATTTCCCCAGAGCCTGGTTGATAAAAGTTTATTATTAATTTCAGCAAACTTGTTTTATTAGAATCGCTCTTGCCCACAATACTGATTTTTTCACCGGCTTGAATTTTCAAATTTATCTTAGATAGGATTTGCTGAGTATGATCATACTGATAGTCAACATCTTTTAATTCAATCGTCTTAAATTTTTTAGAATTAAATGAAAAATTCGCTTTCGTATTTGTAAACTCAGAAGAAACAACAAAAACTTCTTGCAAGTGATGATTGGCAACGCGCGCCTTTTACAATTTTGACTGCAGACATACAATGCTCTCCAGAGTATTCACAAAATAACTTAATAAAACATTATATGTAATCAACTGTCCTAAACTTATCTTTCCCTTCATCACTAAAGTAGAACCAAACCATAAAATAAAAACATTTAAAACTAAGTGAATTCCCTGCTTCAGACCTTCTTGTAAGATAGAAATTTTTGTAAAAGCAAAAGATTTTCTTAAAAAACGTACAAACTCGCGATCAATTTTTTGATAACATTCTTCCTCGCTAGCTAACGATTTAATCGTTTCCATTCCGTTAATGTCTTCAGTAATTACTGAGCTTAGCAAGTGCATTTGCTTGCATCGTTTCATGATTTAAACGATTGAAGGGTCTGATAAATAAAAAAACAATTAATAAATACACAGGAATGGCTGCCAATGTTATATAGAAATAGATTGATATTTTGCGCTAAAAGCGCTGCACCGACCACAAGCAAAATACTTACATCCAAAAAAAGAGATAGAATAGTACTGGCCAAGGCATCAATAATCAAGTTAACATCAGTAAAACGAGAAACAATCTCTCCAACTCTTCTAGTCGCAAAAAAAGAAAGTGGCAGATTAAAAATGTGCTGAATATAAGACAGATTAATTTTAATCGACAAACGCTGTCCTAAAATGCTCAGCAAATAATTTTGAGCAAAATTAACAATTTGTTAAATCACATATACAACGATCAAACCAAAAGAAATAAAGCCCAGTGTTGTTTGCAGTTGATTTGGTAGATAATTATCAATCACTTCTTGTAAATAAAAAGAGCCTAAAATATTAATAATTGTCACTAAAAAAGATGCTGTCACAATATTAAAAATCAAGCTTTTTTGTTTTAGCAGTAAAGGATAAAAACTAGCTAGTTCTGAGGTATCTTCTTTTTGTGGTGAATAATTCGGCGTTGGTGTAATAACAAGAGCAACCCCAGTCCATTCATTTACAAAATCTTTAATCGCAATTTTTTGAATCTCTACTTTTTCATTGGGATCTGCAACCCATAACTTTCCTTTGCTGGCCTTATAAATAACCACATAATGTAATAAATTTCCTTCTTTTTGCACATGTAAAATAAGTGGATATGGAACATCTTCCATTACAAATAAACTCTCATCTGCAGCAAAGGCCTTTGTATGAAAATAAAAGACTTTTGCCGCTTCCATCAATCCTAAAGCTGAAGTTCCGTCAACTGTGGTTTTGGCCAATTCACGAATTCTTGCTAAAGAAACTCTTGACCCATAAAATTGCAAAACCATAGATAGCGCTGCTGCTCAATCCTTCTCATCTACTTGTGCAATATAAAGATATCGATGAAAAAAATCCATGAATCTCTTCCAATCTAAAATTTTTTAAATTATTATATTTTTTCGTAAAAACACTTCCATTAAAAAATTTTTCCACAAGGAAAAAAATGATTTATTTTCATAAAATAAAATATTTCGTTGATATATTTTGGCAGAACCTCGCAGTAGCCAAAAAACAGCTAGCACTGAAAGCAAGAAAGAAAGCTACCATCACACTACTTGCTGAAACAATAAAAAGAAAAATACTGATTTGTAAAGAAATAAAATCGATATCTTTTTCGTTTTTGATAATGATACCAGTAAGTGCATAAAGAAATAAAAAAGCCATAATTCCTAAAAAAATTAGTAAAAAAGTTCCTAGAGATGCTCCTGAAAAAATTTTTTGCCAAGGAATTTGGTGAGAAGATCCTGCGAGTTTAAATTTAGCAATTATCGACGTTGTGACTAAAAAGACCAAAAATTGTGTAAGCCAAACTAAACTAACTCCAAGTAATTTTCCATAAAGTAGGTTTTTGCTTTAACACTTGAAAGGATAACCTCTGTGATATAATTTCCTTTTTCATCAGCAACCTTTTATAATAAAATTCCGCAATTTATAAGACAATTGACAGAAGAATTGCGATGGTGATCAAACGGATATTTTCCATATAAAATTTCATATTATTTTGTGAAATGAAAAAATGACCAATAGTACTACTAAAGAAAGGACCTATGAAAAGTAATGAGGAAAGCAAAAATAATGGATTTTTTATTATTTTAAAGTAAGTTTTTTTGGCTACTAATTTTAGTTTATCGTTCATTTTTTACCAGCCTTTTTTTTAGAACTGCCTAATAGATAAAATATAGCTTCTAAAAATGCTAAGAGATTTTATCTTTTTAAATGGACCTGTTATGAATTTAAAGTCCATGAAACTGAAATTTCTTTTTCCCTGATCCATTTACCTAGGCATAAAATTTTAACGTCAAAAAGCCTTGCAAAGATAACTATTTTTGCATTTTTTCTTATTCTTAAGAAAAAATTGACCAAAATTTTAATCATACTTAAGTTTGAAATAAGTCTAATATCCTAAAAGATTAAAAATGTTTTAAATAAATCTTTGCTTCTTGGTTTTAAGACTGTATAATTAAATCATAGTTAGTTTTTCGTAGATTTTTTATGAAGGGACTTAATTAAATGAATCAGCCGTGGCTTAAAGATAAAGAGTATATGTTACATGTACGAGAATTACTTGAAACGCAAATGGTTCAAAATTTACAAAATTTTGTGCACCATCATCATTCAAATAGATTAGAACACTCATTAAATGTATCTTACACAGGTTTTAAAGTTGCTAAAAAATTAAATATTAATGCTCGTTCAATTGCTAGAGCAGGTTTATTACATGATTTATTTTTTTATGACCGACATGAGTTTAAAAATGAGGAAAAAAATCATGCTTATATTCATGCAAGAATTGCCGTTTTACATGCCGAGCAGATCACAGAGTTAAGTGATTTGGAAAAAGATATTATTCTAAAACATATGTGGGGAGCTACTTTTGCTTTACCTCGATACAAAGAAAGTTATATCGTTACCTTTGTTGATAAGTATTGGGCTATCAAAGAAGTTGTTCAGCCCTTTGTTAGAAAATGGAAAAAACGCAAAATTTTCAAACGTAGATGCAATTGTAAAGTGGTTGCGTGATGAAAAAGTTCGTTATTTTATTAATATGTGGATACCAGAGATTACTTTCTCCTTTGCTTCCTAAATGTTGTCGTTATTATCCAACTTGCTCACAATATATGTTGGATGCTCTTTATCTTTATGGAACAGCTAAAGGTATTTTAATAGGAACCTTTCGTCTTTTGCGTTGTCATCCATTTGTTAAAGGTGGAGTTGATTATGTTCCTTTAAAATTTAATTTGAAAGCTTGTTTACGATTCTTTAATTAGGTAAGTTTGCAATGCATAATTTGGTTTTAAAAGAGAAGTTAGGACAAGATATTAATTTTTGCTTTATCTTTATTCTTTTATAAATAATATTGGTTTTTCATGAAGGAGGAAATCTACAAATGACAGTAAAAGTAGGGATTAATGGTTTTGGACGTATAGGACGTTTAGCGTTTCGCCGGATTCAAAATGTTGAAGGCGTAGAAGTTGTTGCGATTAACGATTTAACAGATTCTCGTATGTTGGCTCATTTATTGAAATATGACACAACACAAGGACGTTTTGATAGAACAGTTGAAGTTCAAGAGGATGCTTTTGTTGTAAATGATAAAAAAGTTGCAATTTCTAAAAATCCTAATCCGGCTGAAATTGGATGGAATAAATGGGGTGTAGACGTTGTTCTTGAAGCAACTGGTTTTTTTGCTTCAAAGGAAAAAGCAGAACAACATATTAAAGGTGGAGCAAAAAAAGTGGTTATTACTGCTCCTGGTGGAGCTGATGTTAAGACAATTGTTTATAACACGAACCACAGCACACTAGATGGTTCTGAAACAGTGATTTCTGCTGGTTCTTGTACAACCAACTGTTTAGCACCGATGGCCGATGCCTTGCATAAGCACTTTGGTATTAAAGTAGGAACAATGACAACTGTTCATGGTTATACAGGAGATCAGATGACGCTTGATGGACCTCATCGTGGTGGAGATTTGCGTAGAGCACGCGCTGCTGCAGAAAATATCGTACCTAACTCAACAGGCGCAGCTAAAGCAATTGGTTTAGTTATTCCTGAGTTAAATGGGAAACTTTCTGGACATGCACAACGTGTTCCGATTCCAACTGGTTCATTAACTGAATTGGTAACTATTTTAGGTAAAAAAGTAACAGTTGATGAAGTAAATAAAGCTATGAAAGCTGAAGCTACTGAATCTTATGGATATAATACTGATGAAATTGTATCTTCTGATATTGTTGGGATGATCTATGGTTCATTATTTGATGCAACGCAAACAGAAATTATGCATGGTGATAATAATACACAATTGGTTAAAACAGTATCTTGGTATGACAATGAAATGTCCTATACAGCTCAATTGGTTCGCACCCTTGCTTACTTTGCAAGTTTAATAAAATAAAAGAGATTATGTAGGCAATTAGAATATTCTTTAAAAAGAGGGCTGTTTTTGATTTTTAGCAAAATGGGTTACGTTTATTAAATTGTTTCAAGCTTTGCTTGTTTTGTAAGAGTCTATTAATAAGCTTATTTATTGTTAGAAGATCATAAACAGGCTTTAAGATCAACCCTCAGGTAGAATAGAGATCTATTAAAACGCAAATAATTATTTGAAAGGATAAAAAAAGGCCATTAATTCCTTTTTATTTTTATAGCTGCTTCAATTTTTTGAGCAACTCTTTTTAAATATGTAGTTGTGTATTGATCACTATGATCACCAAAATGAATGTGAAAATCATCTTCGCTGCTATAACGTGGAATTAAATGAATATGCGAATGAAATACTGATTGATAAGCTATTTTACGATTATTATTAATAATATTTAATCCTTTCATATCAGGGAGAGCTTTTTCTAATGCTTGAGCAATTTTGGGTATATGTGTGAATACTTCACTAGCAATTTTTTCATCATATTCAAAAATATCCTTTACATGTATTTTAGGTACCAGTAATGTATGAGCTAAAGTTGTTTGACTTAAATCTAAAAAAGCATAAACTTTTTCATTTTCATAGATTTTAGCGCTAGGAATATTTTTAGCGATAATCTTACAAAAAATACAATTTTCCATCAAAATTTCCTCATAAATATTTTTTAATAATTAAAAATTATCATAAAAGAGACTCGGAGTAAACTTTAAGCTCTTTTTCCTGAGTATTTTTTGTTAAAAAATTCGTTTAGTTGACGAAATTTATACTTAGGCGTTACAATATTTAAAGTTGCTTAAAGCAATAATTACACATCCAAAATTAGCGTTTGAGCCTGCTTTTAAGTAAATTTTGCTTAAAGTTTTAAATCGTGTAAATTTTGGAGAGGATAAAAAAGAAAAGGTGGAAAATAAAAATGGCAGTAATTTCAATGAAACAACTTTTAGAGGCAGGAGTTCATTTTGGACATCAAACACGTCGTTGGAACCCAAAGATGAAAAGATATATTTTTACAGAACGTAATGGTATTTACATTATTGATTTGCAAAAAACTGTTAGATTAATTGATTTGGCATATGCTTATATGAAACAAGTCGCTGATAAAGGCGGAGTTGTTTTATTTGTGGGAACAAAAAAACAAGCACAAGAAGCTATTAAGGAGGATGCTTTACGATCTGGACAATATTATGTAAACCATCGTTGGTTAGGTGGGACGCTAACAAACTGGAATACAATTCAAAAACGTATTGGACGCTTAAAACAAATTAAGAAAATGGAAAAAGATGGAACGTTTGATGTTCTTCCTAAAAAGGAAGTTGTTCTTTTAAAGAAACAGCGTGATCGTTTAGAAAAATTTTTAGGCGGTATTGAAGATATGCCGCGTATTCCTGATGTAATCTATATTGTTGATCCACGTAAAGAGAATATCGCGGTAAAAGAAGCGTGTAAATTAAATATTCCAATTGTAGCAATGGTGGATACAAATGCAGATCCAGATGAAATCGATGTAGTGATTCCATCAAATGATGATGCGATTCGTTCAGTAAAATTAATTACAGCTAAAATGGCAGAAGCATTTATTGAAGTAAATCAAGGCGAAGATCAAATGGTAGAAGAAAACGTTCCTTCCGAATCTAAAGTTAGTGAAGAGAAAACAGTGGATTTTGTGATGGAAGAATTAGTTGAAGAAGTAGAGGAAGACAACATAAAAAAAGATTGAAGAACGAATTTTTAGGATCAAAATAGGTTATCTAAATGTAGGATGATAGGATTAGCTTTTCTGGCATTTAGATAATCTTTTTTTTATTAGATCTCCTCGAAAATTAAATGTATGAGAACTTCGTTTTCTTTTTCCTCGATACATCGTCAAAAAGCCTTAAAATAGCAACTACTTATCTTTAAGTTTTTTTCTTTGTTTCAGGAAAAAATTGAAATTAATTCTCTTTATACCCTAATTTCCGAGGAGGTCTATTAAATTATAGTTGTCATGATTAAATAATTATGATATATTATGAATATAGTTATAATTTAATGAGAGAAGGGATTTTGTGAAGGTTCCAAAACCAGATAAAAAAGCATCTAAAAAAGCGATTCGTGAATTTTTAATGCGTGTTTTTATTGTTTTTTTTATGTTAACTGGAGCGGGAGTTACGGCATATCCTTTTGTTGTCAATGCTTTGAATGATAGCATTGGAAAAGCAGTAATTAATCGTTATCAATCTAAAGAAAATAAAGAGTTTCGCAAGAAGCAAGCAAAAAAATTAAAAGAGATGAACCTGGCAGAAAAACAAAAAAGTAAGGCATTAAAGGATCCATTTTCACAAGCAAGTTTGGATAAAGCAAATTTTGATGCCTTCCATCCTAATTTTTATGCACAACATACCATTGCAGTAATTTATATCCCAAAAATTAGTGTAGGTCTTCCAGTATTTGATAGTACAGATGAACGTTTTCTCTCACAAGGAGCAACTTGGATGTCGGATACTAGTTTTCCTGATGGCGGAAAAGGAGAGCATTCAATCATTACTGCACATCGCGGTTTGCCAACAGCGGAATTATTTACAGACTTACCAAAGCTAGTTAATGGGGATATTTTTATTATTAAACAAGATGATAACTATTTGGCTTATGAAGTATTTGAAAAGAAAACAGTAAAGCCAGAAGAGACAGGAATTTTGAATCTTAAGAGTGATAAAGATTTGGTAACATTAGTAACTTGTACTCCATATATGATTAATACTCATCGACTTTTGGTGACAGGAGAAAGAGTGCCTTTTACGCCCAATATGTTTAAAGAGATTAACGAAATTGCTAAAGCAAAGAAAAATAAAAATATCAAAGTTTATGCTGCGCTATCTTCAGCAGTAGGTGGAGTATTTATGCTTTTGCGTTTCTTTTGGGTAAGTATGCAATTAAAACGCAGACGTTATAATTTACGTTTTCGTGTGATGGATAGTACAGGAAAAAAAGGTTTAACACAAGCCAAATATCAATTGTTTGGAGCCAATGGTAAAACACCATTATCTAAAAATGGTCAGTTGTTACTTGCATCACCTAATCGAAATGGTGAAGTTGTATTTACCGGCCTTCCTGGAGGAAAATATATTATTAAGCAAGTAGAGACTCCTAAAGGATATCGCGTACTTAATAAAGTAAAATTTAAAATGCATAGTATTAAAGATCCTTTTTTTTCTGCTTCAATTATTCATCGTGTTTTAAACAAATTTAATTGGCAACAGTTAAAAGGCAAAGAATTGGTGATTATTAATCCGTTAAAAAATAAAAATTAGGAAAGGATAGATAGATTTTTTATGACCAAAATGCCAAAAGAAAAAAAATGGGCAATTCCTCAATTTGTTTTTAAAATATTAGCCGTTTTTATTTTTTTGGGAGGAGCACTTACTACTGCTTATCCTCTTTATTGTGATGTATTAAATGATGCTTTAGCTAATAAAGTAAATGATGAGTATCATTCTAAAGAAAATGAAAAATTTCGTAAAGAGCAAAATAAAAAATTGCGCTCTCAACATCAAAGACAAGAAGCTTTAAAGGATCCATTTTCAAATGTTTCTTTACAAAATGCAAAAGATCTAGCTAGTAATCCGAAAACAGAATTTTTAGTAAAACATACGATTGGATTTATTTATATTCCAAAAATTGATCAGAAATTACCGATTTTTGATACGATCAATGATACATTTATGGATTGCGGGGCAACGTGGTTTTCAAAAAGTAATTTTCCCGGTAGTGGAAAGGGAGGGCATACTGTTATTACAGCGCATCGCGGTTTGCCTACGGCAACTTTATTTACTGATTTAGATAAGTTAAAAAATGGTGATAAGTTTATTGTTGAAGTGGATGAAAAGTATTTAGCTTATGAAGTTTATGCACGCCATGTGGTTTTACCAGATGATTTAAGTAAATTAGATCCTATTGATGAACAGGATACAGTAACTCTTTTAACTTGTACGCCATATATGATCAATTCTCATCGTTTATTAGTGGTTGGTAAACGTATTTCATTTACACCGTCAATGTATGAAGATATGAGATCAATTAAATCAGCTCAAAAGAAAAAGATTGCAAAATTAGTAATAGGACTTTCTGCAGCTGGAGTACTTGCTGTCTTTCTTTCTTATTTTTCTTATCTTCGTTTAAAACATGCACGTAGTTTATATAATTTGAATTTTAGAGTTTTGGGTGAAGGAGGTCAACCTGCAGTTGGCACTTGCTATCAATTATTTGATCGAAGAGGAAAAAAGCCTAAACGTAAGAATGGTAAATTAATAATTAGTGAGATAAATCCTGCGGATGGCACAGTTTCTTTTCAAAAGATTCCAGGTGTCTCATTAAAGATAAAGCAAATTTCTGATAACAACCAATATCAAAAAATGCCTGATATGCGAATTGGAATTTTAAAAAGAAAGGCTAAAGAATTTACTTTGAAGATAAAGAAACGTAAATTAAAAGGAAAATTAGAAAAAAATGATAAAGATTATACGATTTATTTGCAAAAGAAAGGATAACAATAGACCTATTTTAAAATTAGGTCTATTGTTTAATTATGGAGGTATTTGTTTTTATCATCATTTTCCATTTTTATGAAGTTAAATTTTCCAAAAATGATATTTTTTACAAATTCTAAGTTATTAATATAAATCTTCCAGGAAATATATATTTTCCTGAAGGATTAATTTATTATTTTTAATTAATTTTCATGACAATTTAATTACTCTCTTTTTTCTTGTCTACGCTGAATATCTTTTATAAGAACTTCATCATAGTAACTTTGAAATTGCTTTACCAACTCATCATAGTTGCGTAGTAATAAAAAATTGATTACGTTACTCATCACTTTTCGACCATTATCTTTGTGCCCAGTTATAAACATATATAAACCTTTCAGAAAATCTAAAGTGCATTCTTCTCGCATGCAATTATCTCGTTCTTCTACAATTAATCTATATGCAAGTTCAAAGAAATCATTAAAATCATCAAAATAGTTATGCTGAAGACAAGGATACATTACGTTAATTAACGTGATTATAAGAAGTCTCTTTCGATCTCTAGTGTCACAAAAAATTTCTTTGTGATTAATGATATTTCGCATTAACGCACAACTAAGATCAATCTTTAAAACATGAGCAACATTGCAAAACAGTGATAATTCATAATAGGACCACTGAGTTGTTTTAAACAGATAATTAGAGGCATTTTGAAAAACATCTTCTGAAATAGGAAAGTTGTGATCTAAATCATGAATCATGGCAGAAAGCATCAAAATCGTTAAACAGCTACCTATTCTGGATTTTGTCGTTCTCTTTTCTTTTTTAATAATTCTTTTAATTTATCAATCTTTTTGTCATTATAGTATATATAAACATCTTTAAAAAATTGCTCATTAGGGTCAGCTTGATAATTCTTAGCTATTGAATCAATTTCTTCTAGAGGTAAGTGAATTCTTTGAGCTAGGGCAAGAGAAGCAGCATATTCTGACTGTATTTTTCCATTTTTAAATTGAGATAGAATTCTTTTGTCACATATGCCTTCGGATACCTCTTCTGCATTAAGAGCTCTTAATTTTCTGTGTTTTTGCAACATCTTCCCAATTTTTGATTGTAAATCTTGAAAGTTATTTTGAACCATAAAAAACGCTCCTTTTTATTTTGATTATTTGTTAAACATGCTAATTTTCTACTCATCTATTTTACTATACTTTACTACTTTTAAACCAACAAATAATGCAATATGATGAAAAAACATCTTTAAATGCAACTAAAAAGTAAATATTCATTAAAGAGACTTTTCAAATCAAATTATAATAATATAGCAATTTGAATTGAAATTAACATATCAAAGTTTTAATAAGTTTGTTTAGTTATAGCGAATATATAAACAAAATCTCTAGACCTTTTTTATATTCTAGATTATTGTACCTCTAGCAATAGAAAATTTTCTAGACGGCATGCATAAGCTGTATCAACCTTGAAAAAAAGGATTGCACTAAAAAGTGTGAAAGCTATAATAGTTAGCAAATGTTTGATATTTTTTTGTGAAATTTTACCTTGTTTTATTTTTATCATTAATTTATTTTCCCGTGTACAATGCTTATCATATTCATGATAAGAATGTGATAAATGTGATATTAGTTTGGAAGAATAGGCCTCTTCTGAAATTAGGTTATAAAGAGAATTCGTTTCAATTTTTTCCTAAGATAAGGAAAAAAATTTAAAGATACGTGTTTCTATTTTGAGGCTTATTGACGATGTATCGGGGAAAAAGAAAACGAAGTTCTCATACATCTAATTTTTGAGGAAGTCTAATATTATACATAATAAAACAAATTATAATTTTAAAGAGATGTGGTTAAAAATGATTGAAGCGAAGTTAGAGAAGTTATTTGAATTAGTTGCACCATATAAGCCTAGTGGCGATCAGCCTGAAGCAATTAGCGCTTTAGCAGAGAATGTTTTAGGTGGAGAGTGTGCGCAAATTTTGCTAGGAGCTACAGGAACAGGGAAGACATTTACCATTTCTAATTTAATTCAAAAAGTACAAAGGCCAACACTTGTGATTGCACACAATAAAACACTTGCTGGGCAGTTATACGGAGAGTTTAAAGAATTTTTTCCCAAGAATGCGGTGGAGTATTTTGTCTCTTATTATGATTACTACCAGCCGGAAGCTTATGTTCCTTCAAGTGATACATATATTGAAAAAGATTCAAGTATAAATGATGAGATTGATAAACTTCGTCATTCGGCAACAAATGCACTGTTAGAACGACGAGATGTGATTGTCGTAGCTTCTGTTTCTTGTATTTATGGTTTGGGTTCTCCTGAAGAGTATCAAAAAAATGTTGTGTCTCTTCGTTCTGGGCAAGAGTTTAAGCGCAATGATTTACTTAATAGGTTAGTTGAGCTTCAATTTGAGCGCAATGATATTGATTTTAAGCGTGGTAGTTTTCGTGTTCGTGGAGATATTGTGGAGATATTTCCGGCTAGTTTTGGTGAGCATGCATACAAGATAGAATTTTTTGGCGATGAAATTGAACGAATTAGAGAAGTTGAGGCATTAACTGGTAAAATTATAGGCGAAACCAAACATGTTGCGATTTTTCCAGCAACGCATTTTATGATGAATGAAAAGCACATGGAAGTAGCAATTTCTAGAATTCAAGCAGAGTTAAACGATCGTCTTAAGGTATTGCGCGCTGAAAATAAGCTACTTGAAGCACAACGCTTAGAGCAGCGTACAAATTACGATATTGAGATGCTAAGAGAGATGGGTTATACCAATGGTGTTGAAAATTATTCACGCCATATGGAAGGAAGAGTTGAAGGAGAGCCTCCATATACTTTACTTGATTTTTTCCCTAAAGGCTCACTTTTTGTGATTGATGAGAGTCACGTGAGCATGCCACAGATTCGCGGAATGTATAATGGGGATCGGGCGCGCAAAAAGATGTTAGTTGATTATGGTTTTCGCTTGCCAAGTGCGGTTGATAATCGGCCTTTACGTTTAGAAGAATTTGAAGATCATATTCCGCAGATTATTTATGTTTCAGCAACCCCTGGTCCTTATGAAGAGGCACAAACAAAAACAGTGATTGAGCAGATTATTCGACCAACAGGTTTGCTTGATCCAGAAGTTGAAGTGCGAGAGATTATGGGGCAAATGGATGATTTATTGGGGGAAATTAATGAGCGAGTTGAAAAAAGTGAACGCATTTTTGTTACAACCTTAACTAAGAAGATGGCAGAAGATTTAACGGATTATTTAAAAGAAATGGGCGTTAAAGTTAAATATCTTCATAGTGATATCGATACTCTTAAGCGAACAGAGATTATTCGTGATTTACGCTTAGGTGTTTTTGATGTTTTGGTTGGTATTAATTTGCTTAGAGAAGGAATTGATGTGCCTGAAGTGTCATTAGTGGCTATTCTTGATGCGGATAAGGAAGGTTTTTTGCGTAGCGCTTTCTCGCTTGTGCAAACGATTGGACGCGCGGCAAGGAATGCTAATGGTAAAGTGATTATGTATGCAGATAAGATAACTGATTCTATGAAAATGGCTATTAAAGAGACAAAACGTCGTCGTGCAATCCAGATGAAATACAATCAAAAGCACGGGATTATCCCGCAAACAATTAAAAAAGAAATTCGTGATCTCATTGCCATTACTAAGGCGGTTACAAAAGATAAGAAAAAAATCAAAGATGTGCCTAACTATGAGGAAATGTCAAAGAAAGAAAAAGAACAAGTGATTTTAAATCTGGAAAAAGAAATGAAAGAAGCAGCTAAAGCACTTGATTTTGAAGTGGCTGCTATGCTTCGTGATACGATTTTGGAGTTGAAAGCAAAGAAGTGATTGAAAGAAGTTTAGTCGATTTTAAGAACTCAACATATAAGGAGAATTTTATGAAAAATCGTTTAGCAATAAAACTTCCTGGACTTAATTTAAAAAATCCGATTATGCCAGCATCTGGATGTTTTAGTTTTGGTGAGGAGTATGCAAAATATTATGATTTAAAATGTTTAGGTTCAATTATGATTAAGGCAACAACCCCCCTTGCTCGTTTTGGTAATCAAATACCACGGGTTACGGAAACTCCTTCAGGAATGCTTAATGCTATTGGTTTGCAAAATCCTGGCTTAGATGTTGTTATGAAAGAAAAACTCCCTGCACTTGAAAAGTATGATTTGCCAATCATTGCAAACGTTGCAGGTGCTTGTGAAGAGGATTATGTGGAAGTTTGTGCGAAAATTGGTGATGCACCAAATGTAGGGGCAATTGAGTTAAATATCTCTTGTCCGAATGTAAAACATGGTGGTCTGGCATTTGGGACAGAACCTGATGTTGCTTATCGTTTAACAAAATGTTGTAAAGAGCAAGCAAGTGTTCCGCTTTATGTAAAATTATCACCGAACGTAACTGATATTGTGAAAATTTCTAAAGCTGTGGAAGCAGGTGGTGCGGATGGTTTTACAATGATTAACACTTTGAGGGGCGTGCGTTTTGATTTAAAAACGAGGCAGTCGATTTTAGCAAACACTACAGGGGGTTTATCGGGTCCTGCGATTAAGCCTGTGGCTTTGAAGTTGATTCATCAAGTATCACAGACGAGTCATTTGCCAATTATCGGTATGGGGGGCATTACTTCAGCAGAAGATGTACTAGAATTTATCATTGCTGGGGCAAGTGCGGTGGCAATTGGTACGATGAATTTTACAGATCCGTACATTTGCCCAAAGATTATTGAAGATTTGCCAAGAGTGATGGATAAATATGAAGTAAAATCGATTCAACAGTTGATAGATGAAATAAGAAAGAAGCGTGAGAAAGAATGGGAAGAGATGCAAGAGAAAGTAGGCCTGTGATTGCACTAGATTTTCCAAATAAAATGAAGCTTGTCAATTTTCTAGCGAAATTTCCAGTAGATGAGAGATTGTTTGTAAAGATTGGTATGGAAATTTTTTATCAAGAAGGAACAGATATTGTTAAGTTTTTAAAGGATTTAGGGCATTTTATATTTTTGGATTTAAAGTTGCATGATATTCCAAATACGGTCAAATCAGTGATGCGTTGTTTGGCAAAGCTTGGCGTTAATATGACAAATGTTCATGCAGCTGGTGGCATTAAAATGATGGAAGCAGCTTGCCATGGCTTAATTGAAGGGACGCTTAAAGATCAAAAAATTCCTAAATTAATTGCAGTTACACAGTTGACTTCAATTAGTGAAAAAAGTATGAAAAAAGAGCAGTTAATATCAGTTAGTTTAAAAGAGTCGGTGGTAAACTATGCGCAAAATGCAAAAAAAGCTGGTCTTGATGGGGTGGTTTGTTCAGCACTAGAAGTTGAAAAAATTAAAGCCAAGACAGCAGCTGATTTTATTTGCTTAACTCCAGGGATTCGACCTATGGGTGAAAGTGCTAATGATCAACAACGAGTGCTCACACCAAGTAAAGCACGTAAGCTTGGTTCAGATTATATTGTTGTGGGGCGAGCGATTACTCAAGCAAAAAAGCCGTATCAAGCTTATCAGAGGATAAAAGAAGAGTGGAATAAAAAGGAGCGTTAAAGCCATGCTAAATTTAGTTGGAGATATTGCTAAGAATTTACTAGAGATTAAAGCAGTTTTTTTATCGCCTAAAGAGCCGTTTACTTGGACTTCAGGCATAAAAGCTCCGATTTATACGGACAATCGCATAACGATGAGCTTTCCCAAAGTAAGAAGATTGATTACTAAAGGTTTCGCTCAAAAAATAAAAGAGGTTTATCCTAATGTGGAAGTGATTGCAGGAGTAGCTACTGCAGGAATTCCTCATGCAGCGTGGGTGGCAGAAAAGTTAAATCTGCCGCTTGTTTATATTCGCTCAAAGCCAAAGGATTACGGTAAGGAAAAGCAGATCGAAGGAAAAATTTGCCAAAATGCTAAGATGGTTGTTATTGAAGATTTGATTTCAACAGGCGGATCTGTTTTAAAAGCTGTAGCAGCAGCAAAACGTGAAGGAGCAGATGTTTTAGGTGTTGCAGCAATTTTTACTTATGAGTTATCAGAGGGGTTAGCAAATTTTAAAAAAGCTAAAGTTGAGCTGTCAACGCTTTCTAATTATACATCTTTAATTAAAATTGCTAAAGAAATTGGCTATGTCAATAAGGAAGAATTATCTTTGTTAAAGCGATTTAAAAAAGATCAAAAAAACTGGCAATGATTTCTAAATTTGGTAAAAGAATTTAAGAAGTAAGAAAAAAATGTTGTATAATTTAATTAAAAGAGATTTAGTTATGTTAATAGCCACTGCTAGAAAAGTTGGAAATTCTATTTTCTTATTGCTTCCCAAATAATTAGATGTAGACGCTCAATTTAGAGTATGTAGCATATAAAAGTCAAAATGGAGGATTGATTTTTGCTCCTTGTAAATCAACTTAGAAGGAAAAATTTTCTTTTGGTTAAGCAGATTTTAGATTACGCATTACTAATGGTAAATTTTTCAAACAGCTGTAAAGATAAAACTATCTATCCCCTTACTTGAAAATACTGATTTTGTAAAAATCTGAAAATTGTCGTTAATGCGGCATTTTACGCTCAAAGAAAGATCTTCTCAAGTCTCTTTAAAAAAAACTTAAGATTCTTTCTTTAAATTTTTTAACGTTAAAAAAATAAACATTAGCCCTCCTCTGAAACTAGGGAATAATGAGAATTCGTTTCAATTTTTCTTGATACAAGGAAAAAAACTTAAAGATACGTGTTTTTATTTCGAGGCTTTTTGACGCTAGAGGCACGGCTTCTAGGTGATGGATAAAAAAAAATGAACGAAAGTGAATTTTCTGTCGCCGTCAGGGAAAAAGAAAACAAAATTCTCATACATCTAGTTCTCGAGGAAGCCTATTATCTCTTAGAGCTTGCTTATGAT
Organism: Streptococcaceae bacterium; assembly: GCA_031269775.1. GTDB lineage: Bacteria > Bacillota > Bacilli > Lactobacillales > Streptococcaceae > JAIRLR01. The sequence continues at coordinate 25,114 of JAISYQ010000014.1, forward strand.
CTCCAAGCGGTGAATTCACTTCACTATTAGAGATCATAAACAGGATCTTAGAAAAGATTAAAAAAGGAATGATATTATTGGAATTATTTGATAGTTTGCGTTTTAAAATTGTAAAACGTGGTATTAGAATTATTTTTCCAGAAAGCACTGATAATCGTATTTTGGGTGCAGTTGCGCGTTTAAAAGTAGAACAGTTAATGGAACCTATTTTGATTGGAAATGTTGAAGAGGTTTGCTTAGCAATTAATAATCGAGGGTTACAACCGTCGATGTTTGAAATTATTGATCCGGCAAATTATGAATATTTTGAAGAGATGTTAAACGCTTTTGTAACTGTTCGCAAAGGTAAAATTACTAAGGATCAAGCGCGTAAATTATTGTTTAATGATTACAATTATTTTGGCACGATGTTAGCATATATGGGTAAAGCAGAGGGAATGGTTTCAGGAATAATTCATTCAACAGGGGATACTGTTAGACCAGCGTTGCAAATTATTAAAACACGTCCAGGTGTTACGCGGACTTCTGGAGCCTTTTTAATGGTTCGTGGGCGTGATCAGGAAAAATATTTATTTTCTGATTGTGCGATTAATATTAATCCTAGTGCGCAAGAGTTAGCCGAAATTGCTGTGGAATCTGCTTATACAGCGAAATTGTTTGACATTAATCCTAGAGTTTCTTTATTAAGTTTTTCAACAAAAGGTTCAGCTAAATCACCAGAGGTTGAAAAAGTAGTAGAAGCAACAAAGATTGCTAAAAGATTAGCTCCTGAAGATATTATTGATGGAGAGCTGCAATTTGATGCCTCTTATGTAGAATCTGTTGCACATTTAAAATCACCTGATTCAAAAGTTGCAGGTAAAGCCACAGTGTTTGTTTTTCCAGATTTACAATCAGGGAATATTGGCTATAAAATTGCTCAACGTCTTGGCAATTTTGAAGCAATTGGTCCGATCTTACAAGGACTTAATAAACCAATTTCTGATCTTTCGCGCGGTGCTAATGAAGAAGATGTTTATAAGCTTGCGATTATTACGGCTGTGCAAACGTTGCTTAATAAAAAGTAAGATAGAAAAAATTTTTGAGAGTAAAGTTTGTAGATATGCAATTAGTATATAAAATAAGGGATATTATTTGCTATGTTTTGATGATGAAGCTATAGCTTGATTTATTTATCTAATTCAATAGCCCTCCTCTGAAACTAGGGTATAATGAGAATTCGTTTCAATTTTTTCTTGATACAAGGAAAAAAACTTAAAGATATGTGTTTCTATTTCGAGGCTTTTTGACGCTAGAGGCACGGCTTCTAGGTGATGGATAAAGGAAAATGAACAAAAGTGAATTTTCTGTCGCCGTCAGGGAAAAAGAAAAAGAAATTCTCATACATCTAGTTCCAGAGGGGGGCTAATGTTCACATTTACGTATAGAGGGGGAATTTGGAAATTTACTCGTGGCATTTGCGGACAGTTGATCATTGTTGCTTGTGGAGTTATTGTAATTATTTTTGCAACTAATGAATTTGATAATGGCACCATTAATCCATCTTTGCTGACTACACCTAATCGAACTTGTTACTTTTTAGCAAAAGGTCTAATATCTTCGCTTTATATGATGATTACGGGAATAGTTTGTATGCTATTACCTTTTATATCAATTTACATTGGCAAAAACATTAAAGAACACTTAACTTTTAATGTTTTTTAAAAAAAATACTCTTATCATTTGATGGGTAATTTTTTCAATTTTTTATATAATTATTTAATACCAAATGAACTTTTTCATAATTTAACTAAGGCTTATGGAATATACAAAAAAAAAAACCAGGCGAAGGAGTTTATCTGCTTTGGTGGCAAGCGCTGTTGTTTATTATTAGCTTTGCTGTAATAATTAGTATCGTTTCCTTATTTACTTTTAAAAAACAAGAAATTTAGGTAAATTCTATTTTTCTAATTGCAGCGGATCCGAATTGGGGAAGAGTAGTAGAATATGTGGGAGTTTTAGTTTGGATATTTGGTTCTACGATTTAAAATTACGACCACTATTTTAAGTGTTGGTCGTAATTTTAAAGTTCATTGACTATACAAGTTAAAAATCAATTTCTAATTCCACTGGACAGTGATCGCTGCCAAAGATATCCATGTGAATTTTTGCTTCTTTAATTTTGTAAGCTAGATCATTACTCGTTAAAAAGTAATCAATGCGCCATCCAGCGTTATTTTTACGAGCATTAAAACGGTAACTCCACCAAGAATATACGCCACTAACGTCAGGGTATAAATGGCGAAAGGTATCAGTGAATCCGGCGTTTAAAAGTTCAGTGAACTTGCTGCGTTCTTGTGGCGTGAAGCCAGCATTTTTACTATTTGTTTTCCAATTTTTAAGATCGATGTTCTGATGAGCGACATTTAAATCTCCACAAAGAATAACTGATTTTTTTTGTTTAAGATTTATTAGATATTTACGGAAATCATTTTCCCATTTTTGGCGATATTCTAGGCGTTGCAGATGATTTTGTGAATTTGGTGTATAGCAGCCAACAAAGAAAAAATTTTCAAATTCCAGCGTAATTAAACGTCCTTCTTGATCGTGTTTTTCAATTCCCATGCCATAAAAAACATTTAAAGGCTTTTTTTGGGCCCAAATAACAACTCCTGAATAGCCTTTTTTCAAAGCATAGTTCCAATAATCATAGTAGCCTTCAAATTCAAGATCGATTTGACCTTTTTGTAATTTAGTTTCTTGGATAGCAAAAATATCGGCATTAAAATTTTGCATAATTTCTTTAAAGCCTTTTTTTTCGATAGCTCGCAATCCATTAACATTCCAACTAATTAGTTTTAGTGCCATTTTAGCCTCCATTTTTACTTCTTTTGGGTTTAGTGATTGATGTAACAAGGAAGTAAAAGCAAGAAAATTGTTTGCAATTATTATTAGGAAAATTGTAACATTAATAAGTTAAAATTGATAAAATTTTAAGTGTTAAACTGCCGAATTTATAAATAAACTGTTATAGTAAATGGAGGCTAATTAGGGTAAAAGCGGAGGAGATAAAGTGAAATGGGAAAAAGTTTCAGTAATATTTTCTTTTATAATTTTTTTTCTATTTATGATAACAGGTTGTGAAAGTGCAAATGAAACTAAAGATGATGCTTTAAGTCAAATCAAAAAAAGAGGTACTTTAATTGTTGCAACTTCAGCAGATTATATGCCCTATGAGTTTCAGATTTTAAAAAATAGAAAAAATAAAATTGTAGGGATGGATATTGATTTAGCAAAGGCTATTGCTAAAGATTTAGGTGTAAAACTTGAAGTTAAAAATATGCAATTTGATTCAGTTTTAGCATCAGTAACTTCGGGTAAATCAGATATTGCAATTTCTGGTTTTAATATTACTGAAGAACATAAAAAGTCTGTTGATTTTTCTATTCCTTATTATCATTCAGGTCAATTAGCTTTGGTTAATAAAAATAAAGCAGCTCAGTATACAAACTTATCAGACTTTAATGGGAAACAAATTTTGGTTCAACAAGGTTCTGTGCAAAATGAAATTGCCAAAAAGCAATTACCTAATTCCCAGATTGTGACCACAGATACGATTCCAAATGGCATAATACAGTTACAATCAGGCAAAGTGGCAGCAATGATTTTAGATTCGGCAGTTGCACAAGGATATGAGATTAATAAGCCAGATCTTGCGATTGCAAAAGTGAAGTTTATAAAAACAGGCGAAGAGAATAATGGATTAGTTCTGCCTAAGCATAGTGGAAGATTGAAACAAAAAATTAATAAAATTATCAAAAAGCAGATTATTAGTGGGAAAATAAAAGAGTATTTGAAAAAAAATGGAAAGTTGCAAGCAAAAGCAGTCAATAAAAACGGAGCAAAAGAAAATGAAAAAGATAAAGGAAGTAGTTTTAATTTTAACTTTTTACCAAAGAGTTTGCCTTACTTTTATGATGGAGCGATAGTAACGTTGATCATAGCCTTTTTTGTTGTATTGTTTGGTTTAATTATTGGAACGATTGTGGCATTGGTAAAATTATCAAAGGGTAAAATTTTACGAATCATTGCTAATCTTTATGTGGAGATTTTAAGAGGAACACCGATGTTGCTTCAGATTTTAGTGTGGTATGTAGTTATTAAGTTGTCTTTACCTTCAATTTCGGTGGGTCTTTTGGATATTGATTTGGGCAGATTATTTATCGGCATTTTTGCGCTATCACTTAATTCAGGAGCTTATATTTCAGAAGTGATTCGTGCAGGGGTCCAAGCGGTAAGCAAAGGACAAAAAGAAGCAGCTTACTCGCTAGGTTTATCTTCTTTAGCAACCATGCGTTATGTAGTTTTACCACAAGCGTTTAAAAATGTTTTACCAGCTTTAGGAAATGAATTTATAACGATTTTAAAGGATTCTTCACTACTGACAACAATTGGACTTACAGAATTATTATGGGGGGCCAAAACAATCCAAGCTAATTCTTATCAGGCTTTGTCCCCTTTATTGGTTGCCGGAGTATTTTATCTGGGAATGACTTTTTCGTTGAGTTGTATTTTTGCTTTAATTGAAAAGCGCTTAGCAGCAGAATCTAAAGAAAAGTGAGAATGGTAAAGGAATTATTAAAGCTCTTTATCACTTTTTTGTGGTAAGATTAAAAGCGATAAAAAATTCTTTTAAAGGGGCAAAAAGAATGGGAAATCCTAAATATCAACGCGTGGTTTTAAAACTTAGTGGAGAAGCACTTGCAGGAGATGAAGGTTTTGGTATTAATCCTTTAATTGTAAAACAAGTAGTCGCAGAAGTAAAAGAGGTCCATGATTTAGATGTTGAGATTGCTGTTGTGGTTGGTGGAGGCAATATTTGGCGTGGTGAAGTTGGTGCAAGTATGGGGATGGAACGTGCGCAGGCAGATTATATGGGCATGCTTGCAACAGTGATGAATGCTCTTGCCTTACAAGATACGCTTGAAAATATTGGCGTGCCAACACGTGTGCAAACATCAATTGAGATGAGGCAAATTGCTGAACCGTATATTCGCAGAAGAGCTGAGCGTCATTTAGAAAAGGGTCGTGTGGTGATTTTTGCAAGCGGAACAGGAAATCCTTATTTTTCAACGGATACTGCTTCAGCTTTAAAAGCTGCAGAGATCAACGCTGATGTCATTTTAATGGCTAAAAATAATGTAGATGGTGTATATTCTGCTGATCCGAAAAAGGATGAAAAAGCTATAAAATATGAACAGCTTACTCATTTAGATATAATTGCTAAGGGACTACAAATAATGGATGCAACAGCTAGTTCGCTTTCGATGGATAATGATATTCCATTAGTTGTCTTTAATTTAAATGAACCAGGAAATATTAAACGTGTGGTTCTTGGCGAAGAAATTGGAACGACTGTTCATAATTAGAAAGGAAGAAAAATGGTAGATATTATTCCTAAGATAAAAGATAAGATGCAAAAAGCAATGGAAAATTTAAATCGTGAGTTTGGTCAAATTCGTGTAGGACGTGCGAATGCTTCTTTATTAGATCGGATTTATGTAGATTATTATGGAGTGTCAACACCGCTTAATCAAGTAGCAGGAATTCAAGTTCCTGAGGCTCGATTATTACTTATTACGCCATTTGATAAGACGGGTTTAAAAGACATTGAGCAAGCATTAAATGCTTCAAATCTAGGTTTAACACCAATGAATGATGGAAATGTAATTCGTTTGGAGATTCCACAATTAACGCGGGAAAGACGTAAAGAGCTAGCTAAAGAGGTAAAGAAAATTGCAGAAAATTCGAAAATTACTGTGCGTAACATTCGCAAAGAAGCAATGAATGAAGCAAAAAAGCAAGAAAAAAACGCAGAGTTAACTGAAGATGATCTTTATGATTTAGAAAAGGATATTCAAAAAGTAACAGATGATGCAGTAAAAAAAATTGATCAAATAACAACGGAAAAAGAAAAAGAGTTATTAGACCTCCTCGAAAAGTAGATGTATGATAATTTCCGTTTTCTTTTTCCCTGACGGCGACAGAAAATTCACTTCTGTTCATTTTCCTTTATCCATCACCTAGAAGCCGTGCCTCTAGCGTCAAAAAGCCTCAAAATAGCACCACGTATCTTTAAGTTTTTTTCTTTGTCTCAGGAAAAAATTGAAACGAATTCTCTTTATACTCTAATTTCCGAGGAAGTCTATTGAATGTTTAGAGTCTATTTTCAATCGATTCTTTAATTTTTGTTTGTATGCCTGCTTTGTTTTTCCTGATAAAGCTTTAGGAAAAATAAAAAAAAGATTATTTTTCCTACAAAATTATTTTTGTTCACAAAAAAATTTTGAAATAGAAAATAAATCTCTTGAAATTAATGGTTTAAATCTTTTATTCACACCAGTAAATGTTGCGTATCAAATTCAAGGAGTTTTTTAGGAAATGTGGAGTGTAAAAAAATCTGCGTGGAAAAACAGTCAAAAATATCGGAGATCAACTTATTATATTCCGGAAATACTTGATCTAAGCCAAGCAATAATTTTTCGTTTCAAGTCCAAAGGTTTATTAACCAAGCCAGCTATAGCGAAAGTGTTCAAGCTGTTTCAAACGAAAGATGGTCTTCTGTCGGTAGTTCCGTTTTTTCGAGTAAATCCATTCGGATGACTTGAGCAATCAGTACAGTGTTCACAGAATCTGTTTTTGTTTTCCGAATGTAGAATTCACGCAATACATCGGAATTGAATGGTATTAAATGCCGTTACAGGAAAGTCTAGCTTGTACAGAAAAGAATAAATCCTTAGCTAATATTGTCCTGTCGCTTCTATGCCAATCATTGTGTTTTTAGCAAGGAGCTGATGTTGGTTGATAAATTTAAGGAGTTGTTCACTTTCTTGTTTGGTGTTGAAAATTTGAAGAGTTTTTTTCCAATTAAAGCACCTTTTTTATCAAGTAAGGCGACTTCGTGGGTTCGTTTTCCAATATCAATCCCGAGAAAATACACATTATCAGAATATATTGCTTAGAACATATTTTAGAAGTTCATAAAACTTGCAGATAGAATTTAAGGGAGTTATCAATATTCCTAATAGTTAGGATAAATCTGACGTACTGTCTGCTTTCCCTCAAAATAAGAAATTGAAAATAAATTAATAACATAATTAAAAATTTATTTTAAAAGAGGAAGTTGTTAAAATTTAAAGGATGTTTTTATTTGAAGCAACGAATCATGTTTCGCGGGTATGCGGGTATTTTTATATGAGGCAATACGTTTTGCGCGCATCTTCGCATGTCATCTTGCGGAAAATATAATGAAAATGTTAAAATTAGGAAACTAATATGATTAAAGCAAGCTTAATGCGAGGAAAATATGTGAAAAAGTTTAACCTAAGTAAAAATATTATTGTTATTTTAATTATCATTATTTTTATCTTAATAACAGTTAGTTTATCAGTATTTTTTATAAATGAAAAAAAACGCTCAAATATACTAACTTCTGCAATAAATGATTCTATCACTTTTATTGATAAAGCTTTATCTGCGCCTGTAAAATTTTTGCATAATGGAATTGATATGCTTAACGATTTGGTAAATACTTATGAAGAAAATAAACAATTAAAAGCAAAATTAGATGATTATGATGAAGCAGTTATTAAGTCCAAAAACAAAGATAGAGAAATCAAAGACTTAAAAGAGCAATTAAAATTAAACGACACATTAACTGACTTTGAAAAAATCACCTCTAATGTTATTAATCGTTCAACAAATTTATGGCAAAATAACTTAATTGTAGATAAAGGAGGTGCTAATGGCATTGAAAAAGATATGGCAGTCATGAGTAAAGGTGGCTTAGTTGGACGTGTTATTCAAGTAAATGAGCATAGTTCTAAAGTCGAACTATTAACAACTACTAATAAAGATGTAAATCGCTATTCTGTGCGCATTTCAAGCTCAAATGCTGATAAAGGTAATGGTTTAATCAAGTGTTTTGATGAAAAAACGCAAACATTAATAATTGATCAAATACAAAATCAAAGTGAAATAAAAAAAGGTGATTTGGTCCAAACATCAGGTTTAGGTGGGAAAGCACCGGCAGATTTGCTTATTGGTAAAGTTATAGAAATTAAATCAAGCAAAAATGGACTTTCTAAAGAAATTTATGTTCAACCTAGAGCTGCTATGTATGCTATTTCCGTAGTCACTATTATTAAAAGATCATCTCAAGAGGTGCCAAATCCATGAAACAAGTAAAATATTATGCTCCTATTATTTTCTTTTTGGGGATGTTGCTTGATGGTCAATTATCTACTGTTATGGAAGGTTTGACAAAGAATCATTATTTTACTTTATCTAACTTGACTTTATTAATTTTTTTGGTTGGAGTTATAAATTTATCTAAAAACTATATTATTCTTTTAGCATTTATCATCGGTTGCCTTTGTGATAGCTATTTTACAGGAATTTTAGGAATAAATATGTTTCTTTATCCGTTATTTACTTATTGGTTTATTCGCTTTCAAAAAACGATTAATAAAAATATTTTAACGCAGCTAGCTAGTTTTATTGTTGCTTTTACAAGTTATCAGATATTATTGATGTTAATGCAAATTATTTTTAATTTAGCTAAGGTGAATCTTATTTTATTTATTGTTTCTATATTGGGACCAAGTATTTTATTTAATATTTTGCTATTTTTAATTTTTATTTGGGCGTTTCGTTTTTTGCTTTGTGTTAGGAGTTAAAGATGATAAGCGGAGTTTTAAAAGGATTTTTATGAAATATACAGAAATTATGATTCGCTATGGTGAGTTATCAACAAAAGGAAAAAATCGAAAGTGCTTTATTCAACAATTAGCCAAAAATCTTCGTAGAACTTTAATGCCATTTCCCGCTGTAAAAATCTTAGCAAAACGTGATCGTGCACATCTTTTAATTAATGGTGAAGATAGCGATTTAATTATTCCAAAATTAAAAAAAGTATTTGGGATTGTTAATTTTTCTTTGGTCGTTCGTGTTGAAAAAAATTTAAAAATAATGAAACAAACTGCACAATCAATCATAAAGGAGCAATACAAACCAAATGCAACATTTAAAATCACAGCTAAACGTCAAGATCATGATTTTAAGCTTGATACCAATGAATTAAATCAATTTTTAGGATCAGCGATTCTTAAGTGTTTACCAGAGATAAAAGTACAAATGAAAAAGCCTGACATTAACTTAAAAGTTGAAGTAAGAATGGATGGTGTTTATTTTTTTACATCAACAATTAAAGGAGCAGGCGGACTTCCTGTAGGTACAAGTGGATTAGGCATGTTAATGCTTTCTGGTGGGATTGATTCCCCTGTGGCAGGATTTTTAGCAATAAAGCGTGGAATGAAGATTGAAGCTGTTCATTTTGCATCTCCTCCATACACTTCACCAAAAGCTTTGCAAAAAGCCAAAGACTTGACACAAAAATTAACTTTTTTTGACGGAAGTATTAAATTTTTTGAAATTCCTTTTACCAGAATTCAAGAAGAAATCAAAGCTAAAGTTCCACTTCCTTATCTAATGACAATTACAAGACGTATGATGCTACGTATTACTGATTTATTACGTAAAAAGCGAAATGCCTTAGTTATTATCAATGGTGAATCAATAGGGCAAGTAGCAAGCCAAACTCTTCATTCAATGATTACAATTGAAGATGTTGCAACAGCACCTATTATTCGTCCGCTTGTTACTATGGATAAAGCAGAAATTATTGAACTGGCTGAAAAGATTGAGACTTTTCAAATATCCGTTTTACCTTTTGAAGATTGTTGCAGCATTTTTGCTCCACCATCACCAAAAACAAAACCAAATTTAGAAAAAGCAAGAGAGTATGAAGCACTATTAGATGTTGAAGGACTAACTAAACATGCTTTGGAAAATGTTTCAGTAGCTGAAATTTCAGCTACTGAAAATACGGAACAATTTGTTGATTTATTATAAAAGTAAGTAAGTTGTCGTTACAATTATTTTTTCTAAGAGCTGTTTAATCTTTATTTATCTCTACTTTTAGCCTTTTTTCATTCCAAATTTCAATACCTAGCTGCTTAGCTTTAGCCAACTTACTCCCGGCATCACTTCCTGCAATAACTAGATCTGTTTTTTTCGAAACGTTGCCTGTTACTTTAGCTTTAAATTTTTCAAGTTTTTCTTTTACTGTACTGCGATTTGGTGTTAATTTTCCTGTTAACACTACTGTTTTGCCAGCAAAGAATGAATTGTTCAAAACAAGATTTTGTTTTTGAGAGCCAAGATAACACATATTTATATCTTGATTTTTTAACTTAGCAATTAACTCCTGAACTTCTATTTTAGCAAAATACGATTTCAAGCTATTAACAACAGCTTTCCCTAAACTATCAATTTCAGCAATTTCTGCAGAAGTTGCCTTAATTACTCCATCCATATTTTTAAAATGTTTAGCTAAAATTTTGGCAATTTTATTTCCCACATGACGAATTCCTAATCCGTAAAGCAAACGCTCTAATGAATTAACTTTTGATGCTTGAATAGCTTGATATAAGTTGGTTGCTGATTTTTCTTTGATATTATCCAAAGTCAATAAACACTTTATATTTAATGCATATAAATCAGCTACGTCTTTTACCAATTTTTTCTCAAATAACTGTTCAATTATACGTAATCCTAATCCTGCAATATTCATCGCATCTCTTGAAACAAAGTGAATAAGTCCCGTTTTCATTTGAGCAGGACACTGAGGATTAATACAACGAAGTGCTACTTCTTCCTCCAAATGAACCAATTTACTGCTACAGACAGGACAAACTGTAGGAATTATCAACGGTATCGAGCCTTTGGGGCGTTTTTTAAGCAAAACTTTTGCAACTCTTGGAATAATATCCCCTGCCTTGTATAACACGACTGTATCATTAAGACGAAAATCTTTTGCTGCAATATAATCAACATTATGCAAGGTTGCACGTGAGACGGTACTACCCGAAACTTTCACAGGTTGCAAATTAGCCGTTGGCGTTACAACTCCAGTGCGTCCAATTGTCCACTCCACCGACTTGATCACTGTTTTGACTTTTTCTGGTGGAAATTTATACGCCATTGCCCAGCGTGGTGCTTTTACTGTAAATCCAAGTTCTTTTTGCTGAGTAAAGGAATTTACTTTGATTACTATTCCGTCAATTTCGTAAGAAAGCGAGTCTCGCATATCTTGAACTTCTTTGATATAACTCCAAATTTCTTCTACACTATGGCATTTACGAAGCTGTTGATTTACTTTTAAATGCCATTTCTTAAGCAGAGCCAATACCTCTTCTTGCGAGAAAACAGAAAAATTCGAAACTTGTGCGATATTATAAAAAAATGCACTTAAATTGCGATTTGCCGTAACTTTGGTATCCAGCTGCCGTAGTGAGCCTGCTGCAGCATTGCGAGGATTGGCAAAAGCCTCTTCTCCTTCTTCAATACGTTTTTCATTTAAATTAGTAAACGCATTCTTTGGCATGTAAGCTTCTCCGCGAATTTCAACCGTTACCGCTTCAGAGAGCATTAATGGGACTGATTTAATTGTCTTTACATTCTCTGTAATATTTTCACCAACTGTCCCGTTCCCACGTGTTGCTGCCTGCACTAACTTTCCATCTATGTATTTCAATGAGATCGACAGTCCATCAATTTTTAGCTCGCAAAGATATTCGATCGCATTACCTAGCGTTTTTTGTACACGTTTATCAAAGGCAATGATCTCTTCTTTATTGAACACATCAGCTAAACTATATAAAGGAATTTCATGTACTACTTTTTTAAAACCATCTAACATTACACCGCCTACACGCTGAGTAGGAGAGTCTGCCGGAATTGATAATTCAGGATGCTTAGCTTCCAAAGTTTCTAACTCTTTGTAAAGTTGATCGTAATATGCATCTTCGACACTTGGCTGATCAAGTGTGTAGTACTCATATGCGTATTTTTTTAACTCATTACGTAAGTTCTTTAGATGTTTTAGAATATCCATATTGGCCTCTATTTCTTAAAATTAAAATAATCATCTAAAGTAATAAATTCTACCTTCTTTTTTGTTGCATATTCTTTTTTATTTTTTGAAAAGTCTGCCTTTGTGAAAAAAACATAACTTCGATTTTAAATAAGGAAATAAACGAGGTTCTTACTCTTTATAATTCTTATAAGAATTATAAGCTCCGAGGTTAATTATCACAAGCTAGCAATTTTTGTGGATGTTTTTTGAAAAATCTAATTCACTCTTATCTTTGCTAAACTAAATTAATCTAAGAGTAAGGAGAAAAACATGCTGCTTTTTCTAATTGACCAAAAAATTAAAAAATTAGATCATAACAAAACACAACAGCTTCTAGACAATAGCTTGACTTATCAATTACTAAAAGAGCTATTAATAAAAAAAAGCATTACTTCTACAATCTTTTGTAATAAATACTATCTAAGTTACGCAACATTTCAACGACGAAAGAAAAAATTAAACATTTTACTCGATCATTTCTCAATTAGTTTTTCCAAAAAATCACTTCAAGGTGAAGAAAAAAACGTCCGTTGGTTTTTAATTCATTTTTTTCAAAGTATTGCATCTTTTAATTTGTTAAAAATTTTTTTTACACTAGAAGAATGGAACTTTTTTAAAAAATGCAAACAAACACTAATAAAAAATCTAAATCATAATCTTAATAAATGCTTTGAGATATGGTTATTAGCAATTTTTTTTCACTCTCTTGGCAAGAAAGCACAAACAAATTTTGAAAAGTCTCATAGAATTTCAACAGATTTTGAAATAAAAGCTTTTCATTTAGTTTTTAGTTTTTTAAGTGCAAGCGATTTACAATTTTTAATTTTAGGATATCATCTATTTCATCCAGAGCAATCAAAAAAGATTTCACAAAAAATTCCAATACACCCTGAAGCAAAAATTTTTGTTAAAAATTTAAACAAATCTCTCCCTACGCGTTTAATCAATGAAGATCAAAAAAATCTTACAATAGAACTTACTTATTTTGTCCATTTGCACCAGTATCTTCCGATCAAATTTAAATCTTTTGTCGTTAAACCTTATTTGGATACTTTTTATAAAAAATATCCAAATAAAGCAAATTTTCACTATCTTCTTCAAAAAAAATCAGTCAATAATACTAACATTTTAAAAAATTCCTTTGCACAAAATTCCTATACTCGTTATTTTTTGAATCAATTAATTGATAATATACTGCTTAAGATGAAACTACCAATTTATTTTGACTTTTACTCAGATTTTGATCCATATATACAAAAGAATTTAAAAATAAAAATTTGCTCTATATCTCCTCAGCTTGTAAGAGCAAAAACAAATGATTCAGTAGATTTAACTATCTATCAAAGTGAACATATGTATAATAACCGAGCATCTATATTTTGCTTTCCACTTTTTGTAACAGAAAAAAATTGGTTAAATTTTACTAAATATATCGAAAAACTTTATTATCAAAAATTAACTGATTATTTTCTTGAAAAAGAGAAAAAATAATCATTTCCATCATAAATTAATCTAAAATAGCAAAAAAAACAAACATGAAGTTTATTAAAAAGTCATGTTTGTTTTTATTTGCAGTTTTAAAAATTATTTAAAATCCGCCGCCCATCATGGATGGATCCATACCACCAGGCATTCCTCCTCCTGGAGCAGGTGCAGATGGTGGTTCTGGCTTAGAAGCTACAACTGCTTCTGTTGTTAAGATTAGTGAAGCAACTGAAGCTGCATTTTGCAATGCAGAACGCACTACTTTAGTTGGATCCACAATGCCTGCATCAATCATATTTACCCAATCACCAGTTGCAGCGTTAAACCCAATACCAATATTTTCTTTCTTCAAACGATCAACGATTACAGAACCTTCATAACCAGCATTTTCAGCAATTTGGCGAATTGGCTCTTCTAATGCGCGCAAGACAATATTAATACCAGTTTGCATATCTCCTTTTTCTTTTAATTTAGCAACTTTAAGCATTGCATTAATAAAGGCTGTTCCCCCACCAGAAACAATCCCTTCTTCAACAGCGGCACGTGTAGCATTTAGCGCATCTTCAATCCGAAGTTTCATTTCTTTTAATTCTGTTTCTGTAGGTGCACCAACTTTAATGACAGCTACGCCACCTGAAAGTTTAGCTAAACGTTCTTGTAATTTTTCGCGGTCAAAATCACTTGTTGTTTCGGCAATTTGCGCACGAATAATAGAAACTCGACTTTCAATTGCGTCTTTTTTTCCAGCGCCTTCAACAATCGTTGTATTATCTTTATCGACAACAACCTTGCTAGCATTTCCTAACATATCAAGACTGGTTTCTTTTAGTTCTAAACCAATATCTTCTGAAATAACTGTTCCACCTGTAAGAATTGCAAGATCTTCAAGCATTTCTTTTCTGCGATCGCCAAATCCTGGAGCTTTAACAGCAACCACATTAAAGGTTCCACGAATTTTATTTAAGATAAGTGTTGTTAAAGCTTCCCCTTCAATATCATCAGCAATAATTAACAATGAACGAGATTGTTGAAGAACTTGTTCTAATATCGGCAAAATATTTTGAATATTTGAAATTTTTTTATCTGTAATTAAAATATATGGATTCTCTAAATCTGCTTTCATTTTTTGGGTATCTGTTACCATATATTGTGAAAGATAACCACGATCAAATTGCATTCCTTCCACAACACCAAGTTCAGTTTCCATACCCTTAGATTCTTCAATCGTAATAACCCCATCATTACCAACTTTTTCCATAGCATCAGAGATATATTCTCCAACTTTTTCAGAACGTGAAGAAACTGAAGCAACTTGTGCAATCGCTTTTTTTGATGTTACTTCTTTTGAAATTTCAGATAAAGCTTCTACAGCTTCTTTTGTTGCTTTGTCAATTCCACTGCGAACTTCTATCGGATTAGCACCGGCTGCAACGTTTTTCAATCCTTCACGAACAATCGCTTGGGTTAAAACAGTTGCTGTAGTTGTTCCGTCTCCTGCAATATCATTTGTTTTAGAAGCAACTTCTGATACTAATTTTGCTCCCATATTTTCAAAATGATCTTCTAATTCGATTTCCTTGGCAATAGTTACGCCATCATTAGTAATTGTTGGGGAACCAAAAGATTTTTCTAAAACCACATTACGTCCCTTTGGTCCAAGTGTTACTTTCACTGTATCTGCTAATTTATCTACTCCACGCATAATTGATGCGCGTGCAATTTCTGAATATTTAATTTTTTTTGCCATGCCTTTAACAACTCCTTTTTAATATTTTTGTTTTACTCCACAACCGCCGCAATTTGATCTGCACGTAAGATCAAGTATTCTTTACCATCATGTTTTACTTCTGTTCCTGCAAATTTTTCAAAAAGAACAATTTCGCCCACTTTTATTTCTGGAGCAACCGTTTGCCCATTGTCTAGTACACGTCCACTTCCAACAGCAATAACCTTTCCTGTTTGTGGTTTTTCTTGCGCAGCAGAAGCTAAAACAATACCTCCAACAGACTTTTCTTCTTCTTTTGCAACTTCAATAATGATGCGATCACCTAGTGGTTTTAACACGTTAATCCCTCCAATTTTTATAAATTAATTTATTTAGCACTCGCAAACATAGAGTGCTAACCTACAGAAGTTATTGTAACATGCCCTATTAATTAGTCAAGACTAATTTAAATATTTTTTGTTTATGTCTTTGAAAAATTTAAAATTATGTAGTTAAATTTTGCTTTTTTAACAAAAAAATGGAAAGTATTATTTGCTGTTAAAGATTAATTAAACAGATTCTTAAAAAAGCGAATAAAAATTAATCCTACGGCTAAACAAGGAACAAAAGGGATTGTTTTTCTTTTAAAAAAGATTATTCCTAAAAAAATTCCACAAAACGAAGCTATCATCACGATTTTTAATAATTCAAAGGTTGAACAATATCCACTCCACCACGCTAATAAATAAAAATCCCCAGAACCCATACCGATGTTTTGATCTTTTGCTAAAATCCCCAATGCGATCAAGCAAAACATTAAATAAGAAAAACGAGGCGGCCAAATAATCATTGGTAACAAACATAATAAAAGATGCCAAGTTTTAAAAGTGCATGTTCGAAAGTCTTCCACTGCTAAAAATAATGCTGTAATGCTTAACCATTTCCACATATCCATCCTCTTTTCTAAAAGGTATTTCTTAAAAAGTACGAAATTTATATTTTTAAAATTTTTAAAAATATAAAGAAAAAATTTTGCACTTTGGTGCTTTTTTATTTTTTGAAGAAAAATCATAAAAAATATTAAAATGAAACGATATTAGAAATCGTACATCTATTAATTAGATAGATTTAGATTACTTTTGTTTTAAACTGTGTTTACTCATATATCATGAATTTGAAAAACTGTTTTACTTTCAATTCTTTTGTTTTTCATTGCCTTTTAGTACCATAAAATGCATAGATACGAAAAGAAGAAAGGATGAAAAGCTTATGTTATCGTTTTTTGAAGAGTTGAAAAAACGCGGATTAGTATATCAAACAACAGATGAGACTGAGTTGATTAAGGCATTGGAAAAAGGCGCAATTCATATGTATATCGGCTTTGATCCTACGGCAAGTTCTTTACATGTGGGGCATTTGGTCCCAATTCTTTTGCTGCGTCGCTTTCAGTTAATAGGGCATTTTCCAATTGCTTTAGTAGGAGGGGGCACGGGTTTAATTGGAGATCCTTCATTTAAAAATGAAGAGCGCAAGCTAAATTCGCTTGAAGTAGTGCAAGGTTTTGTAAAAAGTTTGAAAATACAAATTGCTCGTTTTATCGATTTTGAAGATAAAAAATATCCAGCTATTTTAGTCGATAATTATGATTGGTATAAGGATGTTTCACTCATTGATTTTTTGCGAGATGTTGGGAAATATTTTACGGTGAATTATATGATGAGTAAAGAATCAGTAAAGCGCAGGATAGAGATGGGAATTTCTTATACAGAGTTTGCTTATCAGCTGCTACAAGGTTATGACTTTTATATGTTAAATCAAAAATATCAAGTAACACTACAAGTAGGAGGAAGTGATCAGTGGGGCAATATCACTGCTGGCATAGAGCTGTTGCGTCGTAAAGCAGATGTGGCTATACATGCTTTTACCATTCCTTTAATCACAGATGCTACAGGTAAAAAATTTGGCAAATCAGAAGGGAATGCAGTGTGGCTTGATGCTGATAAAACGTCCTTCTATGAATTTTATCAATTTTGGTTAAATACGAGGGATGAGGATGCTGTACGCTTTTTGAAATTATTTACTTTCTTAACGTTAGATGAGATAGCAAAAATCGAAGAAGAATTTGTGAAAGCCCCACATAAGCGCTTAGCACAAAAGATGTTGGCCAAAGAGATGACAGTGTTAATTCATGGAGAAGATGCGCATGAGCAAGCACTGCGCATCTCTGGTTTATTATTTGGAAAAACAGACTTTAAGGAAATGTCAGTGGCAGAAATTAAGCATGGATTAAAAGATGTTCCAAATTTTAAAATTTCTCAAGATCAGGATAAGAATATTATTGAGCTGTTGGTAACTTCAGGGATTGTATCTTCAAAACGTCAAGCACGTGAAGATGTGAATAATGGCGCGATTTATATAAATGGTAAACGCATTCAAGATGTAAGTTATAAGTTAACTAAGCAGGATAAATTGGAAGAAGAAATAACGGTTATTCGCCGTGGAAAGAAAAAATATTTTATTTTAGTTTATTAATATAAAGGTAAATTTTCTATATTAGACCTTTTCGGAAATTAGGTTATAAAGAGAATTCGTCTCAATTTTTTCCTGAGACAAGGAAAAAAATTTAAAGATACGTGGTACTATTTTGAGGCTTTTTGACGATGTATCGGAGGAAAAAGAAAACGAATTTCTCATACATCTACTTTTCGAGGAGGTCTATTATCATTGATTAATTCACAGTAGTGTTAATTTTTAAGTTAAGTGATTATAAAAAAATTTTTTGTACTTTTCTATATTTTTTACGTTCTTTATTTTATGGAAAGGTAGTTGGAAAAATTGGTCGATATTAAAAAGTTGGCGATTGAGATTTTAGAAAAAGGAATTTTTGAAAAAATTCATGATATTTATATTCTGCCATACCTTGAAGGCTATAAAATTGATTTTCGTCGAGGAGGATATTTTCTTCATGAACAAAAAATAACAAAAGAAATCGGTGAGCGTTTAATTATTCATTTTAAGTTTAACGGTGGAATGAATGTTAGCGAAAAAAGGCGAGCGCAATTAGGAGCTATGAGTATTGCAATTCTTAAAGAAAAGCGAAGGTTACGGTTATCAACAGCAGGAGATTACTGTCATCGCGAAAGTTTAGTGATTCGTTATCTACATAAAAGTGGTTTGGATCCCCTTAATTTTTTTAGCAAGGAAGAAGTCAAAAAAGCACATATTGTTTCACATAAAAGAGGTCTTCATTTATTTTGTGGTCCGGTAGGCTCAGGTAAAACCACCTTAATGTATGAATTGTGTCACATTCGTAAAAAAAGACAACAAATTATTGCCATTGAAGATCCTGTGGAGTTGATAGACGAAAACATTTTGCAATTTCAAATTAATGAAATGATCGAAATGGACTACGATGCACTGATTAAACTTTGTTTGCGACATCGTCCAGATATCATGATTGTTGGTGAAATTCGTGATGAAAAAACAGCCAAAGCTGTCATTCGCGCTGCTTTAACTGGACATACTGTTTTTTCAACGATTCATGCTGGTAGTATTCAAGGGATTTTTAAGCGGCTTTTTGACTTAAGGGTCAGTGAAGTCGATTTACTTGAAGCTTTACGTGCTATCTATTTTCAACGATTAGTTATAGATACCAGAAAAGAAGCTTGCGTTTTATTAGATGTCGTTACTAAGCAGGATAAATGGAAAGGTGAATGGAGACAAAAATTACAGAGATTACTAACACAAGGAGTAATTGATGATGATCTTTTTTATGAATTGGAAGAGGAAAATTAATAAGCTTAATATGACAGATCAAAGAAAATTTATTAATCTTTTGATTACTATGCTCAAAAACGGTTTTTGCTTATATGATTGCACATTAATCTTTAAAACATCAGCATATGAATTTGAACGCAGAGTTGGAAAAATTTTGGAAAAAGAAATCAGTATGGGAAATGGCTTAGATATGACATTGCAACAATTTGGCTATTCGCAAAAAATAGTTTTACAAATTAAGTTTGCACAAACTCATGGTAATTTGCTTTCAACTTTAAAATCAATCGATGAGTCTTTAATGAAATTGGAAAAAGAGAAAGAAAAGTTTATTTCAATTATAACTTATCCGTGCTTGCTGTTGCTTTTTTTAGTAGGAATTTTAATTACTATGCGTATTTTTTTATTGCCTGAATTACAAAGGCGTTTAGGTTATGAAAAAAATGCAGGTTTACTTTTAATGGAATATGGACCTTTAGCGATTATTTTTGTTTTACTAATAGGCTTTGGTTGGTGTTTACTTTTAAAGTGGCAATTATTAAAAAAATCTAATTTAGAAAGAGCAGAAATTTTTGCCAAACTTCCATTTATTGGGGAATTTTATATATTGCAAATAACAAGTTATTTAAGTCGTGAGTGGGGACGTTTTTTTGAACAAGGAATGGAATTAAGCAATATTTTAACCGTTATGCAATCATTAGAAAAATCTAATTTAATGAAAGAATTGGCTCAAAAATTAGAAAGCGGTTTACAGCAAGGAATCAGTTTCACTTCACAAATTCAGCAGTTCAACTTTGTCACGGAAGAATTTAGCATGATGATCAGACAAGCTGAGTTAAATTTTAGTTTAGGAGAAGAGCTGATTTTTTATGGAAACAACTGTGCTGAGACTTTATTTAAAAAAATAGAAGAAAAAATGCAATGGCTACAACCGATCGTTTTTTTGTTTGTAGGAGGTATGATTGTTTTGGTATACATATCAATGTTACTACCCATGTATCAAAATATAGGAGGGATTGCAAAATGAAAAAATTGCAAAAAGAAATTTCTGGTTTTACTTTAGTAGAAACGCTTATTGTCCTGCTTATTTTATCTATTTTGATCCTTATTATGGTTCCTAATTTAATGCAACATAAAGATTTTGCTGAAAAAAAAAGTGATGAAGCTCTTATTCATGTCGTGGAATCGCAAATGACCATGTATGAATTAGAGCAAGCTAAAAGTGACAAACCATCTCTTGAGGAATTAAAGGATGCTGGTTTTATTACCAAAGATCAAAAAGAAAGATACGAGCGGATTATAGCAAAAAGACAATGATCAGAAAAAAACGAGCAAAAAAATTAGCAGGATTTACTTTATTAGAATTACTTATTGCCTTATCAATTACTCTGCCTATTATTTGTTTTACAATCAGTGGTCTGACAAAGTATCGGCAATATTTAGAATGGCAAAGGACTCTTTATTTGTTTGAAAAAAGTATGATGAGTTGGCAAGAAAAAGCTGCTAGTTCAAATCAGGTTGTAAAAATTCAATTTGTTCCTACTAAAAATTGTTTTAAAGCTTATTTTTTGACAAAAAGAATAACGGAAATTGGTCGTTGTCAATTGCCAAAAGAGATAAAATATACAGCAGAAGGTAAACAATTGCTGCAGTTTAACGAGCAAGGTCATTTTTCTTATCTTTTTAAAATTCATTTTCGCAATTTAGCTATTCATAAATATCAAAGTTATTCACTGCTAATTGGTGGGAGGTTATGGAAAAGCCATGAAAAATCTTAAAATCTGTATAGAAATTTTTAAAGAGAGATTTTTATCTATTTTTGTACATTTTTTTGTTCAAAAGTTTCGAAAATTTACATCTGTTAAAGATTTTAAACAGATTCTTAAAGGATTTGCTTTATTTGAAACACTAATTTCATTACTAATCATTACCCTTTTAGTAACACCATTTCTTTCATGGATTTCGCATATTGAGAAATTAATGGAAAAAGAGCATCAAAAATTGATAGAAGTACATAATGCTAAGAAAAGTCTATTATTAAAAACTGATATTGGTCAAGCAAAACTTACAAAAAATGCGCAAGATAAAATTATTGGCGTACGTTTTATAGACAAAGAAGTGAAATTACTTGAATAAAAGGATCGAAGGTTTTGTTATCTTTGAATCACTACTTTCATTATTTATTTTATCTCAATTTGTTTTGCTATTTTTTCTAATATTTAAAAATATAAATATATGGGGTGCAAAATATTTATATACACGAGATATAGATTATTACAGTAGCCTTTTCCTCTTAGAAAAAGAAATCGCTGATAGCAATGAAATAAGATGGCAAAATGAACATCATTTTATGATTTTAAAAAAGCAAGGCTTAGAATTTAAGGTTATAGAATTTTTTCCAAAAGCAAAAGAAATAAGAATAAAAAGAAATGGTCATGGGTATCAACCACTTTTACGTGATGTTACACATTGCTCATTTCAAAAAGAAAATGAACGATTATTAAAAATATGTATGCGCTTTGTCGATGATAGTAGGGAATATTTTGATATTCTATTGCTTCCATCTAAGGAGTGAGTTAAATGAGAAAAAAATTAAAAGGGTATGCCTTACTTAGCGCACTTTTTTTACTACTCCTTATCACTAGTCTATGGAATTACATCTATTCAGATTATGAGCAATATCACTCTTTTAGGAAAAATAATGAACAACAATCACTTGCATATATAATGGTTTTAATTCTTCGTGAAAATGGACTTGAAACAAAAAAAGAACAAATTTTTTATTTTAATACGGGAAAAATTTTGACTCATCATAAAGAGGAAAAAATAACTTATAAAGTAATTTTAAATAATCGACAAATTTTTCAAATAGAGATTAGAAAAAATGGGCTACTTAATTTAATTTAAGATTCTGTATGCTACGTCAAATATTGTGTAGACATTATTATATGTTAATAATCATCAATAATTTTGAGAAAGAAAACATTAATCAAATGCTTAAAATAAGATTTTAATAATATTATAATTAAATTACATTTAAAGGCAAAGGCTATACATACATGAATTGTTAATTTTTATGCCATAAAATCTACATGTGTTTGACGGCTTTATATTGATAAATTGACAAATTTATGAAAAACAAGTATTATAATATGCGGTATTATTTACTTCATTTTTACGGTTTTTAAAACCGTAAAATGAAATGAATGGAAAATTTAAAGGAGACTTTATAGATATGATGCGTACAACATATATGGCAAAGTCAAACGAAGTAGAACGTAAATGGTACGTGATAGATGCTACAGATATCCCTTTAGGACGTTTTAGTGCAATTGTCGCTTCTATTTTGCGTGGTAAAAATAAACCAATTTTTACACCACATATGGATACAGGAGATTTTGTGATTGCTATTAACGCTGAAAAAGTGGCTTTAACTGGTAAAAAAGCTAAAGATAAAATTTATTATCGTCATTCAATGTATCCTGGCGGATTAAAATCAATTTCTGCTGGTAAATTACGTGATAAGAATGCTCGTCGTTTAATTGAACTTTCTGTTAAAGGTATGTTACCTAAAAACACTTTAGGGCGTAGGCAAGGAATGAAATTACATGTATATGCGGGATCTGAGCATCCACATCAAGCGCAAAAACCAAAAATTTTAGATATTAAAGATTTGATCTAATGAGCGTTCTAATCAGTTAAAAGGAGGAAGATTAATTGGCACAAGTACAGTATATAGGTACAGGTCGTCGTAAAAATGCAGTTGCTCGTGTGCGTTTAATGCCGGGTAATGGCAAAATTACTGTAAATAAAAGAAAGGTTGGAGAGTATATTCCGTATGCGAATTTTCGTCTGATTATTAATCAGCCGTTTGGCATTACAAAAACAGTTGGCGCTTATGATGTTTTTGTAAATGTTCATGGTGGAGGTTATGCTGGTCAAGCTGGAGCAATTCGTCATGGAATTGCACGTGCTTTATTGCAAGTTGATCCTAATTTTCGTTTATCACTAAAAAAAGCAGATTTGCTTACTCGTGATGCTCGGATGGTTGAGCGTAAAAAGTCAGGTCTTAAGAAAGCTCGTAAAGCTTCACAATTTAGTAAACGATAAACTCGGAGGTCTAATGCATTTACAAGAGAAAATGAAGATTGTTTCACAGCGCAAGCTTGCTCCTGATATTTTTGAGATGAAGCTTTTTGGTAACTTAGTGAAAAAAATGAAACGAGCAGGGCAATTTTTGCATATTCGCGTACCTCGTTGTGATTTATTGTTATCTCGTCCGATTAGCTTAGCACAAATTGATCATAAAGCTGGCACTTGTACGATTATTTATCGAGTTAAAGGCATTGGAACAAAATATTTTTCTAAGATGAAACAGGAAGATAGTCTTGATATTTTAGGACCACTTGGCAATGGTTTTGATATAAGCGTGGTAAACAAAAAAGAAACAGCGTTAATTATTGGTGGTGGCATTGGGATATCTCCGCTTTATGAGTTGTCAAAAAAGTTAGTTGCTAAAGGTGTGAGAGTGATTCATTTATTTGGTTTTACGACCCAAAAAGTTATGTTTTATGAGAAAGAATTTCGCGCTTTAGGTGAGGTGCGAGTGTCAACAGATGATGGAAGTTATGGTGTATATGGGCATGTTGGCAAATTGTTAGAAAAGTTAACAGCTGATGCGGTTTATGCATGTGGTGCTAGTGGTATGTTAAAAATAATAGATAAAAAATTTATGACACATCCTCATGCCTTTCTTTTATTAGAAGCACGAATGGCATGTGGAATTGGAGCATGTTATGCCTGTGTGTGCCGTAAACGCGAAAATGAAACGGGAATTAAATTCTTTAAAGTCTGTGATCAGGGTCCTGTGTTTAAAACTGGGGAAGTTATTATTTGATGAGTATTGTTGCCTTTTAAAGGGGAGATTTGATTTTGGTAAAGAATACCTTTTATATTACGACTCCTATTTATTATCCATCAGGGAAATTACATATTGGCAATTCATATACAACGATTGCTTGCGATACTATGGCACGTTTTCAGCGTTTGATGGGTAAGGATGTATTTTTTCTAACGGGAAGTGATGAACATGGTTTAAAGATTCAACAAAAAGCAAACAAGTTTCACATTTCCCCAAAAAGTTATGTTGATCTTATGGCAGAAGATATTAAAAAATTATGGCAGTTGCTTGATATTAGCTATGATAAATTTATTCGTACTACCGATAAAGAGCATAAAGCAATACTGCAAAAGGTGTTTGAAAGATGGCTTGAGCAAGGAGATATTTATTTAGGTGAGTATGTTGGTTGGTATTCGGTAGCTGATGAAGAGTATTTTACACAAACGCAGCTTATTGAGGTGTTTTATGATAAAAATGGCAAAGTTATTGGTGGAATCGCACCAAGTGGTCATGAAGTTAAACAAATAAAAGAAGAGTCTTATTTTTTTAGAATGTCAAAATATGTCGATCGACTGCTGCAGTATTATAAAGATCATCCTGATTTTATTCAGCCTGTATCACGTAAAAATGAGATGATTAATAATTTTATTAATCCAGGGTTGGAAGATTTGGCGGTAAGTCGGAGGACATTTACGTGGGGCGTTTCGGTTTTATCTAATCCTAAGCATATGATTTATGTATGGATTGATGCGTTATTAAATTATATTTCAGCTCTTGGATATGCGTCGTTAGACGATTCTTTATTTAAAAAATATTGGCCAGCTGATATACATGTTGTTGGCAAAGAGATTATTCGTTTTCACGCGATTTACTGGCCGATTCTTTTAATGTCGTTAGACTTGCCTTTGCCAAAGAAGATTTTTGGGCATGGTTGGCTGCTTATGAAAGATGCTAAGATGTCAAAATCTAAGGGGAATGTGGTTTACTCGGAGGTTTTAGTTAAGCGTTATGGGTTAGATGCACTGCGCTATTATTTATTGCGCGAGGTTTCCTTTGGCTCTGATGGCATTTTTACACCAGAAGGTTTTTTGGATCGTTTAAATGGTGAATTGGCTAATGATCTTGGCAATTTGCTTAATCGAGTTATAGCAATGATTAATAAATACTTTGCTGGCAAGGTGCCTGATTTTGCAAATGAAGTAACGGCGTTTGATAAGGATTTAGCAAAAACAGCTAAAGAGGTTATTGATACTTATCATATGGCAATGGAAGGAATTGAATTTAGCGTTGCACTTGAAGCTATATGGCATTTGATTCGGCGGGCAAATAAATATATTGATGAGACAAGTCCGTGGATTTTGGCTAAAGATAAGATAAAAATAAAAGAGTTAGCAGCAGTGATGGTTCATTTAGCAGAAAGTTTGCGGGTTATTGCGACACTTTTGCAACCAATCATGCCAAAGACAACAGAAAAAATTACCTATCAGTTAGGATTAAGTAAAGATGCTTTGCAGCTGAAAAATTTGCGTTTTGGTCAGTTTTCAAAAGGTGCGGTCGTAGTGAAAAAAGGGGATCCAATTTTTCCGCGTTTAGATGTAAAAAGTGAAATTGCCTATATCTTTAAACAAATTAATACTGGCAAAGAAAAAGAGTTGCAAATGGATTGATATAGCAGACCTCCTCGGAAACTAGAGGTATGAGAATTTCTTTTTCTTTTTCCCTGACGGCGATAGAAAATTCACTTTCGTTCATTTTCTTTTATCCATCACCTAGAAGCCATGCCTCTAGCGTCAAAAAGCCTCGAAATAGAAACACGTATCTTTAAGTTTTTTTCCTTGTATCAAGAAAATTGAAACGAATTCTCGTTATATTCTAGTTTCCTAGGAGGTATAGTAAAGAAAGGAAAATATAAATGACATTTCTAGTTTTAATAAGTATCGCTATTTTTTTGGGTTTGATTATTGGTTTAACAACGGTTTTTGTGGTTAATCAACAAAGTGTTTATATTATTGAACGATTGGGGAAATTTTTAAAAACGACGAATGCTGGAATTCATGTACGCATTCCTTTTGGAATTGATTGCATTGTAGCAAAGGTAAATTTGCGTGTTCGTCAGAGTGAATTGATTATTGAGACGAAAACACAAGATAATGTGTTTGTTAAAATGGCTTTAGCAGTGCAGTTTAAAGTGGATGCAAATAATATTTCAGCTTCGTATTATGAATTATTTTCGCCATTAGATCAAATTAAGTCTTATGTGGAAGATGCGATTCGCTCGAGTTTGCCAAAGTATACATTAGATGCAGCATATGAAAAAAAAGATGAGATTGCACTTGATGTTTATAATGTAGTTGGCGCTGAGATGAAAGAGTATGGTTATATCGTAATAAAGACATTGATCACTTCAATTGAACCTGATTCCAAGGTGAAGGATTCGATGAATGAGATTAATGCTGCACAAAGAACAAGGGCAGCTGCACAGGAATTAGCAGAAGCAGATCGGATTAAAGTAGTAACTGCCGCTAAAGCTGAAGCAGAAAAAGATCGTTTGCATGGAGTGGGGTTAGCTGATCAACGTAAGGCGATTGTTGATGGTTTGGCTACTTCATTTACAGAACTTAAAGAAACTGGATTAAGTGAAAAAGAAGTGATGTCAATTTTGTTAACTAACCAGTATCTTGATATTTTAAATGCTTTTGCTAAAGGTGGCAATCATGCTATTTTCTTACCAGCAGGAGCAAGTGGAGCAGAGGACCTTCGCACACAACTTTTGAGTGCATTGGAAGCTAATAAAAACTTAAAATAAGAAGGAATAGACGTGAGTAATTTTCATGATTTTGTTTGTTTTGATATGATTTTAAGAAATGAGTGGCATCAATTTGCAGTGCAAGAGGAAGCGCCTTTATCTTCAGAAGAATTAGAAGGGATTAAGTCATTAAATGATGCGATTTCTTTGCAAGATGTGCAGGAAGTTTATATGCCAATAACGCATTTAATTGAAGTGTATCGTCAAAATTATAAATCCTTATCTGTAACAAAGGGCTTGTTTTTACATCGTTTTTTGCAAGTTCCATCATTTATTATTGGTATATCAGGAAGTGTAGCCGTTGGAAAATCTACAATTGCTCGCTTGCTTCAAAAACTTTTAAGTCGCACTTTTCAGCGTTTAAAGGTGGAGTTAATTACAACGGATGGCTTTTTATATTCAAATACCGAACTTAATAAACGTAACTTAATAGAGCGTAAGGGTTTTCCTGAGAGTTATGATATGGCAAAAATGTTAAATTTTTTACGTAATGTTAAAGCAGGGGAAAAAGAGGTTTCTTCGCCGATTTATTCGCATGAAATTTATGACATTGTTGATGGTGAGAAAATTATTTTGAATAGGCCGGATATTTTAGTTGTGGAAGGAATTAATGTGTTTCAACTACCACAAAATCAAAAAATTTATGTTAGTGATTTTTTTGATTTTTCAATTTATGTAGATGCGGAAGAAAAAATGATTAAAACTTGGTATTTAGAGCGTTTTGAACAGTTACTTGAATATGCAAAAGAAAAAAAAGATAATTTTTATTATGAATATAGTCGATGGCCTAGAGCAAAAGCGATCAAGGAAGCATTAAAAGTGTGGGAAAATGTGAATTTGGTTAATTTGAAAAATTATATTTTGCCTACGCGTAGTCGAGCAGATGTAATTTTACATAAGGGACTTAATCATGTGATTGATAAATTGTATTTGAGAAGGTATTAAGAGTTTGTTTATGATCTTCATAATCGCGAATTCATCAATAAAGAGATCGTAAATTGACTTTAAGAGTTCCTAAAGAGTAATAGGGGTATTTTAAGTGAGGGCAATTACAGATGAAATAAATGATGTTAAAAAGATTATTGTTTTAGATTACGGGTCACAGTATAGTCAGCTTATTACGCGTAGAATTCGTGAATTTGGTGTGTTTTCAGAATTATTGAGTCACAAAATTTCAGCAAGTGAAGTGCGAAAAATCAACCCTCTTGGAATTATTCTCTCAGGTGGTCCAAGTTCAGTCTATGATAGAGGCGCTTTTGGGATTGATCTTGAGATTTTTAAATTAGGTATTCCTATTTTGGGGATTTGTTATGGAATGCAATTGCTTGCGTACAATTTAGGTGGTAAGGTTGAGCAAGCGGTTAATCGTGAGTATGGGAAAGCAACTTTAGAAGTGGTTAGTAAAGGTGCTGCGCTGTTTAAAAAGACACCTAAGTTTCAACAAGTGTGGATGAGCCATGGAGATTTAGTGGTGAGTGTGCCAGATGGTTTTGAAGTGGTTGGGACATCAAAAAATTGTCCGATTGCAGCAATACAAGATCTTAAACGAAAATTTTACGGTATTCAATTTCACGCGGAAGTTCGTCATTCAGAGTATGGAAAAAAAGTGTTGCAGTATTTTGCTTTTGATATTTGCAAGGCGTCTGGCAATTGGTCGATGAAGAATTTTATTGATTTTCAGATTGAGAAAATTCAAAAAAAAGTGGAAAATCACAAAGTTTTGCTTGGTTTATCTGGAGGGGTTGATTCTTCAGTTGTGGGTGTTTTATTGCAAAAGGCCATTGGGGATAAATTAACTTCAATTTTTGTTGATCATGGCTTATTGCGTAAAGGCGAAGCTAAGCAAGTGATGGATACTTTAGGCGGTAAGTTTGGCTTAAATATTATTAAAGTTGATGCTAGTGAGCGTTTTTTAAACAAAATTGTGGGTGTGAGTGATCCAGAGAGGAAACGGAAAATTATTGGTAATGAATTTATCTATGTATTTGATGAAATAGCAAGCAAGCTTAAAGGTATAAAATTCTTAGCACAAGGTACACTTTATACAGATGTGATTGAATCTGGTACAACGCATGCGCAAACGATTAAATCGCATCATAATGTTGGTGGTTTACCAGAAGATATGAAGTTTGAGTTGATCGAGCCGCTTAAAACTTTATTTAAAGATGAAGTGCGTGCGTTAGGAATACAACTTGGAATATCAGAGGAAATAGTGTGGCGTCAGCCATTTCCTGGACCTGGCCTTGCTATTCGGGTGATAGGTGAGGTTACTAAAGAAAAGTTAGCAGTGGTACGGGAGTCTGATGCTGTTTTACGTGAAGAAATTGCACTTGCTGGGCTTAATCATGATGTTTGGCAATACTTTACAATTAATACAGGAGTTCGTTCAGTTGGTGTGATGGGGGATAGCAGGACGTATTGTTATACGTTAGCTATTCGCGCCATTACTTCAGTTGATGGGATGAGTGCAGATTTTGCTCGGATTCCTTGGAATGTTTTACAAAAAATTTCGGTGCGAATTGTCAATGAAGTAAAGTATGTCAATCGCGTTGTCTATGATATTACTTCTAAGCCGCCGGCAACGATAGAATGGGAGTAAGTTGGAAGGGCCGTAAAGTTTTTCTACAAGTTGGTTTGCGGCACATTTAATCGGTCTTTGATACTAACTTTTATTCCCATAGAATTTAGACAGAGTGAAAAACTCTCCGTCTGAGCGTTAAGTTCAGGCGAGAGTTTTTTGTATTTGTTTTGAAAGGAGGGCTAGAAAGTATGCAATGGACAATCAGCGTTATGGTAGGGAAAGGTTCTGTCAACCACAACAGCTGTAAGTTTCATGCCGCCAATATAGACCCGGAGCGCTCTGAATTAAACCGTTCCTATTACAATGAAAACATACGGCAAGAGTACCGTGAATTATTTGATGGAGCGGTCAGCCGTTATAATTAAAAGCAGATTCAAAGTGATCGGATATTACTGATTATTCCGAAAAGATACGCTCCGGCGAACAAGAAAAGCCGTTTTACGAAATCGTTTTGCAAATCAGAAATAAAGACGATATGAACGCTGAAACGGAAAACGGGGAGCTTGTCGTAAAGATACTTGATGAGTATATGCAATCGTTTCAATTCAGCAATCCGAATATGCAAGTATTTTCGATTCACCTGCACATGGATGAAGCAACGCCATATTTGCACATTGATTTTGTGCCGTTCACAATGGGCAAGTGTGGATTAAATAAAGAGTATCGCTCAAACAGGCTTTTGCAGCACAGGGATTTAACAACGGGAGCAGACAGAAAACAGAATGAAATCAATGGGGTATACGCCGAAAAGAATAGCTTGCGGCGGTCATGGAACGCCACAGCATTAAATGGGAACAAAAGGAAACGCACGAAAAGCATTTATCTGTCTTGGATTACGAAAAGAAAAAATGCTCAGAAAAAGTATCGCAGTTGGAAACGCAAAAATCGGTTGATAAAATATAAACCTGATTAGACAAGCTGCAAGAACGCAAAAATTTAATCGGTTTAAATGTTTGCAGATATGATGACGACCCAGAATGCCAGTTGTCGGAGCTGAGGATGCTGATGAGCGCAAATTTTTATAAAACAAAAATTGTTGAGCCGTTCATTAAAAAATTAAAAGGCGTTATCTGCAGTATCCTCACCTGATATTTGAGCTTAAAAGCAACGCTCAACGATTTGAAAGGCCAATTATCCTGCGCTCACGCGGATAATGAAAGATTAGATGGATAGGATTGATAAGATAGAACAGGAAAACATGTGGCTTGTTGAAACAGTTAAAGATTACAGGCGAGTATAGAAAGTGCTTGGGGAGGAGATAATGTTCTCGCCAGAGCAAAAGCAGAGGAACAGGCGTTAGAACGTCTTGTGCGTTCTAAAAATTATTATGAAAGGTAAAAGTGTTATGCTGCCAGATTCCAAATTCGACGAAATGTTTTTATTTCATTCTCCGCTTATACGCCCATATAGATAGCGCCCAAAACGCCACACAAATCCCCGCGCACCATGCCAGAGCAATCCATAAGCTGTTTCCGGCGGGCTGCCCCAAAAGCAAAGACCGCAGGCAGTCCGCAATCGGAGTTATGGGCTGATATATTGCAAATGCGGCAAGTCCGGCAGGCATGGTGTCAACAGGTGCAAATGCGGAACTCACAAACTCCAATCCCATCAGCAGATATGAGAACACGGATGCGGTTTCAGTTGATTTGGCAATCAGTCCGAAGAATACGCTTATCCACGTCATGGCTGCTGTGAACAGCAAAAGAATAATCGCCGCGATAATCCACTCCAATATGCCCGCTTGCGGATGGAATCCAACCAGCAATCCGACCAGTAACACAACAATAACTGAAAACATATTGCTGATGATGGAAGTCACTACATGACCACCCAATATGGAGGATTTTGCGATAGGCATGGAATGAAACCGCTCAAAAATCCCCCTTTGTACGTATGTGTTCAATCGAAACGCCACATAAGCTATCCCGTTGATGACGCTTAGAAGAAGAATTCCGGATAGGATGTAATCCGCTGCGCTGAAAACATCGAAGTTCATTGCGCCGCCGACCACATATCGGAACATCAACAACATCATTATCGGCATAATGAGAACTGTGATAATGGTGTCCACACTACGGAATATTTGTCGCATAACACGGCTTGCCATGACCATTGTATCTTTGATTGCGTATCTCATTTTGCACCCTCCCCGATAATGGATAAAAATGCTTCTTCAAGCGTGGGCGGCTGTTGGGCGAACGTTGCCTGTATTGCTGCGATTTCGAGTTTTGATAATACTTCCGTTGCTTGTTTCACACTTCCGTCTGTTAAGAGCGAAATCGTCAACCCGTCCTCTTCCATAAAGTAATCCGTGAGCGTTTCTTTTGCCCGTTTCATTTCGCTTTTTTCCAAAAATGAAAGCACAAGTTTTGGTGGTGGGGCGTTTTTTTTAAGTTCAGTAGCTGTTCCTTCGGCGACAATTTTGCCTTGATGAAGCACTGCGATTTTGTCCGCAAGGCTGTCAGCTTCTTCAAGATATTGCGTGGTAAGAAATACCGTTATGCCGGATTTGCTCATAGCGCGTATGGTGTTCCAGACAGCAAGCCGTGCCTGTGGGTCAAGCCCGGTAGTCGGTTCATCGAGAAATACGACATTGGGATTGCCAATCATACTCATAGCTAAATCCAACCGTCGACGCATACCGCCGGAATATTGCAAAAGCGGTTTATCCGCCGCATCTGTCAACCCAAATTCCGCAAGCTGTTTTTCAGCTTTGGCTTTCGGTTTTTTCAAATGGCGCAGTTTGCCAATCATGATGAGATTTTCGCGCCCGGTTAGAATATCGTCTACCGCCGCAAATTGTCCGGTTAGACTGATGGATTCCCGCACCTTGCGCCCTTGTTTTTGCACATCAAAGCCTCCGACCTTAACTGTGCCGCTATCGGCGCGAAGCAAGGTGGTAAGGATTTTAATCGTAGTGGTCTTACCCGCACCGTTAGAGCCGAGCAAGGCAAAAATTTCTTTTAGACGAATAGTAAAATCAATGCTTTTCAAAACCTCCATGTTTTTATAGGACTTTTTCAATTTCTTTACGCTTATGGCGAAATCGGTCATTGTGAATTACGCTCCTTTTCGAATTTGCTTGCTATGTCACAGTTTAGTTTCTCACGCCAACCCTCCGTATACGTTTTGGCATTCTTCAAAAGTTCATCGCAGAATGCAGCGACATCCTCGCCTGTGACCTCCAAAACGTGCTTGCCACTTGCTGCGCCAGATTCAAACAAATCTATCAAATCGTAATGGATTTCCATCATGTCATAGCCATCGCCGCCCGCAAAGCACCACATATGGTGCTGAATTTTCTTGAACACAAACTGATAGTTCTCCGGCAAGGCTTCCACCCGCACCATTTGTTGCTTATACTCGCGTTTGCTCTCTATTATCTTTTTGACATTAAAATATTTATCGAAAAAATTAGGCATTGAGATTTTCCTCCTGTAATTGATTAATTTTAGACGCAACAAAAGTCCATTTTTCCCAGAATTTCCGCAATTCTTCGCACCCTGCGTCATTGAGCGTGAAAAATTTGCGCGGTGGTCCCATATCGGAGTTTCGTTTTGTGGTATTAACAAATTTATTTTTCTCTAAGCGTATGAGAATCGTGTAGACCGTACCCTCAACCACATCGGAAAAACCGAGGGCATTCAACTTACGGGTAATTTCATATCCGTAGGTTCCCCCCCGACTGATATACTCCAACACACAGCCTTCTAATACGCCTTTGAGCATTTCGGTTAAATTTTCCACGCGGCACACTCCTTTTCAGTAATTTGTCATTATAATATGCTGTATTACTTACTACAAGTAAATTGTATCACTAAGTAGAGAAAATGTTAAGAAGTATTTGAAAGAATTATTTCTTTCATCGTTGCAAAAAGGCTTTATCTGTGCTAGATTACATATTTTAGTATTTTGTTGCAGGACTGTTTAGCTGATACGAATTTGATACTAAAAAATCCTCACTCACCCAAATATGAGAGAGAATGAAGATAAATGCGAAGACGAAATATAATAATTTCTAAACGAACAAGTTTAATGTCTATATGAACTTAGCGAATAGGAATAATTCAGCAAGAGCCTGTAAAGGAGAAAGAGAAATCAGTTTTTTAATCTTTATTGAGCAAATTTTTGATTTTTTGTATTTCATAAAAATGAGTGCTATCATTTGTGTGCTTTAAAAGAAAGAAGATGATAGAGCTTTATGGATGAGAAGACGTGGGTGTTTAATATAGGGCCTGTTGTTTTTGATGGAACCATTATTTTGATGTGTTTACTCACTGTTGCTATTGTTTTTGGATTAGTATTTTGGGCTTCTAGAGATCTTAAATTAAAACCAAAAGGAAAGCAGAATGTATTAGAATGGGTTATTGACTTTGTTTCAAGTATTATAAAGGATAATTTATCTTCTGAAGAGTTACCCGTTTTTCAATTATTTATGTTTACGGTTTTTTCTTTTTTAATTGTTGCAAATAATTTAGGTTTAGTTACAAAAATTATTGTTGATGATGTTTCTTTATGGAAAAGTCCAACAGCAGATGTTTTAGTAGCCTTGAGTCTTTCACTTATCATTGCGTTATTTTGCAATTATATGGGTGTAAAACGCTTTGGTTTTAAGGGATATTTGGTTAATAGTTTTTTGCGACCAGTACCTTTTATTGCACCTATGAGGATCATAGAAGAGTTTACTAATTTATTAACATTAGGTTTGCGTTTATATGGAAATATTTTTGCTGGTGAAGTGTTATTAAGCTTTATTTGTAAATTTGGGCTTAGTTGTGGAGTATTTTTAGTATTACCAGGTATTTTTCTAGAAATGTTATGGACAGGTTTTTCCATTTTTATTTCTTGTATTCAAGCGTATATCTTTATTATATTAACGAATTCTTATTTAAGTCATAAAATTTTAGCGGAGTATTAAGAAAGGGGTATTTTTAATGTTAGCAACACAAACACTAGGAGTAATGTTCGGAAATATTATCATTGCTAGTATTTCACTACTTCTACTTTTATATTTGTTAAAAAAGTTTGCATGGCAAAGTATTATGGAAATTTTTAAGAAGCGTGCACAAAAAATTGCTGCGGATATTGATGAAGCTAAAAAGGCTAATCTCAATGCGCAAAAATTAGAAAAAAAGCGAAAGGAGCAGTTAGCAAACTCACAAGAAGAAGTAACAACTATTTTAAAAACAGTTAAAGAAACAGGTGAGCGTAATCGTCAAAATATTTTAATGGCAACTAAAGAAGAAGTTAAAAAACTTAAAGAAAAGGCTAAAGTGGATCTTGAGCAAGAACGCAAAGAAATTTTAATAAATGTAAAAGAAGAAGTAGCGGATTTATCTTTACAAATTGCTGCTAAAATTTTAAATAAAGAATTAACAAAAAAAACTCACAAAGTGTTGATTAACTCTTTCATAGATAAGCTAGGAGAATCTTATGAAACGAGATAAAAAGTTGGCAGGAAAAAGGTATGGGAAAGCTTTATTTGAATTAGCAGTTAAGCAAGATAATACACCTATTGTTCTTGATGAGTTAAAGAATTTACGTATGATTTTTCAAAAAGTTCCTAAATTAAGAATTGTTTTAACGGATAATCTTTTATCAATCGAGCAAAAAGAGCAAATTTTTTCTTTTTTAAAAGGAAAAAGTAGTCAATTGGTGGAAAATTTCCTTGGAGTATTGTTTAAAGAAAAGATGATGGAAATTTTCTTTGTTGTGGTTGATGATTTTGAAAAGCGTTTTTTAAAAAAGGAACAAAAAGCTAAAGGAATCGTAATCACTGCGACTGCTTTAACAGACGTTCAAAAAGAAAAGCTTGAGCAAAATGTAGCCAAAAAGTTAAATTTTAAATCCGTTAAGTTTTTAAAAAAGATCGATGAAACAATTATTGGTGGCGTGATTATTGAGGTAAATCAAAAAGTGATTGATGGTAGTGTTAAAAAAGAGCTTCAAAAATTTCAACATTTATTAAATTTTAGATAATTCATCTAAATAATTACAAATTCAGGAAAAGGTGGACTTTCATAAATGATAAAAGCTGAGAAAATCAGTGCTTTAATAAAAAAGCAAATTGAAAGTTATGGGCAAGAACTTTCGGTGGAAGAGATAGGTACGGTTACTTATGTCGGTGATGGAATTGCTCGTGCATACGGTTTAGAAAATGTGATGAGTGGGGAGTTATTAGAATTTTCTAATGGTTCTTTTGGAATAGCTCAAAATTTAGAAGCAAGTGACGTGGGAATCATTATTCTTGGTTCATTTGAAAATATCTGTGAAAAAGATAAGGTTAAACGAACAGGCAAGATTATGGAGGTTCCTGTTGGTAAAGCATTAATTGGGCGTGTAGTAAATCCATTAGGACAACCCGTCGATGGAAAAGGACCAATTAATGCTACTAATTTTCGTCCAGTTGAAGCCTCTGCACCAAGTGTAATGCAAAGGCAATCAGTAGGGGAACCTTTGCAGACAGGGCTTAAAGCAATTGATGCTTTAGTGCCGATTGGTAGAGGGCAAAGGGAACTTGTGATTGGTGATCGTAAAACAGGTAAGACTTCAATTGCTATTGATACAATTTTAAATCAAAAGGATAAAGATATGATTTGTATTTATGTGGCAATTGGGCAGAAGGAATCTACAGTTCGCACGCAAGTAGAAACACTGAGAAAGTATGGAGCAATGGATTATACTATTGTAGTGACTGCCTCAGCTTCACAGCCTGCACCAATTTTATTTATTGCTCCTTACGCAGGAGCTGCGATGGGGGAGGAGTTTATGTATAATGGCGAACATGTTTTAATCATTTATGATGATTTGTCTAAACAAGCTGTTGCTTATCGTGAATTATCTTTATTACTTCGTAGGCCACCAGGACGAGAAGCTTATCCTGGAGATGTGTTTTATCTGCATTCTCGTTTGCTTGAGCGTGCAGCAAAATTATCTGATGAATTAGGTGGAGGATCAATGACAGCGCTACCATTTATTGAAACACAAGCAGGGGATATTTCTGCTTATATTGCAACCAATGTGATTTCA
Source organism: Streptococcaceae bacterium (assembly GCA_031269775.1). GTDB lineage: Bacteria > Bacillota > Bacilli > Lactobacillales > Streptococcaceae > JAIRLR01. The sequence continues at coordinate 61,410 of JAISYQ010000014.1, forward strand.
ATTACCGATGGACAGATTTTCTTGGAAGATGCGTTGTTTAATTCAGGAGTGCGACCGGCTATTGATGCTGGATCTTCTGTTTCGCGAGTTGGAGATTCTGCACAAATTAAAGCGATGAAAAAAGTATCGGGAACTTTACGTTTGGATTTAGCTTCATTTCGTGAATTAGAAGCTTTTACCCAATTTGGTTCGGATCTTGATATAGCAACGCAATCTAAGTTAAATCGCGGGCGCAGAACAGTTGAAATTTTAAAACAGAAATTACATCAACCTTTAGCGGCAGAAAAGCAAGTTCTTATTTTATATGCTCTAACACATGGTTTTTTGGATGTTGTTCCAGTGGATAATATTTTAGAATATGAAGTGCAGCTATTTGAATTTGTGGATTTAAAACATTCTGAACTTTTGCAAAAAATTGTAAAAACAAAAGATTTACCCTCTGAAGAAGAGGTAGATGCTGTGTTAAATGAATTTAAAGAGATATTTAACTTTGGCAAAACAGTTTCTGCTACAGCCAAAGAAAAAGCAGAACAAGTGTCAAATTAATTTTTCTTAAAACATGCCTAAAATAAGGAGTTGTTTAAGATGGTGGATTCGTTAAATGAAATCAAAAGCAGGATTGCTTCAACGAAAAAAACTAGTCATATTACTAGCGCAATGCAAATGGTTTCAGCTGCTAAATTAACAAAGGCAGAACAATTAAATCGTAATTTTCAAATTTATGCCTCAAAGATTAGGGCAATTGTTACGCATTTAGTTGCTTTTCAGCTTGATAATTCAATGCCAGATGATAAATTAAATGCAATGCTTGCTAATCGCAAGGTTAAAAAAACTGGTTATATTGTGATTACTTCAGATAAGGGCTTAGTTGGTAGTTATAATAGTTCAATCTTAAAAAGAACAATAGATATGATTGAGCGAGATCATGATTCTTCAGAGGAGTATTTAATTTTGGCAATTGGTGGTGTGGGGGCTGATTTTTTTCGAGCACGTAAAATGAAAATTGCTTATGAATTAAGAGGAGTAGTAGATCATCCTTTGTTTGATGAAGTTCATAAAATTGTTAGTGAAGCAATTACGATGTATCAAAAGGAGGTTTTTGATAAGTTGTATGTTTGTTATAATCATCACATTAATTCACTGACTGCTCAATTTCGTGTAGAAAAGATGTTGCCAATTAGTGATTTGAATCTTGAAGAGGTTAAAGCAAACAATATCTCTTACTTGCTAGAACCTTCTAAAGATAAAATTTTAGAAAGTTTGCTCCCGCAGTATGCTGAAAGTTTGATTTTTGGTGCAATTATTGATGCCAAAACAGCTGAGCATGCAGCAGGGATGACAGCAATGAGAACAGCCACAGATAATGCTAAAAATATTATCAATCGGTATAAAGTAATTTATAATCGTGCGCGCCAAGCGGCAATTACGCAAGAAATTACTGAGATTGTAGCAGGTGTTGTGATATTGGAATAGTAAAAATAAATAGGCTCTAAGAGAGGAAGATTTTCATGAATTCCGGAAAAATTGTCCAAGTAATTGGACCTGTCGTGGATGTGGAGTTTTCTTTAGAAGATTCGCTACCAGATATTAATAATGCTTTAATCGTTTATAAAGATGACGCTTCTAAACAAAAGGTTGTGCTTGAAGTGGCACTTGAGTTAGGAGATGGTATTGTTCGGACAATTGCCATGAAGTCAACTGATGGTCTTAAGCGAGGAATGGAAGTCGTTAATACGAAAAAGCCAATTTCTGTACCAGTAGGAAAAAAAACGTTAGGTCGCGTGTTTAATGTTTTAGGAGATACGATCGATTTAGCTGAACCTTTTCCTTACGATACTAAACGAGAGAGCATTCATAAATCAGCTCCTGTTTTTGATGAATTATCAACGAGTAATGAAATTTTAGAGACAGGAATTAAAGTTATTGATCTTTTAGCTCCGTATCTTAAAGGTGGTAAGATTGGTCTTTTTGGAGGTGCTGGTGTTGGAAAGACTGTTTTAATTCAAGAATTGATTCATAATATTGCTCAAAAACATGGAGGAATTTCTGTTTTTACAGGTGTTGGTGAGCGAACTCGTGAAGGAAATGATTTGTATTTTGAAATGAAAGAATCTGGCGTTATTAATAAAACAGCTATGGTTTTTGGACAGATGAATGAGCCGCCCGGTGCACGGATGCGTGTTGCTTTAACAGGACTTACAATTGCGGAGCATTTTCGTGATAAAGAAGAGCAAGATGTTCTTTTTTTTATTGATAATATCTTTCGCTTTACCCAAGCAGGTTCAGAAGTATCAGCGCTACTTGGTAGAATGCCATCAGCAGTTGGGTATCAACCAACACTTGCAACAGAGATGGGTCAGTTGCAAGAGCGAATTACATCGACTAAGAAAGGTTCTGTTACTTCCATTCAAGCAATCTATGTGCCAGCAGATGATTATACGGATCCGGCTCCAGCTACAGCTTTTGCGCATTTGGATGCAACCACAAATTTGGAGCGTAGGTTGACACAGATGGGAATTTATCCAGCGGTTGATCCGCTTGCTTCAACTTCTAGTGCTTTGACTGTTGAGATTGTTGGCAAGAAACATTATGATGTAGCAACTAAGGTGCAACGTATTTTGCAACGTTATCGTGAATTGCAAGATATTATTGCAATTTTAGGGATTGACGAATTATCAGAAGATGAAAAAATTTTAGTAAGTCGCGCTAGGCGGGTTCAATTTTTCTTATCACAAAATTTCCATGTAGCAGAAACATTTACAGGCATTTCTGGATCGTTTGTGCCGGTTAAGGAAACGGTGCGTGATTTTAAAGAAATTTTGGAAGGTAAATACGATGATCTTCCAGAAGATGCTTTTCGTGGGGTAGGACCGATTGAAGATGTGGTTAAAAAAGCTCAAAAGATAGGATATCGATAAGTTTTGTAAATGTGTATAAGGAGAGTTTTTTTTTATGGCAGTAATGACTGTAAATGTAGTGACTCCTGCTGGGTTAGTTTATACTCATCATTCATTGTTTATTGTTGTTAGGGTTGAAGATGGGGAACTAGGAATTTTACCAAACCATGAAGCATTGATTGCTTCATTAGTTATTGATGAGGTAAAGGTTAAGCGAGTAGATTCAGCTGAGCATGTTGATTACATTGCGGTTAATGGTGGAATTATAGAAGTTCAAGATAATTTGGTAACAATTGTTGCCGATTCAGCTGAGCGTGATCGTAATATTGATGTAAGCCGTGCTCAGCGTGCTAAAAATCGTGCAGAAAAGATGCTTGAATTATCTAAAACAAAACAAGATACTGATCAATTAAAACGTGTAGAAATTGATTTGCATCGTGCGATTAATCGAATAAATGTATCAAAACATTTTAATTTATAAGATGATAGATGAATCTTTAGTTTGAGAGGAGATTTTTTAGATTATGTCCTGGCAAGATACTTATTTAATTTGGTCTAAAGAGGAAATGCTAGAGAAATCATTAAAAGAAGAATTGCTTTTATTACAAGGAAATGAAGAAGCCTTAAAAGAAGCTTTTTATGCACCTCTAGAGTTTGGAACAGCTGGAATGCGCGGCATTTTAGGTGTTGGAATTAATCGAATGAATATTTATACAGTACGTCAGGCTACAGAAGGGTTAGTGCGCTTGCTTGATGCTAAGGGTGATAAGAAAAAACGAGGGGTAGTAATTGCGTATGATTCTCGTCATTTTTCTGCAGAATTTGCAGGACAAGCAGCAAAAGTTTTAGCAAATCATAATATTCCTTCGTTTGTTTTTGAAAGTTTACGTCCAACACCAGAGTTATCTTTTGCAGTTCGAGAACTTAAAGCTTTAGCTGGAATAATGATTACGGCTTCTCATAATCCAGCCCAATATAATGGCTATAAGGTTTACGGGGAAAATGGTGGACAAATGTCGCCATATGACGCTAATATTTTAACAGAATATGTGTTGGCAATTGAAAATCCATTAATGATTAAAGTAGCTGATGAGAAGCAAGCTCAAAGAAAAGGTTTGATTAAAATTGTAGGTGAAGATCTTGATAATAAATATCTTGAATTGATAAAAGAAGTAACTTTAAATCAAGAACTGATTAATGAAGTTGGTAAAGATTTAAAGTTAGTTTACACACCTCTTCATGGGGCTGGGGAGAAGATAGCTTGGCGTGCTTTAATGCAAGCTGGTTTTACTGCAGTTTCAGTAGTTAAGGAGCAGGCAGTTCCTGATAAAAATTTTTCAACGCTGAAAGTTCCCAATCCAGAAGAGGAATCAGCGTTTGAATTAGCGATTAAATTAGGTAAAAAAGTAGGTGCTGATATTTTAATAGCAACAGATCCTGATGCTGATCGTTTGGGTGTTGCTGTATGTATGCCAAATGGATTTTATCAAGTACTTACGGGTAATCAAATTGCTGCTCTTCTTGCTAAATACCTTTTGGAAACTCATAAGCAAAAAGGAACATTGCACAAAAATGCAGCCATTTTAAAATCAATTGTTTCTTCAGAGTTAGTAACAAAGATTGCCAAGTCTTATAATGTGGCTGTGTTTAATGTTTTAACTGGTTTTAAATTTATTGCGGAAAAAATTCAAGAGTTTGAAAATGCGAACTCGTATGAATATTTATTTGGTTTTGAAGAGTCTTATGGTTATTTAGTAAAGCCCTTTGTACGTGATAAGGATGCGATTCAAGCATTATTATTAACGGCAGAAGTAGCTGCTTTTTATAAAAAACAAGGTAAGAGTTTATATGATGGATTGCAGGATATTTTTAAGGAATATGGCTATTATTTTGAAAAGACGATTTCAATTACGATGGATGGTATTGGTGGAGTAAAAAAAATCAAAGAGTTGATGGAAAAATTTCGCAATGAAGCTTTTAATGTTTTTGATGAGATTGTTATATCTGTAATAGAGGATTATAAAACGCAAACGGCAATAACAAGCAAGAAGGAAATAACTAAGCTTGTAACTTCACCTTCAAATGTATTGAAATATCTTTTAGAAGATGCTTCATGGATTGCTGTTCGTCCTTCAGGAACAGAGCCAAAAGTTAAATTTTATTTAGCGACTTCAGCAAATAATGAAAAAAAAGCACAAGCCAAAATAGATAAATTAGAAAAGGAAATTCGAAAAGTGCTAAATTAAACGATAATTGCTTTGATTAGTATTTTTTTGCTATCTTGCGCTTTTTTATTCCCATGAACTATTTTTTCACATTCATTTGTAAAACAAAATTAATAAGGAAGCAAAAATTGCTTTGTGTAAAGGAATTTGGCGTACGCACGTACGTATTGCAAGTCATAAAAAAAAAAATTATACTGTGCATAAGCATTAGCTTTAAAAATTTAAGAAAGGAAAATAAAAGTTTAATTATAAATAGTTTCAAGAAGTTGTTATTAAATTTTGAATTTGTAATTGTTTAAAATTTTTAATAATAGCTTTTAATAAAGAGAAGGAGTCAATTCTGTGAAACAAGAGAAGGCTATATGTTGCTTAACTCAGATGTGGCGAATTCGATTATTTGAAAAAAAATTACAAAATTTATATCAAGAAGGAAAAATTCATGGCACAATTCATTCATGTGTTGGACAGGAGGCAGTTGCCGTAGGGGTAGCAAATGCATTGCATGCAAGGGATTTGATGACTTCGACCCACCGTAATCATGGGCATTTTATTGCTAAGGGAATGTCTATTTATGGGATGTTGGCGGAGATTCTTGGTAGAAAGACAGGTTTAAATCATGGTAAAGGAGGCAGTATGCACCTTTTTGATATGAAAATTGGTGCACTTGGTTCTAATGGAATTGTCGGTGGTGGATTTCCAATTGCAACAGGAGCTGCGTTAGCTAGTGTTATGCAAAAAACGAAAAAAGTTGTTGTGTGTTTTGCAGGAGATGGTGCAGTCAATCAAGGAAGTTTTCATGAAGCGGCAAATATTGCTTCCATTTGGCATTTGCCTGTTATTTTTGTAGTGGAAAATAATCGCTATGCAATGAGCAGTGATATCGAAAAAATGGTAAATATTGATCAATTATCAAAACGAGCTGAAAGTTATGGAATTAAAGGAATTACAATAGATGGTAATGATTTAGAATTGGTAGAAGAAACTTTAAAGGATGCTGTTAATTGGGCACGTGAAGGTTTTGGGCCAATGTTAATTGAAGCTATGACTTATCGTCAAGCCGGTCACTCAAAATCAGATGAAGAGCTGTATCGTCATAAAGAAGAGTGTGAACGCTGGAAGAGGGAAAATGATCCTCTTATTCGCTTTGAACAAAAGATGATCGATGAAGGTTGCCTATCAACAGAAGAAATAAAATGCATTCAAGAAGAGCAAGTTTTGGAATTAGAAACTGTATTTGCTTATGTTCAAAAGGATGATGCCCCTTCGTTAGATAAGCTATGTGCTAATGTTTATGCGGGAAGAGTAGGTGAGTTATTTGATTGAAAAAACTTATCGTAAAGCTCTAAATGAAGCGCTAACTCAAGCGATGCGTGCCAATGATAAAGTTTACTTAATTGGAGAGGATATTGGCGTTTATGGTGGAGGTTTTGGTGTAACACATGGTTTACTAGAAGAATTTGGTTCTGAGCGTGTGCGTGAAACACCGATTTCTGAGAGTGCAATTGCTGGGGTTTGTGTAGGTTCTGCTATGATGGGTATGCGTCCAATTATGGAACTGCATTTTAGTGATTTTATTACGATTGCGATGGATCAAATTGTCAATCAAGCAGCCAAGATGCATTATATGAATAATGGCAATGTCACAGTACCGATGGTTATCCGTGCACCTTTTGGAATAGGCACAGGTGCTGGGGCTCAGCATTCGCAAAGTTTAGAAAGTTGGTTTACTCATATTCCAGGACTTGTAGTGATTGAGCCATCTAATGCTTATGATGCTAAAGGATTATTGTTCTCAGCTATTAAAGATGAAAACCCTGTTGTTTTTTTTGAACATAAAATGTTGTATGAAAAGGCAATGGAAGTTCCAGATGAGAAATATTTATTACCGATAGGGGTAGCTGATATCAAGCGTGTTGGTAGTGACGTCACAATTATTGCTACGGCTCAGATGGTAAATTATTCATTGCTAGCTGCAAAAAGATTAGCTCTTCAAGGCATTTCTGTTGAGGTTGTTGATCCAAGAACCTTGGTGCCGTTAGATAAAAAGACTTTGATTAATTCTGTTAGTAAAACAGGACGGGTCTTAATTGTTACAGAAGAGGTAAAAGTAAGTGGTTTTGGTGCAGAAATTACGGCGATGCTTGCTGAGTCTTTGGCATTTAATTCATTAAAGACGTCAATTAAACGAATAGGTGCGGCGTTTACCCCAACTCCTGTAGCAGAAATTCTTGAAAAAACAAGCATTCCACAAATTTTAGATATTGTATTGGCTGTAGAGCAGTTGATGAAAGATACGAAGTACCTTACAAGGAAACGATATTTTACTAGAGCTTTTTAAAGGAGGATTAAGAAAGATTGGAACTTAATGTTTTTAAAAAGCAAAAGCGTGAAGAGTTATCAATGATTGAAGTAGCTTATGCTTTGTTGGAGCAAAAAAATGAAGTTATGGAATTTGCTGAATTGGTAAATAAAATTCAAGATTATTTGGTAAAATCAGATATTGAAATTCGCAAACAATTGCCTCAATTTTATACAGATTTAAATATTGATGGTCGTTTTATTTTTCTTGGTGAAAATCGTGTGGGTTTGCGGTCTTGGTATGCAATTGATGAAATCGATGAAGAGTTAACTAATGTATTAGACGATGATGAAAGAACTACTCTACGTAAGAAAAAAAATCGTGTAAATGCCTTTGCTAATCTTGATGATGAAAATGCAATTGATTGGAACAATGATGACTCTGAAGATGAAAACTTTAGCGATGATCTTGATGATGATTTATCCATTGATGATGAAGACGATGACGAGGATAAAGTTGGTGCATATGATAGTGAAGTAAATCTTAATAAAAAAGATTAAATTTGAAGTTTTTTATGTACCTTTTGATTATATCTCTCTGTTCATGTTGAGCAGGGAAGTTTTTGCTTAGAGAATCGTTAACAGACTCTAAGGTATGAAAGTATCTAAGGAGATGGTATGATAAAGTATATTTTTGTGACTGGTGGGGTCGTTTCGTCAATTGGTAAGGGCATAGTTGCAGCTTCACTGGGACGTTTGTTAAAAAATCGTGGATTAAAAGTAACACTGCAAAAATTTGATCCATATATTAATGTAGATCCAGGGACAATGAGCCCTTATCAGCATGGGGAAGTGTTTGTAACTGATGATGGAGCAGAGACGGATCTAGATTTAGGGCATTATGAGCGATTTATTGATATTAATTTAAATAAATATTCAAATGTTACAACAGGAGAAGTTTATTCAGAAGTTTTGCAAAAAGAGCGTAAAGGTGAATACTTAGGTGCAACAGTACAAGTGATTCCACATATCACCAATGCGTTGAAAGAAAAAATTATGCGTGCGGCTACAACAACTGATTCTGATGTCATTATTACTGAGGTTGGTGGAACAGTTGGAGATATTGAATCTTTACCATTTTTAGAAGCACTTAGACAAATGAAATCAGAAGTTGGTAGTGATAATGTAATGTATATTCATACAACCTTACTTCCGTATTTAAAAGCAGCAGCAGAGATGAAAACAAAACCAACTCAACACTCAGTTAAAGAGTTGCGAGGTCTTGGAATTCAGCCAAATATGTTAGTGATTCGCACAGAAAAGCCTGTATCATGTGGAGTTAAAAATAAGTTAGCGCAGTTTTGTGATGTAGCGCCAGAAGCTGTGATTGAGTCCCTTGATGTGGAGCATTTATATCAAATTCCTTTGAATTTACAGGCACAGAAAATGGATCAAACGGTTTGTGATCATCTGAAAATAGATGCTAAAGCAGCTGATATGACAAAATGGGCAGCCATGGTTAGAAAGGTAATGAATCTTAAAAAGAGAACAAAGATTGCTTTGGTTGGGAAGTATGTTGAGCTGCCTGATGCGTATCTTTCAGTGGTGGAAGCTTTAAAGCATGCTGGATATGCTTATGATACGGATATTGATTTACTTTGGATTAATTCGGTAAAACTGACACGTGAAAACGCCCCCTTTTTGTTAAAAGAAGCAGATGGAATCATTGTTCCTGGAGGTTTTGGGCCTAGAGGAATTAAGGGTAAGATTGAGGCGATTCGTTATGCTCGAGAAGAAAATGTTTCGTTTCTTGGTATTTGCTTAGGTATGCAGCTTGCAACCGTAGAATTTGCACGTAATGTGGCAGGGTTTAAAGGCGCTAATTCAACAGAGCTTGATCCCAATACGCTTCATAATGTGATTGATATTATGGAAGATCAAAAAAATATCGAAAATATGGGTGGAACACTTCGTTTAGGACTTTATCCTGCGAAATTAAAACGCGAAACAATTGCGGCTTGCGCTTATGATAATGAGGAAGTGGTGCAAAAACGTCATCGTCATCGTTATGAATTTAATAATCGATATCGTAGAGAATTTGAAAAATTAGGATTGGTATTTTCAGGTATATCTCCAGATAATCGTTTGGTTGAAATTGTTGAATTACCTGATAAAAAATTCTTTGTCGCCTGTCAATACCATCCTGAGCTGACAAGTCGGCCAAATCGGCCAGAAGGTCTTTATAAAGCTTTTATTGGATCAGCATTGACTGATTTAATTGATTAATTTTCTACATATGTGATATTAATTTTTATGTTAATTGATTATCTTCGACATTACCAAAAGCTACATGAGAATCTTGGATACGTTTAAACATTTTTTCCATATCTATCTTGCTAAAATGGCTTAAAACAGGACGTCCATGAGGGCAGTTGAAAGGATTTTGGCATTTTGCTAAGTCTGTAATCAATACTCTTGCTTCAACATTTGATAAATGATGATTTGCTTTAATGGAACGTTTACAGCTCATCATAATGGCTATTTTTTTTCGAAATTCTTTAATTTTTACTGTACCCTTAAGTAAAAGAATATCAATTATTTCACGAATAATTACTTCTTCTTGACCTTGAGTTAGCCACGTAGGATGCCTTCTTAAGACAAAAGAATTTTCTCCGTAACTTTCTAAAAAGATGCCTGCTTGTTTTAATAATTCCTCTTTTTCTTTGATCACTAATCGGTCATTTAATGGATAGTCAAGAATAATAGGAATTAACATTTCTTGTAAATCTTCGCTAACCTTCGCAAGCTCTTTACGGTAATATTCATATTTTACTCGCTCTTGTGCTGCATGTTGATCAATAATATATAAACCTTTTTCATTTTGCGCAAAAAGATAAGTTCCATGCATTTGCCCAAAGTACTCTAATGTAGGAAATTGTTTGTTTTGGATCATTGTTTTAGTTTCTTCAGCTTGTATTGTAGGATTTTTATCTTTTAAATCTGTTGAGAACTTACCACTTTTTTTATCATAAATTAACTGCTCATCTGTTTCTTCTACATAGTTTGCTGATAAATTTTTTTCGCGTAAATAATTTGCATAGTCGATGGAATTTAATAAAGATACTTGTTCTGCGTTATTTTTTATTAAAGATTTCTCTTTTCTTTGAAATGATAAATTTTTTATCGCTTCGGGAATTAGCTGTTCATTAGCTAGCGTTTCTTGAATCGTTTTTGTAATAAGTGCCATTAGTTCTTTTTCTTTTGAAAGGCGCACTTCTAACTTGGTTGGATGCACATTGACATCAACTAATAGTGGATCTGTTGTAATTTTTAAAACAACAATTGGAAACCAGCCCACCATTAATTTTGATCCGTAACCTGCAATAATTGCGTGATTTAATCGAAAATTTTTAATATAGCGTCCATTAATGATAATAGAAATATATTTTTTACTTTTACGATTTAACTCCGGTAGAGAAATATATCCTGATAATTTTGCATCTAAATTAGCAGCATTTAACGGAATCATTTTTTTGGCATTATTCACTCCATACACTCCAGCCAACGCCATTTTTAGATCTCCATTACCAGTAGTGTGGATCATTTGATGAGCATCATGAGTAAAATGAAAAGCAATTTGCGGATAACTAAGAGCTAAACGATGGATAATATCACTAATTACGGCAAGCTCTGCTTGCAAAGAACGAATATATTTTAATCTAGCAGGAGTATTATAAAATAGGTTGGAAACGGTAATTTTACTTCCTTTACGTAAAGGAGCTGAAGTGTTTTTAAGTACTTTGCCACCTTTTAAAATGACCAAACTACCACTTTTTTCTGTTTCAACTGCTGTTTCTAATTGAATTTCAGAAACTGAAGCAATCGAAGGTAGAGCTTCACCGCGAAATCCAAGTGTGCGAATGCGAAAAAGATCATCGCGATGATGAATCTTACTGGTTGTATGCTTTTTAAAGGCTATTAAAACCTCATCTTTTTTAATTCCTTCTCCATTATCCGCAATTTCAATTTTTTTCATACCAGCTTCTTCTAAGCTAATTTCAATTTGTGTGCTTTTTGCATCAATAGCGTTTTCCAGTAATTCTTTTACCACTGAAGCAGCTCGTTCAATAACTTCGCCTGCAGCAATTTGATTTGCCAGCTGTTCACTTAATTCTTGTATTCTCACAAAATTTCTCCAATTCTGTTTTTGTTTAATTATAACAAAATCGGAAAATGCTCTTTCTTATCCAATAATGATTTTCTCTGTTGGATATTTATAGCCGAGATCACGTGTTTTTTTTGGTATAAAGAGCATCAGTATGTATAATGTACCAACGCGTCCAATAAACATTAAAGTGGCAATGGTTGTTTTTCCAATGATGGTTAAATGAGATGTGATTCCAAGAGAAAGCCCAGTTGTTCCAAAGGCGGAAGCAACTTCTAAAATTATTTCAATAATTGATACATCAGGTTGTGTTGCCATTAGGATGAGTACTGAGAAAAAGCAGAAAAAAATTGATAAATTTAGAATGCTCACAGCTTTTTTAATATCTTCTTGCGGAATGCATCGATTAAAAATACTAACATTTTCCTTACTTTTTAAGAAAGAAAAAGTGTAAAGGAGAACAATTGCAAAGGTTGTTGTTCGAACGCCACCACCAACTGAGCTTGGACTAGCACCAATGAACATTAATAAGGATATAATCAAAAGAGTAGTTGGCTGAAAGTCGGTTAATGAATTTAATTGTAAGCCAGCATTTCTAGTGCTCATCGAGTAAAATGCAGAATTAGTAAGGCAATCTATAAAATTTTTACCACGGTAAAAATGATTTATTTCAAAAAGAAAAATCAAAATTACTCCGATCAAAAAAAGGCCAATAAAAGCAGCTAACGCCATTTTGGTAAAGAGGGAGAATTGATATTTAATGGAAGATTTTCGTTTTTTAGACCATTCGGTTATTTCTAATAAGACAGGAAAGCCGATAGATCCAAGTGACATTAAAAATATTATTGTGTATAAGAAAAGATAATCTGTTTTAAAAGGTATTAAAGAGTTCCCTCGAACATTAAAACCAGAATTAGTTACTGCAGAGACCGAGTCATATAAACCCCAAAAGAGGTTTTGTGAAAAATTAGGGTAGTAACTTTTAAGGTGAAAATAAATTCCGAAAATGATTCCAAAAATAATTTGGACCATAATTAAAAAAAACAAGACATGTTTAATAAGGCGGACAACTCCAGAAAGTTTTGTTTGGTTCATATCAACAGCAATTAGTTGACGCTGCCGTAGGGTTATTTTACGCTTTGCAACGATAAAAAAGAAAGTTGAGATCATCATGATGCCAAAACCGCCAATTTGAAAAAGGATTTCTAGCAGCAAGATTCCATAATTATTAAAAATGGCATGAATATCAAATGTTGTAAGTCCTGTTACAGAAATGGTCGAAACTGCCATAAAGGCCATATCGATAAATGAGACATGTGTATTTGGTTTACGAAAAAACGGAAGTTGAAAAAGCAGAAAAGTAACAATGGTCATTGCTAAATAGTAAAAAACAATAATTTGAATAGAACTTAAGTGTTTATTTGAAAATTTTTGCAAAACATTCAATTTTCTTAAAATATGCATAGCAAAGACCTCTGATATAAATGATATTCATTATATCATATAGTTTTGTTATGACTGATTAAAGACATAAAGATAAAAGATTAGAAAAAATAAGCAGATAATTCAAAAAGCAGACTAATTATTTTTAGAGGTTGTCATCCCCAAATATCTCTTGTTGATTGCATATCACTTATCTAACAATCTCAAATTGCCGAATTTATTTTTTTGATTCTCATCAAGCTTCTCTTCTGCTTGTGCAACTGCTTGTACAAGATATTTTCTATATCGTTCTACCAAGTCAAAACTCTCAGTGGCTGCGAAAATACCAATAGCGGTATTCATCATTTCCAACCCCTTTTGTTTTTTGCCATTTAGCAAGTAGTAGTAGCCTTTCATAAATTTAAAAACTTGCCTTTCAAACATATTATTTTCATTCAACTGAGTTTTCAGTAGGGATCCTAAATGATTTAAAAAATAACTTGCTTGAGCTAGATAATGATGTTGCAAGCAAGCATAGGAAACATTAATCAAAATTCTGATAAAAAGATTCTTTTTTTTGTAGTTTCTATGAATCTCTTCTATTTGATTAGTGAGCTCTTGAGTTATTAAGATTACCAAATTTATTTTTAATGCATTTAAAGTATTACAGAATAAAACCATCTCACTATATCCCCAGTAATTCAAGTCCATAAAGTAATCTGCAGCTTTTTCTAAATCCTTTTCTGGAATATTATAATCAGGCTTCATCTCATTCAGAAAGGCAGATATCATAAGAATATATACATAATCTTCATTATTTAAAAAAGGTGAGTCACGCTTTTCTGCTAAAATTTTCTCTAATTCCTTAATATTATTTTCATAGCAATAATTATTTATTTTATATTGATCATAACCAATCGCTAAACCAACTTCTTCAAAAGCTAAGTCAACTTTTTTAAAAAGACGGAATAAATCCCCATAATTCATAGATGTTTTGCCATTTTCCATATTATATAAAGTCTTGATATCACAGATACCTTTTGCTACTTCTTCAGCAGTCATCCCCAAAACTTTTCTTCGATCTTTAAATAATTGGGCCACTTTTTTCATTATTTTTTGGCAACTCATTGAAGTAAAAAACATTTTATCATTATTATTCATATCCAAGTTCCTCACATAATAAATTATTGGTAAGCTTTTGCACAAAAGTAAATCTTTAAATATAATTGCAATGGATTTATAAATAGTTATTTTTATATAGATAATTTAAATTTTCAATATTTCATATAATATCATAAAAATTAAAATTAAGATGTATTGTAATAAATTTCCCAATAGAATTTTACTCTTAGTAAACATTTCTTAAAAGAGAAGTGAAAAAATGAAAGATAATGAAAGATTATGTATATTAAAATAAATGGAGAGAAAGATAGATTATGAAAAATTTTATAGCTCAACATTACCAATTAATTAGCATATTATCACTTGCTGTTATACTATTTAGGCCGCATACTACATGTTAATGTTTATACTAAAATTATGGCATTTAATAATAACAGCTTCATTGTTTTTACATGTCTTGAACACATGAAAAATAAAAATCTTTTAGAGTTTGCTAGCGATGAGCAATTTTAACAATGTTTTTTATTGCGCTATAAGGTCTGTTATGATCTTCTAATACAGATTTTATCTTACTTATTTAGTCAATTGTTTCCAAACACTATAGACTAATTACTTTATTGATGTTTTTACCGCCTATTTATAATGTTTTTGTTCCGGTGCTATCATCACCTATTTGTTAATTTTAATATGTTGATTAATTTTCTATTTATTTAAAACGACTAAAGTCTTGATATAATCGAGATATTAGTCGTTTTAATATTAGACCTTCTCTGGAAAAGAGATGTACAAAAATTCCGTTTTCTTTTTCCCTAATATATCGTCAAAAATCTCAAGTGAGGGGGTTGATTGTGATTTTTAATTTTTTCAGTTTTAACTGATACTTGACCTTTAAATCATCTGATTTAACAGAAATTTCAGATTTATTCTATCCAAAGTTGTTCTGTAAACATTATAGTTTGTTATTATTGGTGGTGAGATATAGCTGAGATTTGAAATTAGGAGAAAGAATGGAAATTGTAAATATTACTCCACGTGGCTTTTGTTATGGTGTTGTGGATGCAATGGTGATTGCTCATAATGCTGCATTTGATGAAAACTTACCACGTCCGATATATATTTTAGGGATGATTGTTCATAATAAACATATTACTGAGAGTTTAAAAGAGATAGGCATTTATACAATTGATGGAGATAATCGCAAAGAGATGCTAGATAAGATTAACTTTGGAACAGTAATTTTTACTGCTCATGGTATTTCTCCTAAAATAGTTCGTTTAGCCAAAGAAAAAGGCTTGAGAACAATTGATGCTTGTTGTCCTGATGTTAAGATTACACATGATTTGATAAAAAAATATGTAGATGATGGGTATGAGATCATCTATATTGGGAAAAAAAATCATCCAGAACCAGAAGGAGCCATAGGTGTTGCACCAGGGAAAGTACATTTACTTGCAAAATTAGAAGAAATAGCCTTGCTATCTTTAACAAGTGAAAAGCTTTTTGTTACAAATCAAACGACAATGAGTCAGTGGGATGTAGCAAAGATTATGGAGGCACTTAAAAGTAAATATCCGCAAATGATAATTCATAAAGAAATTTGTCATGCTACGCAAATTCGTCAAAAAGCAGTAGTAAAGCAAGCTAAGAAGAGCGATTTAACGCTAGTGATTGGAGATTCTAGAAGTAATAATACCAATCGTTTAGTACAAATTTCAATAGAGCAGGCACACGTTCCTGCTAAAAGAATAGCAGATCTTTCTGAGCTTAATATAGAATGGTTGAAAGATGTAGAAAAAATTGCGATAACTGCGGGTGCTTCAACCCCAACAGCAATTATTCGAGAAGTTGTCAAATTTTTAGAACAATTTGACAATAATCAACCTGAAACTTGGGAAAAAAATGCAAAAATTACGAGTGAAGATATTTTACTTAAAGTAAGAAAAAAGAAAGATTTAGCGGCAAATCGGGTCAAGAAAATGCAAAAATTACGTGTTAAAAATGGATTAGTAAATTTTTAATGAAAGAAAGTGATGATGTGTCATTTGATGGCATTTTTATTCATGTGTTGGTGATTGAGCTTCAAAAAAAATTATTGCATGGACGGATTCAGAAAGTCCATCAGCCATACAGTCAAGAAATTGTGCTAGTTATTCGTGCAAATTCTCAAAATTATCAATTACTTTTATCTTCGCATCCCAATTATGCACGTGTGCAGCTTACTGGTATGCAATATCGCAATCCTGAAACTCCTTCTAGCTTTGTGATGGTGTTAAGGAAATATTTGGAAGGAGCAATTTTAGAAGCGATTGAACAAGTTGAAAATGATCGTATTTTGCATTTTACTTTTAGTCATCGTAATGAATTGGGTGATTTGCAAGATATTGTTTTGATTGTGGAAATTATGAGTCGTCATTCAACGATTATTTTGCTAAATAAAAAAACAGGTAAAATTTTAGATGCGATAAAGCATGTGGGTTTTACGCAAAATACTTATCGGACAATTCTTCCTGGTGCAAAGTATCTCACCCCACCTAAGCTAAAGGGGAAAAATCCGTTTATTTTGCAAGACTTAGAAATATTTGAGATTTTATCAACGGCGCAAGATTTATCGGTGCGTTTTTTGCAGCAAAATTTTCAGGGCTTTGCTTGCGATACAGCAGAGGAATTAGTCTATCGCTTAAAGAGAAAACCTAATGAAAAGCTGAGTGTATGGCATAATTTTTTTGCTTCATTAAACTTTAAGAAACCAAGTTTATATGAAAATAACGGCAAAGAGTGGTTTACACCTGTTGCTTTTTTATCATTGGGAAGAGCAAAAACAATATTTAGTAGTTTAAATGAATTACTGGAGGCTTTTTTTACAGAAAAATCAGAAAAAGATCGAGTAAAGCAGCAAGTTGGGGATCTTTTGCATCGTGTAAAGATTAAGCGCAAAAAAAATCAGGAAAAGTTAAAAAAATTACAAGTTGCATTAAAGGATACAAAAAACGCGGAGGATTATCGTCGTAAAGGAGAGCTTTTAACAACTTTTATGACACAAGTACCGAAAGGATGTGAATTTGTTGAGCTGAAAAATTATTACAAAGAAGATTCTACGATCAAAATTGCTTTAAAGTCGTATTTGTCACCAAATCAAAATGCTCAAAAATATTTTCAGAAATATCAAAAATTAAAAAAGGCTGTGCGTATTGTTAAGGATCAAATAGAACAAACAAAGCAGGAAATTTTATATTTAGAAAGTGTAGAGTCGCAATTAGAATTAGCAACGATGGTAGAAATTCCGCTTATTTTTGAAGAATTGCAAGTAGAAGGTTATATCAAAGTTCAACAGAAGAAGCAAAAAAGAGAAAAGCCAAGTCAGCCAGCTCAGTTTCAAGCAAGCGATGGGACAAAAATTTTAGTCGGGAAGAATAATTTGCAAAATGATCACTTAACATTGAAAATAGGCCAAAAGAGTGATTATTGGTTACATGCAAAAAATATTCCAGGCTCACATGTGATTGTCAAATCAGATCATCCAAGTGATAAAACTTTAACTCAAGCAGGAATGCTTGCTGCTTATTATTCAAAATATCGTTCTTCTGCGCAAGTGCCGGTTGATGTGGTACAAGTCAAAAATATTCGTAAACCAAAGGGAGCTAAAGCCGGGTTTGTGATTTATAAAGGACAAAAAACAATTTTGGTAACGCCTAGTAAAGAAATGATAGATCAGCTGAAAAAATAAACGAAAGCTTTACAAAGAATAACTATTTTTGCGTTTTCGATGAATGAAAACTTATACTTTGTTTTCCCTTATCTCATTACCACCATAAAAAACTGCGTTTCTAGTCTTGTTTTGGAACAGATCTATTATCGATAATTCAATAACCTGATCAATCAATTATACCTGTTTGCAAAAATTGTTTGTGCATCTGATTAATTTCAATTTTTAATTCATCAATCATTTTATTTTCTGGTACAGTTTTAATAATTTGGCCTTTTTTAAATAATACGCCTTTGCCATTCCTGCCTGTAAGGCCGATATCTGCTTTTTTTGCTTCTCCCGGGCCATTTACCGAACATCCCATTACTGCTACAGTAATGGGCATTTTTATTTTTTCAATATAACTTTCAATCTCATTAGCAATTGAAATCAGATCAATTTGCACTCGTCCACAAGTTGGACAAGAAATTAATATTGCCTTATCTTCTATTAATCCATACATTTTTAATATTATACGAGCTACTCTGATCTCTTCTACGGGATTAGCCGAAAGTGATACTCGCATAGTATTTCCTAATCCTAAATGCAGTAAAACTCCCAAACCAGCTGCAGATTTAATCATTCCGGTATATAATGCTCCAGATTCTGTAATCCCTAAATGTAGTGGATAATTAAACATAGTGCTTGCTAACTTATAAGCTTCAATAGTTAGAGGAATACTTGAAGCTTTCAATGAAATTATAATATCATAAAATTCAAACTCCTCTAATAAACGAATATTTTCCAATGCAGAATCAACCATTCCTTGAGCAGTTGGAGATCCCGTTTGTTTAAGAAATTTTTTTTCTAGCGAACCTGCATTAATTCCTATTCGAATTGGAATTCCTTTTTTCTTACAAGCTTTAACTATTTTAGCAACACGATCATTGCGTCCAATATTTCCAGGATTAATCCGAATTTTATCTACACCTTGTTCAACAGCTTCTAAAGCTAGGCGATAATCAAAATGAATATCGGCAACTAAAGGTATCGAAATTTTTGATTTAATTGCACTTAAACATTTTGCAGCTTCCATATCATAAACAGCAACCCGCACTAATTGACATCCTGCATCTATAAGACGATTAATTTGTGCAATTGTTTTTTTAACATCTGTTGTCTTTGTCGTACACATCGACTGAATAATAACTTGATTACTCCCACCAATGATCAAATTTCCAACTTTAACAGGACGTGTATTTTTTCTACATGTTACTGAATTCATTTTTACTTCAATAGACCTCCTCGGAAATTAGTGTATAAAGAGAATTCGTTTCAATTTTCCTGAGACAAGGAAAAAAACTTAAAGATACGTAGTGTATTTTGAGGCTTTTTGACGCTAGAGGCACGGCTTCTAGGTGATGGATAAAAGAAAATGAAGTTCTCATACATCTACTTTTCGAGGAAGTCTAATATCTTAAACCAACTCAATGATCGCTCTTGGTGCAGTATCTCCACGACGGGGTTCTGTTTTAAGGATTCGAGTATACCCACCACTGCGCTTTGCATAACGCAAAGCTATATCATTGAACAGTTTTTGTAAAGCTGATTCAACAATAATATTGCCATCCTTTTCCTTAACAGAAGCAATTTTTTTACGAATAAATGCTGCTGCTTGACGGCGTGCATGCAAATTTCCACGTTTACCCAAAGTGATCATTTTTTCAACAGTTCTACGAGTTTCTTTTGCACGCACTTTAGTTGTCACAATGGATTCATTAATAATTAAATCTGTTGTTAAATTACGTAACAGTGCTTTACGCTGAGAGCTTGTACGCCCTAGTTTACGATACCCCACTTAGATTTCCTCCTTTTACTTATGATACTAATCCTTACGAAATTCCATTCCTAATTCATGCAATTTAGCTTTCACTTCTTCCAATGATTTACGACCCAAATTACGCACTTGAAGCATTTCAGATTCTGGTTTAGATACTAATTCTTTAAGAGTGTTAATGCCAAAGCGTTTTAAAGAATTATAAGATCTAACAGATAAATCTAAATCCTCAATAATCATTTCTGGATTTATAATCTTTTTCTTCTCTTTTTTTTCAACCAATATTTCTTTAGGTAGAGATACATTTGCCAATTCCTTAAAAATATTTAAATGTTCCATTAAAATTTGTGAGGATAAACTAAGGGCTTCTTCTGCATTAAGAGAAGCATCTGTCCAAACTTCTAAAGTTAGCTTATCGTAATCATCACGTTTTCCAAGACGTGTTGCTTCGACTTGATAATTTACACGACGAACAGATGTATAAACAGAATCGGTTACTAAAACACCAATAGATGCGTTGCCTTGTTTATTTTCATCAGCTGTAACATATCCACGCCCTAAATTCACAACAATAGAAGCTCTAAAAGTAGCACCTTTAGCAACTGTGCAAATATATAAATCTTTATTTAAGATTTCTACATCTGCATCTGTTAAAATATCACCAGCTGTTACAATTTTTGGACCTGTAATATCAATTTCTAATGTTTTTTCTACATTAACAAACATTTTAAGAGCTAGCCCTTTTAGATTCAAAATAATCTGGGTAACATCCTCACGTACACCTGGTATTGAAGAAAATTCATGCAATACACCATCAATTTGGATGCTTTTAACTGCAGCTCCAGGAAGGGATGATAGCAAAATACGACGTAGTGAATTCCCTAAAGTAGTACCATATCCTCTCTCAAGAGGTTCTAAAATAAATTTGCCATAATCTACAGCTTCATCAATTTTTGTAATTGTTGGCTTTTCAAATTCGATCAATCTATATTTCCCTCCCTCAATTGTTGAAACATTTTATTATGTCGATTAAACACGACGACGTTTTGGAGGACGAGCGCCATTGTGTGGTATCGGAGTTACATCACGAATTGCTCTAACAGTTAATCCTGCTGCTTGAAGCGAACGAATTGCCGCTTCACGACCTGAACCAGGACCTTTAACAGTAACTTCTACTGATTTTAAACCATGTGCCATAGCAGCTTTTGATGCAGCCTCAGCTGCCAATTGTGCAGCAAAAGGAGTAGATTTCTTAGAGCCTTTAAATCCTAAAGCTCCTGCTGAAGACCAAGATAAAGCATTACCATGAACATCTGTAATCATAACAATGGTATTATTAAAAGTTGAATGAACATGTGCTACACCAGCTTCGATATTCTTTTTTACACGGCGCTTACGTGCAACTTTTTTTGCCATTATTTATCCATAACCTCCTTATCCTTATTGTTTTTTCTTGCCTGCGATGGCTTTAGAAGGACCTTTGCGTGTATGCGCATTATTTTTTGTATTTTGCCCACGAACAGGCAATCCTCGACGATGGCGTATCCCACGATATGAACCAATCTCCATTAAACGCTTGATATTTAAGTTAACTTCACGACGACAGTCTCCTTCAACTTTTAATTTATCGACTTCACGACGAATCGCATCTTCTTGATTGGTTGTTAAATCTTTTACCCGCACTTCTTCTGATACACCTGCAGCTGCGAGCACTTTTTTAGCTGTTGTTTTGCCAATGCCATATATATAAGTAAGTGAAATTATAACACGTTTATCACGTGGAATATCAACTCCTGCAATACGAGCCATCCACCATTTACCTCCTTTTTATCCTTGACGTTGCTTATGTTTTGGATTTGCTGAACAAATCACTATTACTCGACCATGACGACGAATAACCTTGCAATGCTCACACATTGGTTTTACTGATGCTCTTACCTTCATGATAACCTCCTATGAAAGTTAACGAGAAAACAATAAAAATGTGAATTATAAATAAGCTTATAATTCTCGAAATTCAATAAATTACTTAAAGCGATAAGTGATACGACCGCGAGTCAAATCATAAGGTGACATTTCTACCGTAACTTTATCTCCAGTTAAAATACGAATATAATTTTTCCGGATTTTGCCAGATACAGTTGCTAAAATTTTATGACCATTTTCAAGTTCAACTGTAAACATAGCATTCGGTAAAGTATCGACAACTAGCCCTTCGATTTCAATCATATCCTCTTTTGTCACTAAAAATCCTCCAATTCAAAAAACTAAAAGCTTTAGACAGTAATACGTTCTAAAGCTAGAATGAAATTTTCATATACACAATACACAACATAAAAAAATCAAAGAAACTAATCTCAAATTAAATTTATTATATATTTTAATTTTCAAAAAAACTAAAATTTTATTTTTTCAAAATATTATAAAACTAGACTTTAACAGCTTAACATATGATTTACTCTTTGACAAGAATGCAAAATACAGCTAGCTGTATCAAATATTTTTGATAATTGCTTTGATATCTGTAAAAATTAAGTTAATATCACAATTGCCATCAATGTCATAAAGCAATCCTTGTTTTTTATAATAATCAAGAATTGGTTGACTTTGTTTAATATTGATATTTAAACGATTTTTAACCGTTTCAGGTTTATCATCATCGCGCTGATAAAAGTTATCTCCTCCGCAACGATCGCAAAGTCCTTTAACCTTTGGTGGGTTATTTAATTTATGATAAGTCGCTCCACAATTACGACAAATAAAACGACCTGCTAAACGTTTTATTAAAACTTCTGGCTTCACATTAATATTGATTACAGCATCGATTTTTTTCTGTAATTCATTTAACATGGTATCTAATGCTTTTGCTTGCTTAATTGTTCTAGGAAAACCATCCAATAAGAAGCCTTTTGTAACATCTCTTTTTGCTAAACGTTCTTTGACAATGCCATTACTCACTTCATCAGGGACTAATTCTCCTTTATCAATAAAAGTTTTGGCTTCTAAACCTAGCTTCGTTTGCTTTTTTATTGCTAAGCGAAACATATCTCCCGTAGAGATTTGTAAAATATTAAAAGTTGTGACAATACGTTCAGCTTGTGTGCCTTTACCTGCACCAGGCAAACCCATAATTAATAAATTCATTTTATTACCCTTTATTCTTCAGTATTGATAAAGCCAACATATTTGCGTTTTAACATTAAACCTTCCAATTGTTTTGCTGCTTCTAATGCTACTCCAATAATAATCAGCAAACTGGTTCCCCCTAAGCCTAATCCCTTTAAAGCACTCTTACTCTCATCAATAAGCATAGAAGCAATAATCGGCAGCAAAGCTATAACTCCTAAGAAAATAGCACCAACGGTTGATAAACGCATTAGTAATTTTGATACGTATTCTTCTGTGCCCTTTCCTGGGCGAACACGCGGAATATATGATCCTTGTTTTTGCAAATTCTCTGCTAGCTTTTCAGGATTAACCTGTACAAAAGCATAAAAGAAAGTAAATCCTACAATTAATAAGGCATAAAGAATACTTCCTGGAAGTGTTTGATAGCTAAAAATAGTTGTCATTACATCAACCCATTTTTTCTCTGCTAATGATGGAATCCACGTAGATAAAGTTTGAATAACGGCACTTGGAATCGTAACAATTGAACT
Organism: Streptococcaceae bacterium; assembly: GCA_031269775.1. Taxonomy (GTDB): domain Bacteria; phylum Bacillota; class Bacilli; order Lactobacillales; family Streptococcaceae; genus JAIRLR01. Next base: position 84,717 of record JAISYQ010000014.1, read on the forward strand.
TGCAAAAATTACAGGAATCACTCCTGCAGCATTAACTTTAAGCGGTAAATAAGAACTGGTTGGTGCACCTTGGATACGCTTTGTATATTGAATAGGAATTTTACGTTCTGCTTGTTGCACGAAAGTTGTTGCAGTAACAATAGCAATAATTGCTAATAGTAAAGCTATAACAAAAATAATTGATTTTAAAAGATCAGATGGGGAAATGTTAACAAAATAATCGTTCCATAAATCTCTCACACTAGAGGGAACTGAAGAGATAATCCCAGCAAAAATGATCATGGAGACTCCATTACCAAACCCTTTTTCTGTAATTTGTTCACCTAACCAAGTAATAAACATTGTTCCTGTTGTTAAAATCAAACCAATTAAGATAAACGTTCCAACTGTTGGCTTTGGTACTAAACCTTGTTGTGACATTCCATTAAATAAGGTTGTAATTCCCACTGATTGAAGAAAGGCTATAATAAGAGTAAGGTAACGAGTTACTTGATTTAATTTCTTACGACCCACTTCACCTTGCTTAGACCATTCAACAAATTTAGGAACAATATCCATCTGTAACATTTGAATAATAATAGAAGAAGTGATATATGGTGAAACGCCCATTGCAAAAACAGAAAAATTTTGCATACCGCCACCACTAGTAAGGCTTAACAGATTTAAAAACGACACATCTTGCAATTTACTTAATGCATGTGCATCAACACCAGGAACAGTAATATGAGATCCTAAACGAAAAATAAATAAAATAAAAATAGTAAATAAAATTTTCAATCGAATTTCTTTTATATTAAAAGCATTTTTCAACAACTTAAACATTAGATCACCTCAATTGATCCACCAGCAGCAACAATTGCTTCTTTAGCTGCTTTAGAAAATTTTGTTGCCTTAACAGTTATTTTTTTTGTTAATTCACCATTAGCTAATATTTTAATCCCAGCTTTTTCTTTTTTTACAATCCCTGCATCCATTAATGTTTTGGGAGTTATTTGTGAGTTATCATCAAAGCGATTTAAGGTATCCAAATTAACAATTGCATATTCCTTGCGATTAATATTTGTAAATCCGCGTTTTGGCAAACGACGGAATAATGGTGTTTGACCACCTTCAAATCCTAAACGAACGCCGCCTCCAGAACGAGCTTTTTGCCCTTTTTGCCCGCGACCTGAAGTTTTACCGTTACCAGAAGAAGTTCCGCGACCAACACGATTACGCGCGCGACGAGATCCTTTAGCGGGTTTTAATTTATGAAGTTTCATTTATGGCACCTCCTTATTAATTTGCTTTTTTAACATCCACTAAATGCGATACAGTTGTAATCATTCCACGAATTGCTGCATTATCAGGCTTAATAACTGTGCTGTGTAATTTTCTTAAACCCAATGCTTTCACTGTATCACGTTGATTTTGAGGATGCCCAATTACTGATTTAGTTAAAGTTATTTTTAATTCAGCCATTCTTTTATCCTCCTTAAGAGCCTGTTAACGATTATTATCGCTAAAATCATTAACATATTCTCAGCTTTTAGACCGTCAATAGGAATTTCCGCGTAGTTTAGCTACAATATTTGCTCTTTTCAAAAGTTTTAATCCTGCAACAGTTGCACGAACAACATTAATTGGCGTGTTTGAACCTAAAGATTTAGAAGTAATATCTGCAATTCCTGCTAATTCTAATACCGCGCGTGTCGGACCTCCAGCAGCAACTCCTGAACCTTCTATCGTCGGTTTCATTAAAATACGTCCGCCACCAAATTCACCGATTACTTTATGCGAGATAGTAGTCCCAACCATGGGTATTTCAATTAAATTCTTTTTCGCCGATTCAATAGCCTTACGAATAGCTTCAGGAACTTCTTGAGCTTTACCTGTCCCAAAACCTACATGTCCTTTTTTATCACCGACTACAACTAAAGCAGCAAAACGCAAACGACGTCCACCTTTTACAACTTTTGTTACTCGGTTAATGGCGACAACGCGATCCTCCAAGTCCAAAGTTTTTGGATCAATATAAACCATGAATGTGTATTCCTCCCTAAAAAGTTTTAAATGCAAGCCAAAGCTACTAATTATTTTAAAATTCTAACCCATTTTCACGTGCTGCTTGTGCTAAAGCTTGTACACGGCCATGGTAGAGGTACCCACCACGGTCAAAGACAACACTCTTAATACCTTGTGCAAGAGAGCGCTCAGCAACCAATTTACCAACAGTAGATGATTTTTCAATTTTTGTTCCATTTGAAATTTCTTTATCTAAAGTAGAAGCACTTGCAAGCGTTACACCCTTTATATCATCAATCACTTGTGCATAAATGTTTGAATTTGAGCGGAAAACATTCAAGCGTGGGCGCTCTGTAGTACCAGAAAGCTTATTTCTAATACGCATATGACGTTTTTTGCGTGTTTTATTTTTATTTGGTTTAAAAATCAAAATTTTCACCTCTAATTATTTATTTTATTTATTATTTTTGCAATGCTTATGAATAAAAATCATAGTCAAAATGCTAAGCAAAAATTATTTACCAGTTTTACCTTCTTTACGTTTAACAAACTCCCCAACATAACGAACACCTTTACCTTTATAAGGTTCTGGTGGCCGAAGAGAACGAATGTAAGCTGCAGTTTGGCCAACAATTTCTTTATTTGCCCCTTCAACAACAATTGATGTTGCAGAAAGAACAGTAAAAGTAATGCCTTTTGAAGCTTTAACTACATCTTGATGAGATTTTCCTAAATTAAGTTCAAGATTTTTTCCTTTGAGTTGAACGCGGTATCCAACACCACGCAATTCTAATTCTTTTTTAAAACCAACACTTACACCAACAACCATATTATTAAAATTTGCGCGTGTTGTGCCATGAATGGTTTTCATCTCTTTGCTATCATCAGGCCTAATAAAAGTTACTTTATTTCCCTCTTGTTTCATTTGAATTCTCGAAGAAAGGTAACGTGACAATTCTCCCTTTGGTCCTTTTACAATAACATTACGACCATCTGTTCTTATTTTAACGTCTTTTGGTAATAGAACTACTTTTTTCCCTATACGACTCATTATGGCACCTCCTTTTTCTGCTCACTACTAAAGTTCTTTAATAGATCTCCACTGGAAACTAGGGTATAACGAGAATTCGTTTCAATTTTTTCTTGATACAAAGAAAAAAACTTAAAGATACGTGTTTCTATTTCGAGTCTTTTTGACGCTAGAAGCACGGCTTCTAGGTGATGGATAAAAGAAAATGAACGAAAGTGAATTTTCTGTCGCCGTCAGGGAAAAAGAAAACGAAATTCTCATACATCTAGTTCCCGAGGAGGTCTATTAATAAGTTTTTTAATTACCAAACATACGCAATAACTTCGCCACCGATATTACGAGCACGAGCTTCTTTATCTGTTAATAAACCTTCTGAAGTAGAAATAATAGCAACTCCTAAACCATTTAATACTTTAGGAACTTCATTATTTTTCACATATTGACGCAAGCCAGGTTTTGAAATACGTTTTAAATTTGTAAGAACGCGTTCACCATCTCTACTATATTTCAAAAAAACACGAATAATGCCTTGTTTATCATCTTTTATATATTCAAAATTTTTAACAAAACCTTCTTTTTTCAAAATCTTGGCAATATCACGTTTCATTTTTGATGCAGGTACTTCTAATGATTTATGTTTTACCATATTGGCATTTCTAATGCGTGCTAGAAAATCTGCAATTGGATCTGTCATGACCATTAAAGCACTCCTCCTTTTTAAGCAATTTTTCTTTACCAGCTAGCTTTTCGAATTCCTGGAATTTGACCTTTGTAAGCAAGTTCACGAAAGCAAATACGACAAAGATGAAATTTACGATAAACTGAATGAGGACGTCCACAACGCTTGCAACGTGTATAGCTTCTTGTTGAAAATTTTGTAGGGCGTTTTTGTTTAGCAATCATTGATTTTTTTGCCATTTTTTGATTATGCCTCCTTTTTTAAATTATCTTTGAAACGGCATTCCAAGTTGTAGAAGTAGTTCACGACCTTCTTCATCTGTGTTTGCCGTTGTTACAATCACAATATCCATTCCACGAACTTTATTTACCAAGTCGTAATCCACTTCTGGAAAGATTAACTGTTCTTTTATTCCTAAGGTATAATTTCCTCGACCATCAAAGGATTTTACCGATACTCCATGAAAATCACGAACACGCGGCAGGGCAACTGTTATCAATTTATCTAAGAATTCATACATTCTTAATCCTCGTAAAGTCACTTTTGCTCCAATTGGCATCCCCTCACGCAAATGAAAAGCGGCAATTGATTTTTTTGCTTTAGTAATAATGGGTTTTTGCCCTGAAATAAGTGCTAACTCTTCTACTGCTTTATCTAAATTTTTAATATTTGAAACAGCATCACCAACGCCCATATTAATTACAATTTTCTCCACTTTTGGTGCTTGCATAATTGAAGCATAATTAAATTTTTTAATCAAAGCTTTAACAACTTCTTTAGTATATCTCTCTTTTAGACGGCTCATTAAATGAATCCCTCCTTCCTTGAACTAACAGGCTTTAAAGATTATTTATCTAAAATTTCGCCAGATTTTTTGTTGTAACGAACTTTCTTGCCATTAATTTGTTTTTTCCCTATGCGAGCTGCAACACCATTTTTATCTAAAACTTGCACATTAGAAACATGAATAGCTGCTTCTGATTCAATAATGCCTCCTTGTTGATTAGCATTATTTGGTTTTTGATGTTTTTTAAATTTATTAATCCCTTCAACAATAACCTTCTCTTTCTTAGGAAACGCCGTTAAAACAAGACCTTCTTTACCCCGATCTTTACCGCTAATAATTTTAACTTTATCGCCTTTTTTTACAAACATTCTTCGCACCTCCAATACAGCTTAAACAAATGACTAAAAAAATGGATATACATATATCGATTGATTATAATACCTCTGGAGCAAGGGAAACAATTTTCATAAAGTTTCTTTCACGAAGTTCTCGAGCCACTGGTCCAAAAATACGCGTACAACGCAAACTTTTATCATCATTAATAATAACGGCTGCATTTTCATCAAATTTAATATAAGAACCGTCATTTCTACGCATGCCATATTTTGTTCGAACAATAACAGATTTAACAACTTCCCCTTTTTTAACAGCACCACCTGGAATTGCTTGTTTAACCGTTGCCACAATCACATCCCCAATATTAGCGATTTTACGACCAGAACCACCAAGAACTTTAATAGTTAAAATTTCACGCGCTCCAGAATTATCTGCAACTTTCAAACGACTCTCTGCTTGGATCACACTTATACTCCTCCTTAATCTTAAGCAGAGATTAAATAATCACTGCTTCTTCTACTACTTTTAGTAAACGAAAACGTTTGGTCGCTGATAGTGGTCTTGTCTCCATAATATCGACAATATCTCCCATTTTAGCGACATTTTCTTCATCATGTGCTTTATACTTTTTAGAATAATTCATACGTTTTTCATAGATAGGATGATTTTTCTTTGTTTCCACTAAAACAGTAATTGTTTTATCCATCTTATTTGAAACTACACGACCTTGATAAACTTTACGATTATTGCGTTCAACCATAAACAAGACTCTCCTTTCTAAAAAAATTTTGCTGTTTCTATCTATTCATTACTATTTAATATATTTTCTCTCTGAACTGTTTTAATACGCGCAATCATTTTACGTACCTGTTTTATACGCGCAGTATTTTCTAATTTACCCACTGCTGATTGAAAACGTAAATTAAATAATTCTTCTTTTAACTCTTTTTCTTTAGCGATCAAGTCTTTAGATGTTAATTTTCGAATTTCACTAATTTTCATTTAAAGTACCTACTTCCTTACGTTTTACAATCTTTGTTTTCACCGGTAATTTATGCGAAGCAAGACGCAATGCTTCACGTGCTACTTCTTCAGAAACCTCCCCAATTTCAAACATAATTTTTCCACGTTTAACAGGTGCTACCCATCCTTCAGGAGCTCCTTTCCCAGAACCCATACGAACTCCAATAGCTTTTGCTGTATAAGATTTATGAGGAAAAATTTTAATCCATACTCTTCCACCGCGCTTCATAAAACGTGTCATAGCAATACGCGCTGCTTCAATTTGACGGTTGGTAATCCAATGAGAATCTAGGGTTTGTAACCCCCACTCACCAAATGTTACTTCTCTATCACCTTTTGCTTCACCTTTCATTTTGCCACGAAACTCACGACGATATTTTACACGTTTTGGTATTAACATTGTTATTCTCCTTCCTTTTCAGGCTTCTTTTTAGCTGGAAGAATTTCACCACGATAAATCCAAACTTTAACACCTAATTTTCCATAAGTTGTATTTGCTTCTTCCCAGACATAATCAATATCGGCGCGCAAAGTATGCAAAGGAACAGTTCCTTGAGAATAACCTTCTGTGCGTGCAATATCTGCACCATTTAAACGTCCAGACACTTGTGTTTTAATCCCCTTGGCGCCAGAGCGCATTGCTCTTTGAATAGCTTGCTTTTGCGTTCTACGAAATGCCACACGATGTTCTAGATCACGCGCAATCACTTCAGCAACTAATTTTGCTTCAAGTTCTGGCTTCTTTATTTCAATAACATTAATATGAACTCGTTTATCTGTTAATTTTTCTAATTTTTTACGAGTCATTTCTATTTCTGAGCCACCTTTACCAATTACCATACCTGGCTTTGCTGTAGCAATTGAAATAGTCACTTTTTTTGCAGAACGTTCAATTTCAACTTTTGCTAAAGCAGCACTTTGAAATTTTTTTTGAAAAAAGTCGCGAATTTTTAAATCTTCATGCAAATAAGTTGCATATTCTTTATCAGCATACCATTTTGCTTCCCAATCACGAATAACTCCAATACGCATACCTATTGGATGTATTTTTTGACCCAATATAATTCCTCCTTATTCTAAATTTTTTAAGGTCATAAACAGACTTTAAACTTCTTTTTCTGCTACAACAACAGTAATATGACTTGTGCGTTTATTAATTGGTGAAGCTGAACCTTTGGCACGAGGGCGGATGCGCTTCATAGTTGATCCCTCATTTACATAAGCTTTAAAAACATATAGATCTTCTTTATCTAAATCAAAGTTATTTTCTGCATTTGCAATTGCCGAGTTTAATACTTTCTCAATAATTGTTGCCGCTTTATTAGGCGTAAATTTTAAAATTGCTAACGCATCAGCAATCTTTTTACCGCGGATTAAATCAATGACCAAACGCGTCTTACGAGGAGAAATACGAACTGTTTTAGCAGTTGCTTTAGCAGATGTAATTTGTTCTAACATAGCTCTTTTCCTCCTTTTGTTATTGTCGACGTGTCTTTTTATCATCCCCAGCATGACCACGGAAGGTTCTAGTTGGAGCAAATTCACCTAATTTATGCCCAACCATATCCTCTTGAATATAGACAGGAACATGCTTGCGTCCATCATAAACAGCAATCGTGTACCCTACAAAACTTGGAAAAATTGTTGAACGGCGTGACCAAGTTTTAATAATTTTTTTCTTTTTCGAATTTGCTTGAGCTTTTACTTTTTGAATTAAATGTGCATCAGCAAAAGGTCCTTTTTTAAGACTGCGGCCCATAGTTCTCCTCCTTTACTTCGCATTTCTTCTACGAACAATGAATTTATCAGATTTTGCCTTCTTATTACGAGTTTTATATCCAATTGCTGGTTGGCCCCACGGAGATACTGGTGCTTTTCGTCCTATTGGCGCTTTACCTTCTCCACCACCATGTGGATGATCATTAGGGTTCATAACTGACCCACGAACTGTTGGTCGTTTGCCTAACCAACGAGAACGTCCAGCTTTACCGATATTAATCAATTCATGTTGTTCATTGCTAATTGTTCCAACCGTTGCTCGTGCAGTTGCTAAAATCATCCGGACTTCACCAGAATTTAAACGAACAAGAACATATTTACCTTCTTTACCAAGAACTTGTGCACTACATCCAGCTGAACGGATTAACTGCCCACCTCTACCAGGCTTTAGTTCAATATTATGGATCACTGTACCTATTGGAATATTTTCTAAAGGTAAAGCATTGCCAACTTTGATATCAGCATTAAAGCCAGATTCTACTTGCATTCCTACTTCTAATCCTCTCGGGGATAAAATATATGTTTTAATCCCATCAGCATATATAATCAATGCGATATTTGCAGAACGATTTGGATCATATTCAATTGTTTTTACGGTTGCAGCTATTCCATCTTTATTACGTTTAAAATCCACTAGACGATATTGGCGTTTATGTCCACCACCTTTATGGCGAACAGTAATACGTCCATTATTATTACGACCAGCTTTTTTCTTTAATGGGCGTAACAAGGTTTTTTCTGGCTTATTTGTTGTAATTTCTGCAAAATCAGATGCTGTCATATTACGACGGCCATTGGATGTTGGTTTGTATGTTTTAATCGCCACGTTTTTCCCTCCTTTTCTACGTTTTGCTTGCTAACTTACGTCATTACATTCGGTCTTTACACATTTACACAAGTACGCTTAGCAAGTTTTATTTGCTAATGTATAAGCAAATAATAAAAAAATATTGCTAGCAAATAAGCGTTTTGAAAATATATCAAATCTTAACATTAAGCTTTGTTCTTAGCTTCATCAGTAAATATAACGATATCTTTTGACTCTTTAGTTAAAGTAACAATTGCCTTACGACGTTTTTTAGTAAAGCCGCTATGACGTCCTACACGCTTAAACTTAGGTTTAATATTTAAAACATTGACCTTTTCTACTTTAACACCATCAAACACTGCTTCTACCGCTTGCTTTACTAAGGTTTTATTGGCGTGAATATCTACTAAGAATGTATATTTCTTATTATCCATTGCAAGCATTGTAGATTCCGTAATTAAAGGTTTTATAATTACATCATGTAAATTCATCAAGCAAGTCCCTCCTCAATTTGTGATAGAGCAGTTTGCGTAATTAACAATTTATCATTAGAAACAATATCTAAAACACTTGCACGCTTTGCCGTAGTTATTTGAACCTTTGGAAGATTTCGTGCAGATAATTCTACAAAATCATTCCTCTTTTCAAGTATGAGCAATACTTTTTTATCAATTGCTAAATTAGCTAAAACTTTTGCAAATTCCTTTGTTTTTGGTACTTCAAAAGTTAATCTTTCAACTGCTATTAATTTATTTTCAGCTACTTTTTCTGAATAAACAGATTTAAGCGCTAATCTACGAATTTTTTGTGGAAATTTATAGTTATAAGAACGTGAAGTTGGACCAAAAACGACACCTCCGCCACGCCATTGCGGGGAACGGATTGATCCTTGACGAGCGCGTCCTGTTCCCTTTTGTCGCCATGGCTTACGTCCACCACCTGATACAGCTGAACGGTTCTTAACCGCATGTGTACCTTGGCGTTTTGACGCACGTTGACTATGAATTACATCAAACACAACAGATTCATTCACTTCAACAGCGAAAATATCATCGTTTAAAGTAATTTCTCCAGCTTTCGTTCCATCTTGTTTAAACAATGCTACATATGCCATTTTTCAAATTCCTCCTTCCATCAACTATTTCGCAGCTTTTACTGCAGATTTAATAGAAATTAATGATTTTTTAGCACCTGGGATATTGCCTTTAATAAGAATTACATTATGTTTGTCATCTACACGAACAACTTTTAAGTTTTGAATCGTTACACAACTTCCCCCCATACGACCTGGCAAACGTTTATTTTTAAATACACGGTTTGGCGCAACTGGCCCCATTGATCCTGGGCGACGATGATATCTTGAACCATGAGACATTGGACCACGAGCTTGTTTGTGACGTTTAATAGCTCCTTGAAATCCTTTGCCTTTGGATGTTCCTGTAATATCCACAATATCTCCTGCTTTGAAAATATCTACTTTGATTTCTTTTCCAACTGCATAATCTTTCAATTCAACATTTCTAAATTCACGAATGAAGTGTTTGGGAGTCGTGTTTGCTTTTGCAACATGACCTTTTGTAGGTTTATTTGCCAAAATTTCACGTTTATCCTCAAAGCCGACTTGAATTGCTTCATAACCATCTGTTTTTATCGTTTTTACTTGTAAAATAACATTTGGTGTTGCTTTGATCATTGTTATTGGAATTAATTCTCCAGTTTCTGTAAAAATTTGAGTCATTCCCACTTTTCTTCCTAAGATTCCCTTGGTCATAAGTACACCTCCATTATTTTATTTTCTATAATTTAATTTCCACATTTACGCCTGATGAAAGATCTAATTTCATCAACGCATCAACCGTTTTTGAAGTAGGATTTATAATGTCAATCAAACGCTTATGTGTTCGCATTTCAAACTGTTCACGAGAATCTTTATATTTATGGGTTGCACGAATAACAGTATAAATAGAGCGTTGTGTTGGCAATGGAATAGGACCAGAAACACTAGCGCCTGTACGTTTTGCCGTTTCCACGATCCTTTCTGCTGATTGATCAAGAATACGATGTTCATATGCTTTTAAACGAATACGAATTTTTTGTTTTGCCATTTTTTTCCTCCTTCGCCTATTTTTAAAAATAGGCATAGCTCAACAGAAAATACCAATCCTCGAGCGCATGGCAATGCAGCCGAGCGTATCGCAACCTCCTGCTTCTTAGCCAATTTAAAGCTTTCTAATTACTCTTTTGCAGAATACCTTTGTCATCATACTATGAATTCAAGTCTCTTGCAAATTTTTTGTATTGCTTTATGAAAAATAAATAATTTGGGATATCTAATTTTTCGGTCAATTGAAGGAAAATATAAAATTTGTTAAACTCATTAAGAGTTTATCTAACATCTTTAGCAAAATGTTTTAAATTTTCACTTCTCACAAAAAATATTGTAAAGATGAGAGAATTTTTAAGGTTATCGACTATATAGAAAATGAGGTTTAATTGATGAATATATTAACTGTCATAATGTTGTTAGTTTTTGCTGCATTTTTCTTTATTTCACAGCATCGTCAACAAAGTAAACAACAACAAGAACGAACAAAACAACTAGATGAGATGAAACAAGGAGATGAAATTATCACTATCGGGGGCTTACATGGACTTTTACATGAAGTAGATAAAGCAAAAGGCATAATTACTTTGGATTGTGAAGGTATTTACTTGATATTTGAACATTCAGCAATTCGTACAATAAAATCAGCAAAAGCAAAAACTGTTCCACCAATAGAAACAATAGATGAAAATTCAAATAAATAAATTTACCAAGGATTCCACATAATACTAAAATGCATCAATATCAATGTATTTTAGTATTTTATAAATTCTTTTCTTTAACAAGAAGATTTTATTGTTTTTAATTTCTAAAATGCATTAGAGTTTTAATATCATAATTTTTAATTTTTTCCCGTCCATTTAAATCATCTAATTCAATTAAAAATGCACAGCCTGCAACAATCCCACCAAGCTGTTCAATCATCTTAACTGTTGCTAGTACCGTTCCACCTGTAGCAAGAAGATCATCAACTACTAAAACACGCTGATTCTTTTTTACTGCATCTTCATGCATCGTTAATGTATCCATTCCATACTCTTTTTCATAATTAGCAGAAATAGTTTTTCTTGGTAATTTTCCAGGCTTACGCACCGGTGCAAAGCCGATACCTAATTCAAAAGCCACAGGGCAGCCCATAATAAAACCACGTGCTTCTGGTCCAACAATCATTTCAATTTTTTTTTCTTTGGCATAACCCACCATTTGTATGACTGTTTGCTTATAAGCACTCCCATCAGCCATCAAAGGAGAAATATCCCGAAAGGTAATCCCTTTTTTTGGATAATTTTCAATATTTGTAATATAATTTTTTAAATTCATTTTTTAACTACTCCTTCAATGAGTTTAAAATTTACTTCATTTTAACTCTTCTTTTGCTTTAGATTCATAAAACCAATTCATTAACGTTTTGCTATCATTTAACAAAAAAAACGTTTCTTGTTCTATTTGTTTTTTTCTTTTTTGATACAAAATACTTTCTGTTAAAGAACGATGTACCGGTTTATCAACAACTTCCATAACTCCATTAACAATGGTAACAAAATCTAACTCTTCAAACACTTTTACCATAAAAATAAACAAACGCACTGGCAGTTTTAAATATCTCGCTGTCTCGCGAAATTTATGGCGAATGTCCACTTTTCGATATTGTTTTATAAATTTAAACAACATAGCAAACTGCTCGCGACTCCCCATACCTTCGATATAAGCCTCGTCCAAACTAAGACCTAAAAAGTAAACACGGTCAAATGATGATTCCTGGACCAACTGCTGTAACTCTTTAGCATCATCAGGAATATCGACAATCACTAAGTTATAAGATGCATTCTCTTTTTTCCACGTTATAATTTTTTCTTTTTCAGGTAAAAATAAAATATCCTCTTTAGCAACTCCGGTTAAAAATTTTAAATTTTTTTTATGGTTTAGCAAAAATAATGCTTTTTCTGTTGGCAAAAAGCGCATTCCTTGCTTACCACGTAAGTCAAAAAATTGTACCCCTTCAACAGCAAAATCAGTTAATGTAAATTGCGCTTTTTTCTGTCCATTCCACTCATTAAGTGTAAACTCTCCTGCAATAGATAATTCTCCACCGCTAATAAATTCTTTAGCTAAAGGACCTAGTCCCCAAGCCATAATATCTAACGGTAAATCATCTTCAATATGCGTTAATTTCAAATGCTGATTATTAATCCCTACAGTTTTAACATCTTGAATATAAGGATTCTTTAAAGAAAAGATCAGTTTATCATTTTCTCGACCAAAAGGAGCAAGCATCTTTAACTCTTTAGCAAATTCTAAAGTTAGCTCATTAGATGTCAAAACGCTATCAATTTTTAATATCTTATCTTTTCTTAAATCAATCTTTTCTGAAATAATATACTCTTTTAAAATTTGACGAAGTTTATCTAAATTTTCGACCAACAACGTTGCTCCTACAGCCATATGATGGCCACCAAAAGATAAAAATAAATCCCTGTGAGCATCAAGAGCACTAAATAAATTTAATGCTTTCACTGATCGTGCGGATCCTTTTGCTTTTCCTTTTTCATCAATTGCGAAAACAAAAGTTGGCTTACCTGTTTTTTTTAAAATGCGACTAGCAACAATGCCCAAAACTCCTGTATTCCAATTAGTTTTGGCAATAATTTGAATAGCGTCTTCAGGTTGTTCTAAAAGAACTTCCATAGCTTCTTTCACAATTTTTTCAACCAATTTTTTACGTTCTTCATTAATTTTTTGAATATCTTTTGCTAAAGTTTCAGCTACTTCAAAATCAAAAGTTGACAACAATTCAACAGCAGGATTTGGGTCTTTTAGGCGACCTAAAGCATTAAATCTTGGTGCAAGCCAAAAAGAGACATTATCCTCTGTAACTGCTTTTTGATCAATACTTGCAATTTTCATTAATTCGATTAAACCGATACGCTGTGAGCAACGGATCGTCTTTAAGCCAAAAAAAGTCAATATCCGATTTTCATCTATTAATGGAACCATATCTGCAATTGTCCCAATGGCTACTAAATCCAATAATTCAAGGGAAACCTCGCCAAGTAAAGCGCACGCTAATTTAAAAGCTACACCCACACCAGCTAATTCTTTAAAAGGATAATTACCTTTAGGATGTTTTGGATGAATAAGCGCATAAGCCTTTGGCAAATCCTTTGGCAATTCATGATGATCAGTAATAATTACATCGACACCCATTTTTTGTGCATAATCAATTGCTTCAATACCCGTTACACCATTATCAACAGTAATAATTAATTGTACCTTTTGTTGTTTAATGAAATATTTATAGATGTCAATATTGGGTCCGTAACCATCTGTAAAACGATTAGGTAAATAATACGAAACTTTAGCACCAATACTCTCTAGCGCCTCTTTTAGCAAGGTAACACCTGTCATACCATCCGCATCATAATCACCATAAAGCAAAATCTTTTCATTATTGGTAGTAGCATCTTTAATTCGCTTAGCAGTACGCTGCATATCAAAAAATAAAAAGGGATCATGCAAATCTTCTAATTGAGGATGCAAAAATTTTTGCATTTCATGAGTTGTTTGAATCCCTCTTTGCCACAAAAATTCTCCTATTAAGGGCGATAATTTCTCCTGTTTAAGTGTTTTTAAAAATTCGATACTTGGTAAAGCTTTTTTCTTTAATTCCCATGTATATGTTGCCTCTTTCAAACCTACACCTCCTCGTTTTATTTATGATTAGCTTTGTAAAATATATTTTGTAGAGAATTTTCCTTATATGTAATCTTTGATAAAAAATCTTATCTATTTTATCTTTCTAAAGGGGATTTCTATTTCATCAAGATCTTTTAGCGTTACTACTTTAGTAAAAACTTTCTGTGCTTGTTTACGTAACAATTTTAAATCTTGATTATTATAACGAGCACTATAGTGAGTTAAAATTAATTTTTGTACTTTAGCTTCTTTAGCAACTTCAGCTGCTTGTGTTGTGGTAGAGTGAAAGTATCGATGTGCTTTTTTCTCTTCACCACATTCAAAGGTTGCCTCATGAACCAAAACATCCGCATCATCAGCTAGTAAAACAGCTTGCTTGCTTTTGCGCGTATCCCCCATTATAGCAATTATTCGCCCCTTTTTTCTTTCACTAACAAAATCCTTTCCATCAAGGATACGACCGTCTGCAAGTTTAACTTTTTCTCCTCGTTTTAACTGCCCAAAAAGAGGTCCAGAAGGAATACTTAATTTATGCAGACGTTCTACTTGCAATCGACCTTCTTGACTCTTTTCTACCACACGATAACCAAAAGATAAAATTCCATGCTCCAAAGGAAGAGCATAAATTTCAAATTGATCATCTGCAAAAATTTTTCCGCCAATTTTTGGAATTTCATAAAATTTAATTTCATAATTAATACGTGTCATTGATAAATACAATGAAGTTTTAATAAATTTTTTAATTCCCACTGGGCCATAAATTGTTAATGAAGATAAATTTTTTTCACCACCTTGAAATGATCTACTGCTTAAAAGACCTGGTAAGCCAAATAAATGATCTCCATGCAAATGTGTAATAAAAATCTTTTCAATTTTTCGTGGACGAATCGATGTATATAGAATCTGCATTTGTGTTCCTTCACCAACATCAAATAACCATACTGCATTTCGCTCCTGCAATAACTTTAAAGCAAGACTCATTACATTGCGATTTTTAATTGGCACCCCTGCACCAGTCCCTAAAAACTGTAACTGCATTTAATCCTCTTTCTAAGTAATTACAAGCTTTTGAGTATAACCTCTTTTTTGAATGAATGTTTCAGTAAAAATGGAGCAAGCAATGTGCATAAAATAATTACGATAACTAACTCGGAATAAACATTTTTATTCACAATTGCATTTGTAAAGCCAATTTGTGCTATAATTAAACCCATTTCTCCGCGTGAGACCATACCTGAGCCTACAATGTAGCTACTTTTCCAAGAAAAACCGTTTACTTTGGCAGCAAGGCTACAACCAAAAAGTTTTGACAAAACAGCGGTAACTAAAGCAATTAATATTTGCTTAAAAGAAACGCCAGTCGTAGCAAAAGTCATTTGCATGCCAATCGAAGCAAAAAAGATGGGAATAAAAAAAGTATAACCAATCATCGATAAGCTGCTTTTAATTTTTTCACGAATTTTTTTCTTACTTTGAGCTACCACAATGCCAGCAAAAAAAGCGCCAATTACATCACTCATGCCACTTAATTTAGCCAATTCAGCTAACGTTAAACAAATTATTACTGCTCCTATTGTTTCTGATGCAAAAAGTGACAATTCATAAAAAAATTTCATCACAAAAGCAGCTCCAAAACGAATGACAATAAATAAGAACAACATATATGCTATTTGAAGAATAAGTGTTAAATAAAAAGGCAATTGCTCTAAACTAGTCTCTCTTTTGCCATACATCGTTACAAACGTACCTAAAAGCAATACTGCAATAATATCATCCACCACAGCAGCTCCTAAAATCGTTGCCCCTTCAACTGTATTAAGTTTCTTATATTCTTGCAAAACGCTCACTGTAATTGAAACAGAAGTTGCTGCATATACTAAGCCAAACAATAATGCTTGCTTTTGACTATAACCCAACAATTGGCTAATGCTAAGAAAGCTTATCAATGGGAAAATAACACCTAAAGCTGCTACTGCTACTGCAGGCTTCATAAACTTTTTAAGCATAGAAAGATCTGATTCTAAACCTGCGATAAACATTAAAAAGACTACTCCAATTTCAGCAATAAAATGAAGTGGTTTTGTTAAATGAACGGCATTAAACATTGCTGGTCCCAAGATAATTCCAACCAATAACTGCCCCACTACAGCTGGAAGGTTTAAGCGCGTAAAAAATGCACCAATCAACGTTGAGATAATCAAGATAGCTGCAATCATTCCATACTCTGTCATTTTTATTGGCTCCATTTAGGGTTTATTTATGATCTTAAAGCAGTGAAGATCTTGTTTTTTAATTTACTCAATCTTTGCTTAATTTACAGTTTGATAAATACAATTACAATTCATTTCACTAAAGATTATAAACAGACTCTTAAATAACAAATTAACACGATCATTTTAACACAGTTGAGAAGATTGAAACAAAAACCAGGGAATAAATTTTAAAATATTCTTATTCTTTTCTCTTCATAATTCATCGATTCTTGAAATAAAATTGATAATTTTTTTTATGTCTTCTTCTGTTAAATAGCGGATATATTCTGCTTGTCTATTGCTGTTGATAACTATTGGCAAAAAATCATAAAGCATGTTTAAATACATCAATAACATTCTTACACTCCGTCCATTACCATTTGAAAATGGGTGAATGCGCTCAAACTGAATATGATTATCGGCTAAAATTTCTGTAATTCTTTCTTTCACAATTTTCAAGCGATAAATTGATAACGGTATTTTTTTCTAATTAAATCAATTAAATAAGCAAAGGTTTGTCTGTGATTATCAATTTCATAAAATTTACGTACAGAATATCCTTTTTCATTGGTTGAAATCGTGTGCTCTAAATAATGGCAACAGTTTCTGCTAAAGTAATAATATTTATCTTCAATTGCGTTAGAATGATAGGTTATACATATTAAACCTCCTCGAAAAGTAGATGTATGAGAACTTCGTTTTCTTTTTCCCTGACGGCGACAGAAAATTCATTTTCATTCATTTTCTTTTATCCATCACCTAGAAGCCATGCCTCTAGCGTCAAAAAGCCTCAAAATAGCATCACGTATCTTTACGTTTTTTTCCTTGTCTCAGAAAAAATTGAGACAAATTCTCTTTATACCCTAATTTCCGAGGAGGTTTAATGATTTAACTTTTAATAAACATCACGGAAATTGCAAATAAATTCCACAAAAAATGGATACAGATATTTATTTCCAAACGCTTAGTATACAGATAAACTAAACCGAGGACTAAACCCATTCCTCCATAGCCCACCCAACTGCCAAGGTCATTTGGTCCGTGAGCTAAGCCAAATAATAAAGAACTCAATATTAATCCTAAGCACGGAATGTTTTTAAAAAGTTTACCTATAATTACTCCACGAAAAGTAATTTCCTCCATAATCGGTGCACCAACAACTGTCATAAAAAACATAACAATTTGTGGCATGACTTTATTTATCTCTTGCAATATTTTATCATTGGCAGTTGTATTTGCATGCGAAAGCATACTTCCTAGAGTTACTACTATTGTCATGCTGAAAATCGCTAGTAAAATAATTTTCATTGTTTTAATGTTTAAAAAATCAAAATGAAATTTAAAGCCATATCTGCCAGCAACGTATAAAATTAACCAAACATTTATCAAAATAGCAATCACCAAGATATAAGCTACAAGATTGTCCATTGGTTTATGTATAGATTTTGATGAAACAATAGCAATTATCACACAACTAGGACTAAGTTGGCTTATTATAAAAAACATAAGAAAAGATGCAATCCCTTTTACTATTTTTATTAATTTTTTCATTGCTTATTTACCTTTATAAATTATCAAAATCATCAAATAAACTTAATTGATTTTCCTCAGGCAATCCATCTAAAACGCTAAGCTCACTCATTTTTTCAATTAATGTTTTAGAAACACCAGCACGTATGCGCAAATCATTTTTTGATAAAAACTTTCCTTCACTGCGAGCCTCAACGATTTGCTTGGCCACGTTTTCCCCAAGAGAATCCATCGTCCTAAATGGCGGAATTAGTGTATTCCCATCAATAATAAAATTTTTAGCATCTGATTTGTATAAATCAATTTTAGAAAAATAAATTCCACGCTCTAGCATTTCATTACAAAGCTCAAGTACGGTCATTAAATTTTTTTCTTTATTACTTGCATCTACTCCCTTATCATGGATTTCTTGCATTCTTTTCTTAACTGTTTTTAGTCCACCAGCCATCGCTGCCAGATCAAAATCTGCTGCTCGAGTTGAAAAATAAGCGCAGTAATAAAAAATCGGAAAATGTACTTTAAAATAAGCTATACGCAGTGCCATCAAAACATATGCTGCTGCGTGTGCTTTAGGAAACATGTATTTAATCTTAGTACATGAGTCAATATACCACTCTGGAATATTTTTCTCTCTCATCGCTGTAAAATACGAGTTACGATTCTTTTTTGGCAGGTTATTTAAAGCACCTTTACGCACGCTCTCCATAATCTTAAAAGCCATATCAGGTTCAAGTCCAACATGCATTAAATAAACCATAATATCATCTCGACAACCAATTACTTCTTTAAGTGTTGCTTGTCCATTTTGAATCAACTCTTGTGCATTTCCAAGCCAAACATCCGTCCCATGCGAAAGACCGGAAATTTGTAAAAGTTCTGCAAAAGTTGTTGGTTTCGTTTCCTCTAGCATTCCTATAACAAAGCGCGTGCCAAATTCAGGAATGCCATATGTCCCCGTCTTTGCATAAATCTGCTCATATGTTACTCCTAACACTTCTGGTCCTTGAAAAATTTTCATTACTTTAGGATCATCTATTGGAATTTCTGCTGGATCAATACCTGATAAATTTTGCAGCATACGGATCATTGTTGGATCATCGTGTCCTAAAATGTCTAATTTTAAAGCATTATCATGGATTGAATGAAAATCAAAGTGCGTTGTTTTCCACTCAGATGTGATATCTTCTGCCGGATAAGCAATCGGTGTAAAGTCATAAACATCCATATCTTGCGGGATAACAATAATCCCTCCTGGGTGCTGCCCGGTTGTTCGTTTTACTCCCGTAACACCAAGCGTTAAACGTTCCACTTCAGCATTGCGCAATTGCAAATTATTCTCGCGCTCATAAGCTTTGACAAAGCCAAAGGCTGTTTTATTTGCTACGGTTGCAATAGTCCCTGCACGATATACATGTTCTTTACCAAAAAGATCACGTGTATCTAAGTGAGCACGCGCTTGATCTTCTCCGGAAAAATTTAAATCAATGTCCGGAACTTTATCACCATGAAAACCAAGAAAAGTTTCAAAGGGAATATCTTGCCCATCTTTTTTTAATTTTTTGCCACATTTTGGACAAGTAATGTCAGGCATATCAAAACCTGAACCGTATTCGCCTTTAGTAAAAAATTCACTGTAGTGACAATTTATGCAATAATAATGTGCAGGCAGCGGATTAACTTCCGTAATGCCAATCATCGTCGCTACCAAACTTGATCCTACCGAGCCACGAGAGCCCACCAAAAAACCACGTTTATTAGATCGCACAACCAGCTCTTGAGAAATCAAATAAATTACCGAAAAACCGTTACCAATAATAGAATTTAACTCTTTGTCAAGTCGCATCTGAACAATCTCAGGAAGATTAGTTCCATAAAGCTCTTTTGCTCTTTTAAAGGTAAGTTCGGTAATTTTTTCTTCAGAATTTTCTAATTTTGGTGTATATAACCCTTTTTTTACAGGGCTCACTATCTCAAACCAGGATGCAACCTTATTTGAATTAATAACAACCACTTCTTTGGCTTTTTCATTCCCAAGAAAAGCAAATTCTTTTAGCATTTCATCCGTTGTGCGAAAGTGAACTTGTGGTATAGGAGGCATAAGTCCATCTTTACTCTTTGAACGATTAAGCGGATGTTCAAAACCAACTGTTCGAATTAAAATTTCGCGATAAATAGCGTCTTCATAATCTAGATAATGAACATCGCCAGTAGCAACCACAGGCTTTTTCAACTCTTCACCCAATCGCATTAATTGATACAACACATCTTCTAATTCTTTTTCGCTAGTAATTACTTCATTAAATAACAAAGGTTTATATAATGTTTTGGGCATAATTTCAATAAAATCATAAAATGATGCAATTTTTTTGGCTTTTTCATAGCCTTTTTCAAGCATCGCTTGAAAAACTTCACCTAAGCTACAGGCTGTGCCAATGATTAAACCTTTGCGATACTTTTTAAGCTCACTGCGCGGAATTCGCGCTAATTTTCCATGATAATATTTCACATAAGACAGTGAAATCAGTTTAAACAAATTTTTTAAACCAACTTGATTTTTGGCATAAATCGTTGCGTGAAAGGGTCTTGCATGCTTATAAGCGTCCTTAGTACTTATCTTAGTGTTTAACTCGTCATGAAATTTAACGCCAAATCTTTCACTAACATCTTTAATAAAAAGCCAATTTAGTTGCGCTGTTGCCTTTGCATCATAATTTGCCAAATGATGACTCTCTAAACTAATCCCAAATTTTTTTGTTAACTGCCCTAAACCAAATTTTTTTAAATCTGGATATAGATTTCTGGCAAATTCTAAAGTGTCAATGCATGGTTCAGCAATCTCTTTAATGCCATTACGCGTGTAATTGGCATTGATAAAATCAATATCAAAACTCGCATTATGTGCAACTAAAATTGCATTTTGACAAAATTCTTTAAATTCTTTAAGCACTTGTTTGAATGGTTTAGAACCTTTCAGCATTTCATTGGTAATAGAAGTAAGTTGGGTTGTAAAAGAACTAATTGAAATCCCTGGATCAATAAATTCATCAAAAGTAGCTATTACTTCTCCTTTATGCATTTTTGTTGCTGCTATTTGGATTAACTTATTATATACCGCTGATAAACCTGTAGTTTCCACATCAAAGACAACATAAGTAGCTTCAAATAAATCAAGATGCTTTTCATTATAGGTAATCGGCATCTGATCATCAACAATATTGCCTTCAATACCGTAAATTACTTTAATATCACCACCTGCAGCATGGTGAGCATCAGGAAAAGATTGAGCTCCAGCGTGATCTGTAATAGCAACTGCTTTATGTCCCCACTGTTTTGCTTGATTCACCAAATCTTTAGCACTAGATATTCCGTCCATGGTCGACATATTGGTATGGATATGAAGTTCAACACGTTTTTCTTCACTAGATGCGTTATCAAGCCTTACGCTTTTTTTTATTTCCTGTAAATCAGTAATATTCATTACTAAATCACGAGCAAAATCATTATATTGGACTAAGCCACGAACTCGTACCCAAATGCCCTTTTTTAAAGCAGTAAATGCTGCTGCTTCTTTTTCATTATTGGCAAATTTTTGCATTTGAAAGGAAGAAGTGTAATCCGTTACTTTAATATTTAAAATTTTGCGCTTTGTTTTTGTTTTTCTAGTATTGATTGCAAAAATAACTCCTTCAAAAACTATTTTCTTCTCTTCTTCTGTAACGCTGTACATTTTCGTAATTGTTTCTGTTTTAGGAATTTTGCGGCCAAAAGATATCAAAGCATTAAATATTTCTTTTTTTTTATTTTCCTCCTTTTGTAAATTTTCTTTATGCTTTTGTTTTTGGACTTTAAAGGTCTGTTGAACTTCGTTAATCACGCTATTTTCTAACTCTTGTTTTTTTTCCTTAAAAACATAATTCGCTTTTTTTGAAGCTTCATTATCAACAAGCAATTGGAAATTTAAGTGTGGAAAGCCATGATCTTTAAAACAATCAATAAAAAATGGTCGATATTTTTGTTTAAAAAAACCTACCATTGCTTCATTATTAAGCTTTAATAAAATACGATCATCTTGCAAAGTAAGTGGGTTATTTGATAAATAATTATAAAGAGTTGATGAATTAGCGCACTCATTTAAAATCAGCGAAAAATAATCATTTAACGACTGTTCATTAAACGATTGATTTTTTGCATTAATTTGCATTTTAATGGTAGCTATATCAGCAAAAGTGCTAACTAAACGCTGTTGAAATTGATTATATAGCTCAATAGGTAGAATAGCTGGAAATATAAAATGAAACATCCACACACGTTTTTTAGGGTCAACCTCTACTTGCTGAAGTAAGGCTTTTTGCATATAAAAGTTCTGATATGTTGTTTTTTCTAAACCAATATTATCCATTAATTTTTCAAATGCTTCTCTTTTATCAGGCATAATATTTCCTCAATACCTATTCTATCCATTGCTTTTTTTGAATATTTTCAATATGGAAAGTAATTTTTGCCACTCATCAATCAAAACAGGGGGCATATCTTTCAATAAAATATTCGAACTAGACGGTAACACTTCATAATGAAGAGGATTATTCAGATCATAAGAAGCTTTTACAAAAATTTTCACCGTATTCGTCTTTCTCACTACTTTTTGCACATTCCATAAGAATTACTGGAATATTTTTAATATATTTCTGTAATAAACTATCCACAGATCTAATAGGTATTATAGCTTTTTGTTAAAAAATTTATACTTTTATATTAGCGCACATTACCAAAAAATAACACTTCAAACTAACACATACATAGTACTTTAACTTTTAATAGTTTTACATTATAAAATAGAATCAAGAGGTGACTATAATGCCAAGTTCAATTTGATATGAAAATAGTTTCGCAAATATTTTTTTGAAAAGATTTCCCGTATAATAAAAAAACGGTAAATTTACCAAATTACTTTTCTTGTTCGGTAAGTTTATCAAATTCTTTTTCCTATTTTGGTGGCACTCTTTCATGTAATTTAAAATCCTTTAAACACTCAAAAAAAGAATGGAATATATACGTTTTTAAAGTGAAAATAAATTTTCTTATTATAATTAAGGAGGATATAAATGAGAATAAGAAAATTTAAAAATATCATTGTAACCATCACTCTGTTTCTAGGAATAATTTGTTCAATTCCGGCATTAGCGGATACAATTTATTATAAAGGATATGCAGTTTATTGGAACTATGGTCGTTTTTGTCCTTTGAGAGATTGGAGTTTTTCTGAGGTTCAAAGTTCAAATTTTGATCATACTGCAACAGCAAATTCTGTATCTTCTGGATGGCAACCACCTTGTGTTGTAGCGTATGCAAAATGTCATATTGGTGTTTTAGGTCATGCAACAGCCGCTTGGAATTGTCGCGGTTAGTTGAATAATAAAAAAGAGGAATTTTGAGGGATAAAAATAAAATGAGACGATTGTTACCAGTAGGAAAGTTGAAATATTGTGTATATCTTTTAATTATCATTCAAGGAATTTTACTAGCAACTCTAACTTCTTGTTTTCTAGATCAAAAATACAAAAATACGTGGAATTCATATCCCAATAATGGAGAATATCTTTATATTTCTCAAGTTTCCTCTGTTCATGAGGAAAAAGTTTCTCAATATTTATTATCGGAAGCTATAAAGCAATCTTTGTTTTTGGTAAGAATCGAAAATGATCAAGAATGTGGAATTTCTTCAAAGATAAAAATAGGAGTGGAGGGAGCTTTTCAGTCCAATGAAGCAGAATTTCATTTTTTAGATCAAACATTGCTCGATTTTCATAAATTAATGACTCTTTTTCAATCAAAAAATATTAAAAGTACTTTAGGTGTAGCAAAGGGTAGTGCTTATTGTGTAGGAGAGTTATCTTGTTTGCGTTTTGGAACGAAGGTTGTCATTGAAAAACTTTCTCAGCTTATCAAAGAAACTCATACAGTGAATGGAACTTATCGAGTTGTAGGATGGAAATCTGACCAACAAAAACAAGCGTTTATTGACCAACTTGCACAAATGATAGGAAATTCGGATAAAAGTTTTCTTTTTGCTCAGAGTGGAAATTATGTCAATGACCCATTTTTATTAAAAATTTTGATTGCATTCATTTTATTGGCAGGTTTTGTTCTTTTGATTCTTTTGATGGTTTTAGCGGCTCAAACATTGGGTTCGTTAGGAAAGTTCATACTCCTAGGTTGGTCAAAAATGAGTGTAGTTTATTCGCTGTTTCAACCATTTGTCCTGGTATCTATCGGCTTTCTTCCATTTTCTGTTCTGCTTGGTTATTGGTTGCTTGGAACGGTTCCTTTTTCTTATTCATTACTTAGCTTTTTTATCCTGACAGGTATGGCAAATGTGTTCTTTCTGTTATTGTTATGTACGTTAGTCAGTGGAATTTTATTGTTGATTCGTCCAATTGATGCCATTCATCAACGAATTCCTCAAAAGATACTTTATGCGTTTGGAATTTCAACTTATCTCTTGATTGGAATAGGATTGATTGTTACTTCTTCTTATATGGATAATTTTTTTCAAGAATGGATCGACAATCGAGAATTATATAAAAAATGGGAAAAAGTTTCTAATTATCACATATTAGGAGATCTTTCTTTTGAAAAGGATGCTTCGTCTGCTATGGGAGGGGCAAAACAATTTGATTTAAAATTTTATCGTTGGTATCAAGCCATTGCAAATCGAAAAGGAGTTTATTTGATTCACACAATGCATATCGATGAAAAAATATTACATTTATGGCGTGAAAATCAAGTGTATGATTATATCCCTGAAGAAAGTTTTTGGACTTATAGTGTCTCAGCAAATTATTTATCTCAGCTGAATGTTTCATTATCAAAGCAAACGCTTGAAGAAGTCACACGCGGAGTTCGATTATATTTGCTACCTAGCAATTTGAAAGGTAGCAAACGTCAAAATATGGTGAACTATTTGCAAGAAAGTACGTTAAAAGGTCTTCAAAAAGATGATATTCCTACAAATTTTAATCAAAATCAACAATTTTGTTTCCTTAATTACACTCCTACAAAAGGGATATTTCATTGGTCAACTGAAAAAGCGACGGAGAAAATCACAAAAGCACCAATTATTTATGTGATGACTCCTCAAAACATGACATTTAGAGAATCGGAAAGTTTGTATTCAATTGGATTAGAGAATAATTATTTAAAATTTGTCGATCACAAAACAATGGAGCAATGTACTGAAGAGCATTTTTTACAAAAGTTTGAGTTATCTAAGAAAAAAATGAAATTCATTGGAATTTGGGAATATATTGATGGTCTTCAAAAAGACCTTTTAACTACTACTCAGTTGCTAGGTGGAATATTTTTATTTTTAATGTTATTGGCTGTGGCATTGTTGCTAACATTGGCAGGTGTTTTTCGATTGGCAAACCAAGAAAAAATTTATGTGCAAAAATTTTTAGGCTTCGGATATTGGCAAACTTATCGTATTTCCATTTTTTTGTTGGCAAGTATTGTTGGTTTAGAGTTGTTAACAGTTATTTTAATTCACTCCAGATTGGGAATGATCTTTTTAGGAATGGTTGGAGTGATTCAATTTTTTGTGTTGTGGAAGTATGTAACAAGAAACGAAATCAAGCAATTAATATCGTATTTTAAAGAATAGACCTCCTCTGAAATTAGGTTATAACGAGAATTCGTTTCAATTTTTTCCTAAGGACAAGGAAAAAAACTTAAAGATACGTGGTACTATTTTGAGGCTTTTTGACGCTAGAGGCACGGCTTCTAGGTGATGGATAAAAGAAAATGAACGAAAGTGAATTTTCTGTCGCCGTCAGGGAAAAAGAAAACGAAGTTCTCATACATCTAATTTTTGAAGAGGTCTAATGAGGGAGATCATGAAAGCAATTGAATTGAAACATGTGTGTAAGCGTTATAAAAATCGGAGTATTTTAGAAAACATTTCGCTAACAATTGAGGAGAGAAAGTTCATTTCGTTAGTAGGACCTTCAGGATCTGGAAAATCAACCCTATTGAATATGATTGGTTTATTGGAGACGATTGATGAGGGAGAGATTTTTGTATTTGGGCAAAAACTTCCGAATATCAATTGTCGAAAAGCAACTTGGATAAGGCGAAATGTAATCAATTATTTGTTTCAGTCATTTGCCCTGATTCATAATTTAACTGTAGAGCAAAATTTAAATATTGCAATGAATTTTGTAGATTTTCCCAAGAAAGAAAAACAGAGGAAGTTGAAATTGATTCTTGAGCAAGTGGAATTAACTCCGTTTATTCAGGAAAAGGTCAACACACTTTCAGGTGGTGAGCAACAACGAGTTGCATTAGCGCGAGCCATGCTAAAGCCTGGAGATTTGATTTTAGCAGATGAACCAACGGGATCGTTGGATGAAAAATTGGCGGAAAAAATATTTAAATTGTTGAAAGATTTAAGTACACAATATCAAAAAACGATTGTGATGGTTACACATGATTCAAAGTTAGCACAACAAGCAGAAGTTCAGATTGATTTGGCACATTTTTTGGAGAAAAAGAGATAGTATTCGGTTGCTCAGTAGGAACATTATTGAAAGTTAAATTAAGGAAAGCAGAGATTATTAAAATAATTTCGACTTGGAAAGCCGGAAATCGAGTTAAGACGAAGAACTTGACCTTTTTCTTTTTTTCTTTGCGGGTCTGCACTTCAAACACAAGTGGTGGTAGCGGCTAAAAAATATAGAATAGACTTACTTGCTATTAAATAAAAAATATGTTTTACAGTCAGGATATTGATCGTTTTTTTTTTTTTGGGGGGGCAATCGTTTCTGAAACCAAGGTATCAAAAGAATGAGTTGTAAAAAAATTTTACAGTTTTCCTATCATGCTCTAGATTATCCGTGTTTCTATTGCTTTTATCATATTCAATACTTAAAGGAAAATCAATGAAATCTCTCAAAATATAATAGATCTATTCTCTTTTTCCGCTATTGTAAGCGTATCGTAAGCTACGGTAACTTGTTTGTGAATGTCTCCAGTAATTAATGAACCACCGTCTGTACATTTCAGATCAACTAACTTTAAGTGTATCATGATTTTTTCTTTTAAAAGATATAACAAACAAATCGAATTTCTTCCAAAAAAAAAATCATTTCTTGAATTTCAATATGATGACGAATTCTATTCCCATAAATCTTTGCTCTTCGAAAAAGACCTTCTAAATGTTCATGCTCTTCTGGTGTAATTTCAGCTTTAATATTTTCCCTCTTTCCTATTTAAAAAAACTAATCCAAGCATATAACCTACTATTAAATTTTATTCCTTTTTTCATTTTTATTCCCCTAATTTTAATTTGTGATTTTGACTTTACTCCTTAAGATTCACAAGAGGAAAAACAATCATAACAAATGAGGAATAAATTATACATCAGAAGTTAGTATGAGGATAAATACACCTATATTTATACTAAGAAGAACAATATTTGATTTAAGTAAAATCTTATTTATTTTTATTAAATATTAGAGGATAAGAAAGGTGTAAAGTAAACCACGAATTTTTTCTAACTTTTGCTATAATAAAAGCAAATTGTTAAAGGAGATTTCGATGATTCCAGAAAAAGAAAGATTAATAAATGAAAAAGTTTTTCGTGATCCTGTTCATAATTATATAAAAGTTGATCACCCAATAATTTTGGATTTAATTAATGCAAAAGAAATGCAACGTTTGCGTCATATTAAACAGCTAGGAACATCGAGCTTTACTTTTCATGGCAGTGAGCATAGTCGTTTTACACATGCCCTTGGCGTTTATGAAATTGCTCGTAAGATTTGTAATGTTTTTAAGTGCAATTATCCCAAAAATAGCACTAATAAAGATGGTTGGGATAATTCTAAGCGCCTGCTAACCTTAACTTCAGCGTTACTTCATGATATTGGGCATGGTGCGTATTCTCATACTTTTGAACATATTTTTAACACTGATCATGAACAATTTACAATAGATATTATTACTTTTAAACAAACAGAAGTATTTCAAATTTTGCATTCTTTTGCAAAAGACTTTCCCAAAAAGGTAGCAGAAGTAATTCAAAAAACATATAAAAATCAACAAGTTGTCCAAATTATCTCTTCACAAATCGATGCTGATCGCATGGATTATCTACTGCGTGATGCTTATTATACAGGAACAAAATATGGGACCTTTGATTTAACGAGGATTTTGCGCACGATTCGTCCAGTAAAAGGTGGTATTGCCTTTAAAGCTAGCGGTATGCATGCTGTTGAAGATTACATCATAAGTCGTTATCAAATGTATATGCAAGTTTATTTTCATCCAACTAGTAGAGCCATGGAAATTATTTTAAAACATTTGCTCAAACGAGCTTGTACTTTATATCAAAAAATGCCCGCTTACTTTAAACAGACAACGCCTTTTTTGCTGCCTTTTTTAAAAGGAAAATATAAATTAAAAGATTATCTTTGTCTAAATGATGATGTCCTAAATACTTATTTTGCCGAATGGAAACAGGCCAAAGATTTTATATTAAGTGATTTGGCTAAGCGTTTTTTGGATCGAAAACCATTAAAATCTTGTGCTTATCTTAATAAAGACAAACCTATCATAGATGAAATGAAAAAATTAGTAGCTGCTGTCGGATTTGATCCTGATTATTATACTGCTTTAAACTCTAGTTATGATTTACCTTACGATTTTTACCGTCCAAATACTAAAAATACGTATACACAAATTGAGATTATGCAAAAAAACGGCCAATTAAAAGAGTTATCAACTATGAGTCCATTAGTTTTTGCACTTGCAGGAAATTCTCATGGTGATCAACGCTTTTATTTTCCTAAAGAAATGCTTGATAACTCGTTAACATCTAAATTTAATAAAGAGATCAAAAAATTTAATCAATTGTTCAGCTCTGTACAAAATTAGAAAGGAAAATTATTGTGTCAATTAAACTTGTTGCTATCGATGTTGATGGAACTTTGATAACTGATAAGGGTGAAGTTACAACAAAAGTTTATGAAGCTATTCAAAAAGCAAAAAAGCAAGGAGTCAAAATTGTTATCGCTACTGGTCGTCCACTAACAGGTGTTTATGATTTATTAAATCATTTGCAACTTAACAAAGATGAAAATTTCGTTATAACCTATAATGGAGGGCGCCTTTAAGAAGTTAAAACAGGAAAAGAAATCATTCATTATTCTTTAACTTATGAAAATTACCTAGAAATTGAAATGTGGTCAAGAAAAAGCTTAATGTTCATATGCACGCCATTACAAATGATGCTATATATACTGCAAATCGCAATATCAGTCCGTTTACAGTACACGAATCTATCTTAGTTAATATGCCAATTTACTACCGTACACTAGATGAGATGACAAAAGATTTAGAAATTGTTAAAACCATGTATATTGATGAAGCTGAATATTTAACAAAAGTTATCCAAAAATTCCCAGCACATCTTAAAGAAAAATATATGACTATGCGTAGTTCACCTTTTTATTTTGAAATTTTAAATTCAAAAGCAAGTAAAGGAAATGCGCTTTTAGCATTAATAAAAAAATTAAATCTTGCTAAGAAAGAAATTATGGCTATTGGGGATGCTGAAAATGATCTTTCGATGATTAAAGTTGCAGGTCTTGGCGTTGCTATGGGAAATGCCGCAATAAAAATCAAAAAAAGCCGATGTTCAAACGAGTAGTAATAATAATGATGGCGTTGCTTTAGCATTAGAAAAATGGATGTTATAACTAGTAGTCAGGAGGAAAGCATTTGGCAACACAGCAAGAGTTAACAGGAGCTGATGTTATTAGCATCATTAGCGATTATATGATTGAAGAACAAGTCAAATATGTGCAAAAAGCTTTAGATTTTGCAATTAAAGAACATGCCAAACAATTTCGTAAATCTAGCGAACCTTATATTGTTCATCCTATCCAAGTTGCTGGCATCTTAGCACAATTAAAAATGGATTATCATTCAATTGCTGCTGCTTTTTTGCATGATGTTGTGGAAGATACACCTGTTAGTTTTGAAGATATCAGGAAAGAATTTGGAGTTGATGTCGCTATGTTGGTAGATGGTGTCACCAAATTAGGAAAAATAAAATATAAATCTCATGAAGAACAACTAGCAGAAAATCACCGTAAAATGTTACTGGCTATGGCGAAAGATTTGCGTGTTATTTTAGTAAAATTAGCCGATCGCCTGCATAATATGCGAACCTTAAAGCACTTGCGCGAAGATAAACAACGTAGAATTTCAGAAGAAACATTAGAAATTTATGCACCACTGGCTCATCGTTTAGGAATTAGCCGCATTAAATGGGAATTAGAAGATATTGCTTTGCGTTACCTCCATCCAAAACAATATTATCGAATTGTTCATTTAATGCAGATAAAGCGCACAGAAAGAGAAAAATTAATTGAAGAGAGTGTTAAAGATATTCAAAAAGCAACTGAAGATTTGGATATTATTGGCGAAATTTATGGAAGAGCTAAGCATTTATATTCTATTTATCGCAAAATGGTGGATAAACATAAGCGATTTGAAGAAATCTATGACTTACTAGCCATTCGTGTGATTGTAAATTCCATCAAAGATTGTTATGCCGTACTTGGAGCAATTCATACGAAATGGACGCCCATTCCTGGTCGTTTTAAAGATTATATTGCCATGCCCAAAGCCAATATGTATCAATCGCTTCATACTACGGTGGTGGGTCCAAATGGACAACCAATTGAAATTCAAATTCGCACGGTTAAAATGCATAAAATTGCAGAATTAGGAGTTGCTGCTCATTGGGCATATAAAGCTGGTAAAACAGATGAAGTGAAACAAAATGAGATGACCAAAACTTTATCATTATTTCATGATATTTTGGATATTCAAAGTGCGACCAGTAACGCTTCAGAATTTATGGCATCAGTAAAAGATGATATTTTTTCTGATAAAGTATATGTTTTCACACCTAAAGGGGATGTAGAAGAGCTTCCAGCTAAAAGTACTCCTATTGACTTTGCCTATAGTATTCACACGCAAATAGGAGATAAAACAATTGGTGCCAAAGTAAATGGTAAAATGGTCCAATTAGATCACAAATTAAAAACAGGAGATATTATTGAGATTATCACTTCTGCCAATTCTTTTGGCCCTTCACGCGATTGGTTAAAATTAGTTAAGACAACACGTGCACGCAATAAAATTAAGCGTTTTTATAAAACACAAGATAAAGAACTAAACATCAATAAAGGTCGCGAAATGCTGGTGAATGAATTACAAAAAAATAATTTCGATACCAAAGTATTTATGAATAAGCAACATATTGATGAATTACTTATTCATACTAGTTATCAAACACAAGAAGATCTATATGCAGCAGTTGGGTTTGGAGAAGTCAGTGCTCAAACAATCGCTAATAAACTTATTGCTAAAGAAAGAAATGAAATAAAACGACACAAACAAGCTGAAGCTTCTGAAGAGTTAATGACAAAATCTATTAAAGTTGAAAAAAAAGAACCTGAGAAGATGAAAATTCGCCGTGAAGGCGAAATTATTATTCAAGGTGTTGATAATTTAATGGTTCGCCTTAGTCATTGCTGCAATCCTGTTCCAGGAGATAGTATCGTAGGTTATATTACAAAAGGGCGTGGCATTTCTATTCATCGCAAGGATTGTCAAAGTTTAGCAAATCAAAAGCAAGTAGCACAGCGTTTAATTGAAGTAGAATGGGAAGAAAAATCAATTGTTGCACCTTTCAAAAAGAATTATGCAACTGATCTTAATATTTACGGTTTTAATCGCTCAAATTTATTAAATGATGTATTGCAAGCGATAAGTTCTACGACCAAAAATCTTGTGAGGGTAAATGCTAGGCCAACCAAAAATAAAATGGCCATAATTCACATAACCGTGGGTGTACAAAATAAAGATCACTTAAAACAATTAGTTGAAAAAATAAAATCCATTTCAGATATATATTCTGTGAAAAGGAAAAATATTTAAATAAATTTTAATTTTCAACTAAAACGCTTTAAATATAACTTAATTGATCAAACTTGAAAGGAAATATTATGATGGGTAAAAGAGGATTTGAAATTATTAAAAAGTATGAAGGTAAGGGTATTAATTTACCTAAACGAGCAACCAAACATGCAGCTGGATATGATTTTAAAGCAGCTTGTGATGTTGAAATTCCAAGTATTTGGTTTACTGATATTAAAACAGATTTAAGCGCATTTAAGAAACTTGCAATAGCTAATCAGAAGGAAGGGCTCGTAAAACCAGTATTGGTTCCCACTGGGATTAAAGCGTACATGGGAGAAAATGAGTATTTAGAAATAGCTAATCGTTCTAGCAATTCATTAAAACGTTTTTTACTATTAGCTAACGGTGTAGGAATTGTTGATAGTGATTATTATAATAATCCTGATAATGAAGGTCATATTATGTTACAATTTTTGAATTTTGGTTTTTGCCCAGTTATTATTAAAAAAGGTGAGAGAATTGGGCAGGGAATTTTTCATACATTTTTAAAAACTAATCAAGATGTAGAAGGTTGCAAACGTACTAGCGGCTTTGGTTCTACAGGAGAAAGGTGATATTATGCAGGTTATTTTTACAGCTGATGTGAAAGGTAAAGGGAAAAGAGGAGAATTGAAGGATGTTTCAGTAGGCTATGCGCAAAATTTTTTATTTAAAAAAGGATTAGCCAAAAAAGCTACAACTGCTGCAGTAAGTGCACTTAAAAGTCAAGAGAAGGTTAAAGCTAAACAAAAAGCAGAATTTTTAGCTAAGGCTAAAGAATTAAAAGCATTTTTGGAAAAAAAAACAACCATCGTTGAAATGAAAGTTAAGGCAGGAGAAGGTGCACGACTTTTTGGCTCGATTACCTCAAAACAAGTGATTGAAGCTTTATTTAAACAATATAATGTAAAGCTTGATAAGCATAAAATGGATTTAAAAACTCCTATTCGCTCACTTGGTTTTACAAAAATTCCGATTAAATTATATACAAGTGTTGTTGCTAATATTAAAGTTCATGTTGTGGAAAAATGATGAAATATATTGAGGTTCAAAATTTAACTTTTTATTATGGTAAAGAGCCTATTTTACAGGATGTAAGTTATTCAGTGAGTGCAGGTGAATTTACTCTTCTAACAGGTGAAAATGGTGCAGCTAAATCCACTTTGATTCAAGCAACTTTGGGGTTGCTAAAACCTAAAAAAGGTATTGTTAAAATATCTAAAAATAATATAAACGCTTGTAAATTACGAATTGGCTACATTCCGCAGCAAGTTGCCTCATTCAATGCTGGCTTTCCTTCAACAGTGCTGGAATTGGTCCGTAGTGGACGTTATACGCGAGGAAAATGGTTTAAAAAATTAACAAAGCGTGATGAGAAGCATATTCAAAAGGCTTTAGAGTCCATTGACATGTGGGAAGAGCGTTTTAGACGGATTGGGGAGCTTTCTGGTGGAGAAAAACAACGCATTTCTCTAGCGAGAATGTTTGTATCAGATCCGGATTTATTTATTCTAGATGAACCAACAACAGGGATGGATGACTCCTCACGCAAGAATTTTTATCAATTAATGCAGCATAATGCACATGTTCACAAAAAAGCTGTTTTAATGATTACCCATGATGCAGAAGATTTAAGTGAGTATGTGGATCGTAGAATTCATCTGTTAAGAATAGCAACTAGTCCATGGCGTTGCTTTCATGTGCATGATGATAAAGAAAGTAAGGTGTTAGAGAATGATCATTTTTCAACATGAATTTATGTTGCGTGCTTTCTTAGCGGCACTTAGTATTTCTGTGATTGCGCCTTTACTTGGAGTGTTTTTGATTATTCGCAGATTATCATTAATAGCGGATACTTTATCACATGTATCGTTAGCAGGAGTTGCTTTAGGTTTTGTTTTAAATTTAAATCCTAATTTAATGACTTTTTTGATTGTGATCCTTGCTGCTATTTTTTTGGAATATTTGCGTATGCTATATAAGACATATAGTGAAGTTAGTATTGCGATTTTAATGGCTGGAGGGTTAGCATTTGCTTTAGTTTTAATGAGTTTTGGTAAAACAGATAATGTAATAAGCATACAGCAATATCTTTTTGGTTCAATTACTATGATTAATTGGGCACAAGTGAAAATTCTTATAGTGCTTTTATTAGTTTTGTTAGTTGCTTTTGCACTGTTTAAACGTCCGATGTATGTAATGACTTTTGATGAGGCAACGGCTTTTGTAGATGGTCTACCTGTAAGGAGTATGTCTATTGTTTTTAATGTAATAACTGGAGTGACAATTGCGGTTATGATTCCTATTGCAGGTGCTTTATTGGTTAGTGCTATTATGATTTTACCAGCAGCTATAGGAATGCGTATAGGAAAAAGTTTTACTTCAGTGATTTTTATTTCCATGGTTATTGGTGTGATTGGAGTGATTTCTGGGCTTTATAGTTCTTTTTATTTAGGTACACCAGCTGGTGCTAGTATTACTTTAGTTTTTATTTTTTTATTTTTGGCCATTAACGGCTCTAAGAGCTTATCTACGATCTTTAAGCGATGAATTTTCACTAGAGATTAGAGAAGAGAATTTCAAGGAAGAGGATTTTATGTTTAAGCTAAAATTATTTATTATTATTGAAATTCTTCTTGCTTTAATTGGTTTTTTTAATATTGTGTACAAATCTAGTATGAGGTACATGTTTGTCTTTAGTGTTTTGCTGATTGTATGGGGAGCTCAAAGATTAAAACGATATGGTAAAGGCGCTATTTTACTAACGCTTGGTACGATTAGTTTATTGATTTTATTTTTAAGTAGTCCTATTTTTTGGTTGCTGATTTTAGTAGCAATGTTTTATTTTCTATTTATGAAAAAAAGCGCTTTACAAGATTTATTTTTTCATAGCAGACGAAGTTTAGATTTTTTTATGATCGAAACGATAGAGCCACAAAAAAAAAGCAATCGACGTGCTCGCTATAAATGGATAGGACAAAATAATATTGGTCAAGAAACATATGAGTGGGATGATATTAATTTATTTATGTTAGCAGGGGATATAATTATTGATTTGAAAGAAACACTTTTGCCTAAAGAAGATAGTGTAATTACTTTGCAAATTATTTTTGGACGAGTGCGTATTATTATTCCTTCAGATATTGGAGTTCATGTAATTCATTATACATTAATAGGGGAATTGTATTTTGATGAAGATCGCTATAAATTAAGAAATGAGAGTGTGGATATATATAGCGAGAATTATGATGAGGCAATTCGCCATTTAAAAATTTTAACAAACGTAGGTTTTGGCGAAATTGAGGTAATCCATGTATGAGTAAGCATAGACCACAAGTAATTGTCATGCTTTTTAATATTTTTATTGCCTTTGTTATTTTAGTGGTTTTTAGTGCTTTTGTAGTTAACAATTTTAAGTCTGTATTTATTGGTTATTTACATTGTTCTGAAATTTTTTATATACCAACTTTTGTGATTTTATTGGGGTTATCATTAACAGCTGGATTATTGATTTATATTATTATGATAGTGGTAGAGCGTTTTGAAGATCGAAAAATGGAACGTTTACTTTATTATTTGGTAAATGGAGAATATGATAAAATCCTAAGCATACATAGTGAATTAGATATGAGCATAACAGATTCCAAAAGTCAAAATATTATTTTATTAGCAAAAATTTTGCAAAAAATGAATGAGAAACTTGTAGAGTTAAGCCAATATACACAAGTAGTAGAAGGTGAAGAAAAATCAGAAATTTTACGTTTAGAGCGACTTCGTTTATCTCGTGAGCTACATGATTCAGTAAGTCAGCAATTGTTTGCTGCAATGATGATTTTATCTAGTTTAGATGAACAAGCAAAAATACCTGAGAGTTTTGAAAAACAGCTAAAAAGTGCGATATCAGTAATTCATGCGGCGCAATCAGAGATGCGAGCATTACTTCTTCATTTGCGTCCAGTAGAACTTTCTGGTAAGAGTTTACATGAAGGTATTGAACATTTATTGCAAGAATTGCAGACAAAAGTTCAGTTTAAATTAGTTTGGAAAATTGATGATGTTTCTATAGATGCAAGTAGTGAAGATCATTTGTTTCGTATTCTTCAAGAGTTGCTTTCAAATTCTTTAAGGCATGCAAAAGCTGAAATAATTGAAGTATATTTAAAGCAAACGAGCAATATGGTGCAATTGTTGATGGTAGATGATGGCGTTGGTTTTGATGTAAATGAACTAAAAACGCTAAGTTATGGTTTGACAAATATTCATGAGCGTGTAGAAAATATGGGTGGAGTATTTAAAGTAGTTAGTTTTAAGGGACAAGGAACAAGAATTGAGATTCGTATTCCTTATAAGAAATAAGAGTGATAGGATGATTAAAGTATTGTTAGTAGATGATCATGAAATGGTGCGTTTTGGTGTTTCAAACTATCTATCAAATCAAGCAGATATTGAAGTAGTAGGAGAAGCAGAAAACGGAAAAGTGGGTATAAATCAAGCTTTTGCTCTGCGTCCAGATGTTATCTTAATGGATTTAGTGATGGAAGTAATGGATGGGATAGAAGCAACGCAGAAAATTTTAACAAGTTGGCCTGAAGCAAGGATCTTGATTGTAACTAGTTTTATTGATGATGACAAAGTGTACCCTGCGATTAAAGCAGGAGCTTATGGGTATTTATTAAAAACTTCTTCAGCAGCGGAAATTGCAAGTGCAATTCGTAAAGTAGTAACTGGAAAGAAAGTATTGGAGCAAGTAAATCATAAAATAGAACAAAGATCATCTTTTGTACCTGAATTGCATGAAGCGCTAACTAATCGAGAAAACGAAGTACTGCAATTAATTGCTCAGGGTAAAAGTAATCAAGAAATTGCCAATCAATTGTTTATTACATTAAAGACAGTTAAAACGCATGTATCTAATATTTTATCAAAACTTGAGGTGGAGGATCGAACACAGGCAGCAATTTATGCATTTAAACATCATTTGGTGAAATAATTAAGATGTACTTTTTTCTACGAAAATTAATCTGTTATAGCAAAATGCAAAATATTTTTTAATTTTTTATGAAGATCTTGAATTGCTTTTGGTTTTGCTAGCGATGGTGAGTGATTATCTAACAACCATGTCTTGGCCCAATGAGTTTTACTTACTTTAAACTTTGGTGGTTCTTTTTCAAAATCAATAATCATAGCATATGGATTTCGAGATGCGAACGCATCACCTTTAATTTTTTTGAATAAAGAAGGAGGGGATCCAGGGATTGAAAACAATTCTGCGCCTTTTTTTCC
This sequence comes from Streptococcaceae bacterium, assembly GCA_031269775.1. Taxonomy (GTDB): domain Bacteria; phylum Bacillota; class Bacilli; order Lactobacillales; family Streptococcaceae; genus JAIRLR01. The sequence goes on from JAISYQ010000014.1 coordinate 122,056, forward strand.
TAACTGTGGCAAAGAAGATAATAAACTCCATGTATAAGGATGTTTGGGATCATAAAAAATCTCTTCAACCTTTCCATATTCAACAATCTCTCCAGCGTACATTACGGCCACTTTATCAGCAATTGATGCTACAACTCCTAAGTCATGTGTAATAAAAATTACTGTAAAATGATGTTCTTTTTGCAACTCTTTAATTAAATCCAAAATTTGTGCTTGATTTGTTACATCTAATGCTGTTGTTGGCTCATCACAAATTAAAATCTTTGGTTTACATGCTAAAGCAATAGCAATTACAATTCTTTGCCTCATGCCACCTGAATACTGAAATGGATATTCATCAAAACGATCTTTAGCATTAGTAACCCCAACCCGATTCATTAAATCAATAGCATTTTTTTTTGCTTGTCGTAGCGTTTTACCTTGATGCTTTATCACAACTTCAGAAATCTGCCTACCAATAGTTATAATTGGATTTAAAGAGGTCATCGGATCTTGAAAAATGGTTGCGATTTCTTTACCGCGAATACGCCCCCATTCTTTATTTGTTTTAATATTTGTTAAAATTTTTTCTCTATAAATAACCTTTCCTTTAGAAACTCTCCCATTTACTTCTAACATTCCTGTAAATGTCTTAGTCAGTACTGATTTTCCAGAACCAGACTCTCCTACCAATGCTAAAATTTCTCCTTCATATAAATCAATAAAAATATTACGAATAGCTGTTAAAATGTGATCTCTAACTTTAAATTGCACACTTACATTTTTTGCTTGCAGTATCACTTTTTTATTTAGCATATTTACCTCCTACAAATGTGTTTTAGGATCCGCTGCATCAGCTAAGCGTTGGCCAACCAAATAAAGCGAAACAGTTACAAGTGCTAGCACTGTCACAGGAATCCAAAATAAATAAGGATAATTATTTATATTCAGCGAATATTGATTAATAATTCGTCCAAGAGAAGGCGTATCTATAGATAAACCAATACCTAAAAACGATAAAAATACTTCATAAGAAATAAACTCTGGCAATTGTTTTGCAGCATCTGTCATAATAACCGAAATCAAATATGGAAAAATATTTTTAAGAATCAATCGCCACATCTTAACCCCTAATGTGCGTGATGCTAAATTATATTCACGATCTCGCATAATCATAACTTGTACACGAATCAAATAAGCAGTTTTAAACCAAGAAGTACAAGTCATCGCAAATAATAAATTCCAAAAACCTGAACCAAAAGCATAAGATAAAACAATTACTATTAACAATTGCGGAATATTAGAAATAACATTATAAACTTCCAGTATAAAACGATCGATTCTTTTTGAACTTCCCCAAATTGCCCCAATAATCACTCCTAAACTTTCGCAAACAAACATTGATAAAATACCAATTAAAATCGATGTTCTAGCTCCTGCCCACACAGCATCAAATAATGATTTACCATCAGCATCTGTCCCAAACCAATACTTTGCTGAAGGAGGATTATAACGAGCCTTAAAGTTATTAATATTGGTAACATCTAACAAATTATATCCTGAGAATATTGGTTGAAAAAAGCTCATCAAGACAACAATCATCATAATAATCACGATCACAAGCGCTATCTTTGAACTAAAAAATTTTTGAAATACCGATTTCCAGTAAGAATAAACCGGCGCATCAATGTGTTCACTAGCTAAATAATCTACTTTAACAAATTGAAATTTTTCTGCTGGAATTTCTTTTTTATCCATACTTATTACTTACCTCCTTTTACACTTAAATTAATTCGCGGATCCATCATTATCATCAATAAATCACCAATAAAGACTCCTATCACCGCGAGTAATGTAAACAGAAAAACCAAACTAATGACCATCGAATTATTATGGACAATAATTGCATCAGGTAACATCTTTCCCATACCTGGTACTGCAAAAATGGTCTCCGTCATCGTGGCTCCTTGAATTGTTAAAATAATCATTGTTGGAACATTCTGCACAATTGGAATTGATGCATTTTTTAATATATGATTTTTAGAAATTTCGTACTCTGATAATCCTTTTGCTCGAGCAAATTTTACATAATCAGCTGATTGTTGATCAATCATATAACGACGTGTCCACATTACAGTATTAGTGATATTAAGAATTGCCAAAATCAAAGTTGGTAAAAAATAAGAAAAAATATTTTGTGCGCCCAATGTGGGGAATAGATCAGGCCAACCAAAAGCACTTGATCCAATAAAACGCAGGAAATAAATAATAGCTAATGAAGGAATCGAAATTAATAGAGTAATACTTGCTGTTCCTATTTTATCAATCCAACTTGATTTAAAATGTGCCATTAATACGGCTAGCGGTATTCCTAGCACATAAGCAATCATCAATGAAATAAGGCCCACCTTAAGAGAAATAGCTATCATTGAAGGATCTTGATAAAAATTCTCTGTCTTTGAATAAAAATCTTTTCCAAATCTTGCTCTAGTAATATTATCCATCTTCTTTAATGGTTGATACCTAGCGGTATGAATATTGATAGGGGAAATTTGCTTTTTTCCTGTAGGAAAAGTCATTTCACTTGCAATTGTTTCCCCTTGACCATTTGTAATTACATCCATCACTTTACGATTTGCAAAAGTAGGGAAAGATTCGCCTAAATATAAATGTATAATATTTTGATGAATAAAAGGAAAATGCTTATCAAAATACACTTGATATTTATATTTAGTCCCACTTCCAATTAAAGTAAAACCATCAATTTTATTATTTGTAATCTTATATCCTCGTTTTAAGTTTGGATTATCTTTATCATGTATATACCACGGATGATCAATTTGGATTAATTTACCATAAAAACGACAAACGCGTTCTAAAAGTGGAATCTCACGTGTTGCATAAAATTTTTTTGAAGTTGGGAACTGTTTGATCTTCCAATATCCTCGTTTATTTTTTGCCCATTTATTATAGATACCTTTATTCTTTTTATTAATCTCAACATTTACTGATTTATCTGTTTTTTCTGCTTTTCTTTGCAAAGCTTTAGAATCTAAATAGTCAATATAACCCATGAGGCTAAAGATACTATTTTCATAATCTAGACGTGAATCTTGTGTTTTTGTCATTTTGGGATACACAGGATCAGTAGAAAAAACAGATCTTCTAGGTACCAACGAAAAAACCATAATGTAGGTAAGCGTTATTACCAAAAAAATGGAAATAAATGATCTCAATAGGCGACCTAATACGTAACCTTTCACATTTTTCCTCCAATTATATTTTCTGAAAATCTACTCTTTCTAAAAAGTTTACCTACTAAACATAAGTAATTCAACATTTATTAGATTTGTTCTAAAATTAAAATATGATTAAAATTGTGTACAATTTTTTCCTTAAAATGAAAAAAATGCAAGAATAGTTATTTTTTGTGAAGCTATCATTTCCAGATTTGCAATCAAACAAAGTTTGAAAGCAAATCTGAGAATTGGATAATTTTTTTAACGAAATATTAAGGAAAAAGAAGCGCAATTTTTATACCCTAATTTTAGCAGAGGTCTATTGTATTAAATGATCAAAATTCTTGCTTATTTTTTTTCATCTAAAATCTTTGCCATAGTAATTTTTTTATCAGAAGCTTTCTGTGCTTTTTTATATTGTTTTACCGTTACAATATCATTTTGAAGTTTTACATATTTCCATCGCGGATATCGTAAGTTAACAAAAGCACCAATTCCAACTGAAGAATTTGACCAACTAAATGGTTTGATCTTTAACATACAAGGGATAACTTCTTTTCTTATTGGTATAATATATACATTATTCAAAAGATAAGCTTCTGCTTTAGAAAACGCTTTGACTCTATCTGCTTGCTTATCAATTTGCTTAATTTTATTAGCTTTAGCTAATAATTCATCATATTTATCCAAACCGATTGTTTTAACAATATCTTTATCTACATCTGTATATATAGGCTGATCAGGAGCTGATAAACCAACTGTAGAAAGCTCGCTACCTATACTTGAACTATACATCTCCAAATAAGAGTTAAGATCACAATAATCAGGATTCCAACCACCATAAAAAGCAAAATCATAATCTTTATCTTTAGCTGTTTCTGCTAAATAAGTTACAGATATCATCTTATTTTTACTAATTTTATGAATATCATATACTACATTTTCTTGACCTAAAGTTTCTTCAATAGATTGTTTCATAGATTTAGAATCATTTAACTTCGTTACATTTTCTTCTTCAACAGTATCTAAGTGGATTGGAAATTGAACACCCTGTGCACTTAACTCTGTCTTTGCTCTTTCAAAGCACTTTTTTGCAAGCTTTGGATTATATGAAGTATTATTTCCATCTTTAGTAAAATCAACACTTTGCCAATCAAAATTTAACTCATTCATTTTTTTCTGTAAAATATAGCCATAGCTCTCTTTCTCCACACTTACAAAATTTGGTGGGACTAGGGAATGTCTAACGCTTAATGGTCCAGCTTGCTCACCATAAGTTTGAGAATTAATTTTTTCTAAATTAAGCGAAAATAAAATAGCTTTGCGAAAATTTAAATTCATTATTGCTTTATGAGTACTATCTTTGTTTTTATTTTTAATCGTATATTTATAAGATTGACGATTAAAATTAAACATTCCATAATAAGTACCAAAATTTTCATACATATAACAAATTTTATTTTTATTTTTTTGATATATTTTTTTATATGAAGCATCTGCAGGCTTTAATATTGCTGCAGAAAATTCTCCTTTAGCAAATCCTCTATATTGTAAAGATGGATCTTTATCGCTATCAAAAGTTAAATTGATTTTTTTAATAGGGACATTTTTCTTATCGTAATATGCATCATTTGCTTTCATGCGAATTACTGATTTTGAAGTAAATTCTGTTAAAATATAAGGTCCATTATAAAGAATACCTTCCGGAGTTACCTCACCAAATTTTTTACCCTTTGCTTTTAAAAATTTAGCATTTAATGGATAAAGAATAGATTGAGACAGTTTTGAATTCCAATAAGATTCAGGCGCATTTAACGTATATGTTACTGTTCCTTTTTTATCATCTGCCTTAATGCCTACATGTGAGAAATTTTTAACTATGCCTTTAACGTAATCATCTAAGCCTTTAATGGAATTTTGTACGATAAATAACATTTGAGATTTTGAATCTGCTGCATGTTTTAACCCCGTAACCCAATCAGAAGGTTTAACTTCATCATACTCACTACCATCTGCTTGAATCCATTTTATCCCTTTACGAACTTGATAAGTATATGTCAGATTATCTTTAGAAACTTTCCAAGATTTTGCTATAGCTCCTCTCAGATTACCCTGTGGATCACTCTCAAGCAGTCCTTCTACCAAATTTTCAAATTGAGTACTGTTTGTCATATGAAAATCAACTAAATAATCAAAATTACTTGGGTCTGCATGATAAAAATAATTCAGAGTATCTTTATTACTACTTACGCTGAAATCCTTTTTGGCATTACACCCAGTTATAAAATTTAAAACAATTAATATTGCTAGAATAGTTTTCCAAAAGTACTTTTTTTTCAAAAATTTACCCCCTTGTTTTTTTAAAAATAAAGTAAATGTATATCTTTATTAGACCTGTTCTAAAATATTAAATCGTAATTAAATAACCTATTAAACCAAAGAGAATCGCAAAAATGTTTGCGATGCTTGTTTTGATAACGATACTTAAACATCTTAAATCGCTTAATCAAACGATTCGCATGTTTGATCAAAATCTGGATTTTCGAAATCATTCGATTCTATTTCTTTTGCTCGGAATTTAATTCTTTCTTATTTTTATTAGCTCTTTCTTTAAAAGCAACTAAAAGCACCATCTTTGATAAGTGTTTCTTCAATCCATTTTACTGCATCACAAACACGACTTTTTAAGACTCCGTAATCAATTGCAATATTTTGTACGGTCATCATGTTAGTACCTAACATGATGATTAATTTCTCTAAAACGTTTAAGCGCGATAGTCGATCTCTTTGTTTATGCAATTTCTGAAATATTTTTTCAAAAATTTTGAGCATTTGTTTAAAAATGAGTTTGTGGATGCTGAAGAATTCTAAATACTCGCTGGCTTTGAGTTTTTCTATGTGTTTTTATTGTTCATGAACTCCTAGTAAAAATAAATGCAACGTTTTGGAACAAGTCTATTTTATATAAAGTACAGAGTGAAACTAACAAAAAATAAATTATGATCTCAATCTACGGTGAAAAAAAGAACAATTAAAATTAAAAAAAGTACTATTATTATGCTATTTAAATATTATCGGTATAACGATATGTAAATGTGAAAAGCAATTGAAAATGTAAACTATGTAAATGATAAATTCATCAAAATATCTTAAAATAAACATTGTACTATTTATTTTGTATATAATAAGAAGGGTTTAAATAATAGACCTCTTCTGGAACTAGATGTATGAGAATTTCTTTTTCTTTTTCCCTGACGGCGACAGAAAATTCACTTTCGTTCATTTTTTTTTATCCATCACCTAGAAGCCGTGCCTCTAGCGTCAAAAAGCCTTGAAATAGAAACACGTATCTTTAAGTTTTTTTCCTTGTATCAAGAAAAAATTGAAACGAATTTTTATTATACCCTAGTTTCAAAGAAGGTCTAATTAACATAATTTCTAGAGAGAATTGTTTAAAGAGGATTTTGCCTTTTGTAGATACTGAGTTAATTAAGGCGTTCTGGAAAGTCTGTTATGCTAAAGCTTATTCAACAACATTTACTTGATAGTGGATGGAGTGAATCGTGAACAATTTATTAGACTATCATCAATTAAACAATTGTTTGGTTGAAAAATAGGACATGCAAATTATTTAAAGATTTACTTATTTTTGGACGAAATACGAAAAGTCAAAGGGTTTGAAAAAAGAGGGCTAATTTGTATAACGAGATTTATTTCGCTAAAGATCATAAACAGGCTCTAAATTGCTAATTCAAATGATAATTGTGGTTTAACAGGCTCATAGTCAATTAATTTAAAATTTTCTGCATGGATATCGAAAAAATCTGTTCCCTCGGGCACATCTAAGTGCAATATTGGTTTTTTTTCACTAGGAGTGCGCTGTAATAACTCTTTAGCCTGTTCAAATTGATTGTCATAGATATGCAAATTATTTACCAAATAAAAAAATTTACCGAGCTTAAAACCACAGTGTTTGGCAATCATCAGTGCCAGGGCTACATATTGCATAGCATTAATATGATGTGCTACAAGCATATCATTAGAGCGCTGAACTAACGTTGCATCTAGATATATATCCTCACCAGCACGTCTTACATCATACATTGATTGAAAGGCACATGGCAAAAGTCCCTTGCTCTCTTCAAAATCCTGATACTGCCATAAATTAATAATATGCCTGCGACTCCAAGGGTTCTTTTTAAATCCCGTTAATAATTTATTGATCATATCATATTTACGCACTGTTGCTCCGTACCTTTGACCAATGCTTTTTCCATCATCAATGACCCAATCACGCCAATACCTAACATTATATTTATCTTCCAAAAGATTAACATCGCTACTTTGATCTTGATAAATCCAAAGTAATTCTTTAATCGCTGTTTTAATAGCAATTGGGCGCAAAGTTGTAATAGGGAACTCTTTTTTTGCTAAATCATATTCAGCAAAGGAGCCGGTAAGATATTTCGAATTTGCTATCTTGCCATTTTTATACTTAGGACGCGCATTTTCACTCCATACGCCTTTTTCTAAAATAGCCTTGATATTTTGCTTAAAAAGATCATCTGCTTTTGTCATTTTTACCTTCATTTTTTACAAATTTCATGATTGCTTGATATTCGTTTTTTAGTTTCCCTTCTAAAATTAATCGTTCAATATCTGTAATCATACATCCTAGCCACTCTCCTGGAGGACGATTTAACTTATTTTTAAGATCATTACCATCAATGACAATCTCATTTCTTGAAGTAATAGGTAATTTAGCAAATTTTTCTTTTACTTTTTTACTATTGCCACACCTAAAAAGTAATTGGACCAACTCTTCTGTTAAAAGAGCTACATCTATGCCTGCTTGAAATAATAGTTCATTCGTCCACTCAGAGTGTTCTCGTTTCTTGAATAATTTTAACATTAAGTAAGCTTCACGAAAAACATTTTTTGCTTCCTTCCATGCATGTAAAAATTTATGAAACTCATTTTTTGAAAGATTTAAAAAATAGCCCAATAACGCCCAAACTTGACTAGATGTACGAAGTTTATCATTAGGTAGTAGCAATAACTCCTTTAAAAATTCAGAATTTTTTTGTTTAAAAAATGGAAGGTACAAAAAAGCCTTACTTTTAATAAAAAATTGCAAACCTTTATTGCGAAATTCACCTAACATAAGTTTGATAAACTCTATTTGAATACGCTCAACACTGATTTTTTCAAGCAAAAAGATATTTTTTTCAATTGCTTGGTAAGTCGTACTTTCAATGATAAATCCTAGTTGACTGGCAAAGCGAAAAGCACGCATCATGCGCAGTGCATCCTCATGAAAACGCTTATGAGCATCTCCTACTGCACGAATAATCTTTGCTTTTAAATCCGCTTTTCCTGCAAATAAATCAATAATTTCTCCGTTGCTATCCATTGCTAAAGCGTTGATTGTAAAATCACGACGTTTTAAATCATCAGCTAATGTACGAACAAAATTAACTTTATCAGGTTTGCGATAATCTTGATAAGCAGACTCTGTACGAAAAGTAGTAACCTCATATGAACGCCCTTTATACAAAATAATCACTGTTCCATGCTCAATCCCAATATCTACCGTTTTTGAAAATATCTTCTTTATTTCTGCTGGATAAGCACTGGTAGCAATATCTATGTCACAAATTTCTTTACCTAACAAAAAATTGCGCACCGAACCACCGACAAAATACGCGACAAAGCTCGCTTGTTTAAATCGTTTAACAATAGGCATGGCCTTTTTAAATTCACAAGGTAAATTATTAATTTTCAAAACTATTTCTCCAATTATTTTTTCACTAATTTAGTGAAGTAAATTTTTTTGCAATTGAAAGATGTTAATTTTTTTGCAAAATTTCTGTTTCAAATGCAAAGATGTGATATAATCAAACTTTTAAATCTAGGAAAAAAGATATGAGCAATAATAAATACGTACAATGTGGCAGCTATTTAGACTTTCTAAAACGTTCGATAAATAAATCAATTATCAAGGTCATATCAGACGTGCGTCGTTCAGGAAAGTCTACATTGTTTGATTTATAGCACTTTGATTTCAAAGAGTCTCTTTTATTAGATATCCATCATGTTTAAACCACCCAAGATACGCTCATTTTTTTCGTCCCAACCATATAAACTTATCATTTCAAGGTTGATCGAACTTTCATCAAGAAAATCTATGCCCCTCTAAATTGAAAATTCGGGTTTTGTAAAAATCTAAAAATTGCCGTTAATGCGGCATTTCATGCTCAAGGAAAGATCTTCGTCTCTTTCGTGTTCATTCATTACTTTTCATAACCAACCGTTTGAATTGGATTCAGATTTGGGCTATTCGTAAGAAATGCAATCCTATTATATATAATTTTTCCTGGTGGATTCTCTTGTTTCTGAGCTTTTGTGTGTTCAAAAGCTTACTTTCTGAGATGCTTGATTGAATGCTTAATTTTTTGTTTTTCATATATTCATTAACATGATTGTTTATTGTATCTTCATCAAGAAACAAAACTTTAGCTATTTGTCTGTAATCAGTAAGGAGCACAGCTTTGATTCTATCTGCTGTACGACGTCCTAATTCTTTATGATGTATCGTTTTATTCTTACCTTTTTTTAGTTTTAACAATTTTTTCACTGAGTATCAATAATGAGGAGTATAGTAAAGAGCTTACAATACAGATTAATTAACTTACAAGTTTTAGTGATCCTACGATTAGAATTAAATTGCGAAAAAAATTCCGTGTTTTTTTCGTGATTTTGTTGTAACTTTAAAAAGTACTAAAAATTTATTATTAGTATTGAAACGGTTATTGGTAGGGGGCATGCTTTATACAATTTCGGTAAATGCTGGAATAGATGAAAAAGCTTTGCAAGTTTTGGTATTACTGTAGAAAAGTATCAAATATTTCACGATAAAGCATACAGAACTGGTATGATTGGCTTGGATGGAATTGAAAAATATTGTTGATTTCGTGATAAAACAAATAAATAAGCTTGAAAATTATATGTTTATCAATTATAAATTTTTAGCACTTTATTCGTTTTTTAAAGACGTTAAGCGTTGTAAAATTTAGTACAGGTAATGATTAACATTATCTGTGCTTTTTTGTTACAATTTAGAAAATATGTGAAGTTTTTTTATTTGTGGAATTTTTGCTGTCTATAAAGGAGATTTTGCATGGTAGTACCAATGATTGAACTTAAAAGTGTTCTCAAACAGTATGATCGCGATACAACTATTTTAAAAAATATTGATCTTAAGATTGAGCAAGGAAAGTTTTACACATTGCTTGGTGCTTCAGGTTCGGGAAAAACAACAATTTTGCGAATTATTGCAGGTTTTGAAAATGTAACAAGTGGAGAAATTTTACTAAATGGTCAAATAATCAATGATATTCCTGCTAATAAACGTCCGGTAAATACTGTTTTTCAAGATTACGCTTTATTTCCACATATGAATGTTTTTGAAAACGTGGCTTTTGGTTTAAAGATAAAAAAAATGAAAAAAGATATCATTGAAGAAAAAGTTCAAAAAGCTTTGCAAATGGTTCAATTAGCAGATTTCAAGCGTCGTAAAATTCTTGCTATGAGTGGGGGACAAAAGCAGCGGGTGGCAATTGCGCGTGCTTTGGTCAATGAGCCGAAAGTTTTATTGTTAGATGAACCGTTGTCTGCTCTTGATTTAAAGCTACGGACACAGATGCAATATGAGCTTAGAGAATTGCAACAACAATTAGGGATAACCTTTGTTTTTGTCACACATGATCAAGAAGAAGCACTTGCTATGAGTGATTGGATTTTTGTGATAAATGATGGGAAAATTGTGCAAAATGGCACACCTGTTGATATTTATGATGAGCCGATTAATCATTTTGTGGCTGATTTTATTGGCGAGTCAAATATTGTTGATGGCATTATGATTGATGATTATTTAGTAGAGTTTGTTGGGCAGTGTTTTGAAGCAACTGATGGGGGCATGCGAAAAAAAGAGCCAGTAGAGGTTGTGATCCGACCAGAGGATTTATCAATTGTTGCTTCTAAACAAGGGAAGATTATTGTTAAAGTAGATACGCAGCTATTTCGCGGAGTGCATTATGAAATTATTGCTTATGATAAAGAGGGCAATGAGTGGATGATTCATTCAACGCGCAAGGTAAAAGTGGGGGAGGAGATTGGTTTATATTTTGAACCGGAGGATCTTCATATTATGCGCTTTAATGAAACTGAAGAAGAATTTGATGCAAGAATTGAAGAATATGTAGAGGAAACAGGAGAAAAAGGAGTGTTTGTTTCACAAGAAGAGATTTAAGGAGGAAAAAGTATTGCGCAAATTATCGTTTCAGCTGTCCAGTGCTTATTATTTTTGGTTGGCGTTATTTGTTATTGCTCCTGTTTTATTGATTCTTTATCAGTCTTTTTTTGAATATAGGCATCATCTAACATTAACCAATTATGTAACCTATTTCACACAGTATACATATTTAAAAATGACGTTTAATTCTTTTTTGTATGCTTTTTGGGTAACGTTTTTAACGCTTTTAATTAGCTACCCAACAGCCTATTTTTTAACAAAATTAAAACATAAACAACTATGGTTAATGTTGATTGTTTTACCGACATGGATCAATTTATTATTAAAAGCTTATGCTTTTATTGGTATTTTTGGAATAAATGGGGTAGCTAATAATTTTTTACATTTTTTTGGTATTGGGCCAAAACAGATTTTATTTACAGATTTTAGTTTTATGTTTGTGGCAGCATATATTGAATTGCCATTTATGATTTTGCCGATTTTTAATTCAATAGATGAGATTAATCCTTCTTTATTTAATGCTAGTAGTGATTTGGGAGCCAATAAGTTGCAAACTTTTTTAAAAATTGTTCTTCCTTTATCAACTTCAGGTATACGTAGTGGTACGCAAGCAGTGTTTATTCCTTCACTTAGTTTGTTTATGTTAACGAGATTGATTGGCGGAAATCGAGTTATTACGCTTGGTACAGCGATTGAGGAACATTTTTTGGTAACGCAAAATTGGGGTATGGGCTCAGTCATTGGTGTTTTTTTAATTTTGTTTATGTTACTTATTATGCGATTAACGAAAGAGCGTAAAAAATAGAAAGGAGAAGGAAAGCATGAAAAAGAAAAGGGTTGTTTGGGGCAATGTTTATTTAATGTTTGTTTTTTTATTGCTTTATTTTCCTATTTTTTATTTGCTTTTTTATGCCTTTAATAAAGGTGGCACAATGAATAATTTTACAGGAGTTACATTTGATTATTTTCGTAAATTATTTGCCGATTCTCGTTTGTTATTGATTGTTTGTAAGACATTTTTACTTGCCTTTTTAAGTGCTTTGATTGCGACTTTGATTGGTACTTTTGGGGCGATGGGAATTTATTACATTTGCAGGCAATATAATAAAAATACTTTTCTTAGTTTGAATAATGTCTTATTGGTCTCTCCTGATGTCATTATTGGTGCAAGTTTTTTAATTTTATTTACCTTTTTGGGTTTTAGATTGGGTTTTGTTTCTGTTTTGCTTTCACATGTAGCGTTTAGCATTCCGATAGTGGTTTTAATGATCTTGCCAAAGCTTGAAGAGATGAATGATTTAATGCTTGACGCCTCTTATGATTTGGGAGCTAATAATTTGCAGATTTTAGGAAGAGTAATTTTACCATTTTTAACACCAGGCATTATTGTTGGATATTTTATGGCTTTTACATATTCACTGGATGATTTTGCAGTAACATTTTTTGTTACGGGAAATGGTTTTACAACACTTGCTGTTGAGATTTACTCAAGAGCTCGTCGGGGTGTAAGTTTAGAAATTAATGCATTATCAGCACTTGTTTTTTTGTTTAGTTTATTACTCGTTATTGGGTATTATATTATTAACAATGATAAAAAGAAGCATAAATCTTTTGCGGAGGTTATAAAATGAGAAAATTACAATCTTTATTGATTGGAATTTTGAGCATTATTTTATTATTAACAATTGTTATCTTTCGTATTGAATCTGATAAAGAAACCGATTCAGAAGTGTTAACTATTTACAATTGGGGAGATTATATAGATTATGATTTGCTTTTTAAGTTTGAAAAAGAAAGTGGATTAAAAGTTATTTATGAGACTTTTGATTCAAATGAAGCGATGTTTACGAAAATTCAGCAAGGTGGAACACATTACGATATCGCTGTTCCTAGTGAATATATGGTTTCTAAAATGAAAAAAGAAAAGTTGTTATATAAACTTGATTGTTCTAAAATTGTTGGCTTAAGTAATATTTCAAAACTTTTTTTCAAACATTCTTCTGCTCGATATAATATTTATTCCATTCCTTATTTTTGGGGAACACTTGGAATTGTTTATAATGAAAAAATGATTAAAGGTAAGGCCCCTCTTCATTGGCAAGATTTATGGGATTTAAAATATAAAAATAATATTATGTTAATTGATGGTGCGCGGGATGTTTTAGGCTTTGGACTAAAATCATTGGGTTATTCAATAAATATTAAAGATGAAAGCAAATTACAAAAGACCGCAGAAAAGTTAGAAAAAATAACGCCAAATGTCAAGGCAATTGTCGCTGATGAAATAAAAATGTATATGGCACAAAATGAAGCAGCTGTAGCAGTGACATATTCAGGAGAAGCAACGGAGATGATTGAAAATAATAAGCATTTACACTACATTATCCCTTCTGAAGGATCTAATTATTGGTTTGATGATATGGTAATCCCCAAAACGGCTAAAAATATTAAAGGCGCTTATAAATTTATTAATTTTATGCTAAGAGCAGAAAATGCAGCGCAAAATGCTAAGTATATCGGTTATGCTACGCCTAATATTAAAGCTTTGAAACTTTTGCCAAAAGCTATTCGTAAGGATCCAAAAATTTATCCTAATGAAAAAATTTTAGATAATTTGGAAGTATACCAAAATTTAGGTCCAAAGTGGCTTGAAATGTATAATAATTTGTATTTGGAGTTTAAAATGTATAGAAATTAGAAATCATAAGCAAGCTCTTAAACAAATTTTTAAAGGCGTGTAAAGAAAAAATTTGACAGTATAAATACTTTAATGTTAAGGTATCTTTCGTGAGTTATAGAAAACATAATTTTTACCAAATTGGCATAAATTTAATTTTGGAGGAAGTTTTTTAATGGCAGTAAAGATTCGCTTAAAGCGTATGGGGTCTAAAAAGAAACCAATTTATCGCATGGTGGTTGCTGATTCACGTTCACCTCGTGATGGGCGTTTTATTCAAATAGTTGGCACTTACAACCCTTTATTAGATCCAGCAGAGATAAAAATTAAAAAAGAAGTAGTTTTGGATTGGTTGCAAAAAGGTGCACAGCCATCTGATACTGTTCGCAATCTTTTTTCTAAAGAAGGAATTATGGAGAAATTTCATGAAATTAAATACGCAAGTAGGGGGGATTTTTAAATGAAAGAAAATGTAAAAGATTTAGTATTAGCAATTGTAACTCCATTGATTACCAAACCTGAGGCAATTAAATTAGAAGTTACTGAGCTAGAGGATTTTATTGAATATAACTTATCTGTTGATCAGGAAGATATTGGACGTGTTATTGGTAAGCAAGGACGTGTTATCAAAGCAATTCGCACACTTGCTTATTCTGTTCGTACAAGTAATCCCAAGAAGATTCGTATCAATATTATTGACTAGTGGCGCTTGCTACTGGTTTTTTTATTTTTTTACAAAAATATTAAACCTACTTCAAAATTAGGTCATAATTTAAATTATGACCTAATTTTGAAGTAGGTTTAATAAAGGTGAAAGTGTTTGGATTATTTATGTGTGGGTAAGATTGTAAATACGCAAGGATTGTGCGGAGAAGTTCGAGTTATTTCGCAAACAGATTTTTCTGATGAACGATATAAAATAGGCAATCAATTAATTTTATTTCAAGATGAAAAAGATCCTGTTGTTTTAACTGTTAAATCTCGTCGAAAGCATAAAAATTTTGATATTTTAAGTTTTGAGGATCATCTCAATATTAATGATGTAGAAAAATATTGTGAAGGCATTTTAAAGGTTTCTGTTGAAACTTTGCAGCCTTTATCTGAAAATGAATTTTATTATCACGAAATTATTGGATTAAATGTGCAAACAATAGATGGCAGAAAAATTGGTAAGATAAAAGAAATTTTATCTCCAGGAGCAAATGATGTGTGGGTTGTTTATCGTAAAGGTAAGAAAGATATATTGATTCCTTATATTAAGCAGGTAGTTAAGAAAATTGATTTGACAAATGGTATTATTATCATTGAATGGATGGAAGGATTAGGTAGCAATGAGGATTGATATTTTAACACTTTTTCCTGAAATGTTTTCTTCGCTAGAACAAGCAATTCTTGGTAAAGCAAAAGCAAAGGGTTTAGTGGATATTTATTTACATAATTTTCAAGAGATGTCAGATAATAAACAAAAGCATGCTGATGATTATCCATATGGTGGAGAATCTGCAGGGATGCTTTTATTGCCACAGCCTATTTTTGATACAATTGATAAAATTCAAAAAGAAACGCCTGATTTAAAAAAACGCGTGATTTTACTGGATCCAACAGCTCAAGTATTTAATCAGCAAAAGGCTGAAGAGTTTGTTAAAGAAGAGCAACTTATTTTTATTTGTGGACGTTATGAGGGAGTAGATGAGCGGGTTCGTTTTTTAGTGAGCGATGAGGTATCAATTGGTGATTATGTGCTAACTGGTGGAGAGTTGGCAGCAATGGTAATAATAGATGCAGTGATGCGCTTGTTTCCAGGGGTTTTAGGAAATGAAAGAAGCGTGAAGTGTGATTCTTATTCTTCAGGATTATTAGAGGAGCCACAATATACACGACCGAAAGAATTTCGGGGATTAAAGGTGCCAGAGGTATTGTTAAGCGGAGATCATGAAAAAATTCGTAAATGGCGTTTAAAAGAATCACTACGAAAGACATGTCAACGTCGGCCAAAAATGCTTGAAAAATTAGCATTAACAGCAGAAATGAAGAAAATGTTAGCAGAGATTTTCCACACCAAACGCATATAATCACTACCAATTCTTAAAGTTATGGTAGTGATTATATGCGTTTGGTGTGGAAATTTCATTAGAAAAATCACAGGTTTTTTACCAAATTTTAAATTTACAAAAGTTTATTTTATGGTAAAATGGTGGAAATTTTATCAAATTTTAGGAGAGATAAGCTATGATTTTTGATAAACATGATGCGAAAGCATTTGATCCGAAATTGTGGGAGGCAATAGAGAAGGAAAAGTGTCGTCAACAGAATAATATTGAATTGATTGCTTCAGAAAATGTTGTTTCAAAAGCAGTTATGTCTGCCCAAGGGAGTGTTTTGACCAATAAATATGCGGAAGGATATCCTGGCATGCGCTATTATGGTGGATGTGAATTTGTAGATATTGTTGAAAATTTAGCGATTGAACGTGCCAAAAAGCTTTTTGGTGCTGCATTTGCCAATGTTCAGCCTCACTCGGGTTCACAAGCAAATGCTGCAGCTTATCTTTCTTTGATTGAAGCAGAAGATACCGTTTTAGGGATGGATCTAGCTGCAGGAGGCCATTTAACTCATGGTTCTTTAGTAAATTTTTCAGGTAAAACTTATAATTTTGTTTCTTATGCATTAGATCCTGTAACAGAAACTTTAGATTATGATGTGATTCGTATCCTTGCACGTGAGCATCGACCGAAATTAATTGTTGCAGGTGCTTCTTCTTACTCTCGCGTGATTGATTTTAAGAAATTTCGTGAGATTGCAGATGAAGTTGAAGCATTTTTGATGGTTGATATGGCGCATATTACAGGACTTGTGGCAGCAGGTTTACATCCATCTCCAGTACCTTTTGCTCATATAACAACAAGTACGACGCATAAAACCTTGCGTGGGCCGCGTGGTGGTTTGATTTTAACTAATGATGAAAATTTGGCAAAGAAAATTAATAGCAATGTTTTTCCTGGCATTCAAAGTGGTCCTTTAGAGCATGTTATTGCTGCTAAAGCAGTAGCTTTTAAAGAAGCGCTTGATCCAGCATTTAAAGAGTATCAACAACAAGTTATTAATAATGCTCAAGCCATGGCCATCATTTTTAATCGTGAGGCTAAATTTCGTGTGATTAGTAACGGAAGTGATAATCATCTGTTCCTACTTCAGGTAACAGAGCTTGGGATGAATGGTAAAGAAGCAGAAAAATTGCTTGATTCTGTTAATATCACGGTAAATAAAAATGCTATTCCTTATGAACAATTGTCCCCTTTTAAAACGTCTGGTATTCGGATAGGGACGCCTGCGATTACAAGTCGAGGAATGAAAGAAGAAGAGGCAGTAAAAATAGCTCAATTAATCATTAAAACACTAACAAATAGGGTAGATGAAGGTGCGCTTAGTAGTATTAAAAAGGATGTCTTAGCATTAGCCAATCGTTTTCAATTATATAATTAAGATTGAAAGGTTAAAGGAGGTTTTTTTAAAATTATTTTAAATGCAAAAATTTAAATTTACTTTATATATTTATTTTTTATAAAACTATTTTGGAGGATGAATTAGTATGAATGAAATGCAAGAAAAAAATTTAAAAAGGTTAAAATTAGCAAACATGATTGCACTTGTGATCACTGCCATAAGCATAGTGTCTGGTTTGATAACTATTCCTAGAGTTTTACATCCTAGTATTTATAAGTCAAAAATTTTTGGCAAAGAAGGGATGGTATTATATGAATTTTGGAATCATCCTTTTGTTAAAATATTTACAATCCTTACGGTTATTATTACGATAGTTTTTTTAGTATTGTTTTTTTTGTCCAATAAGCAAATTAAAGAAAAGCAGTTGCCAAAAAAAAGTATTTATTATTTTTATCTTTTATTGTCATTAATTCAGTTGATATATAATTTGGTTTTTGCGCTTAAAAATACTTTAAAAGGTTCAAGTAGTAATTTGGTTATTATGTCTATTATTTATACTTTGATATTAAATCTTCCAGCAATTTTAGCTATTGTATATATTTTTAAATTAGAAGAGGCAAATAATTGAAAAAATTTACGCGCAAACAACAAATTCGCTTTAGTATTTTCGGTGGCATTGTCGTTTTACTAATTCTTGTTTTTGTTGCACTTTTCGGTGGTCAAAAAAGCAAAGAGGAAAGTACCATTACCAAATATCAAGTTATTACTTTGCAAAAACCTGATCCTTTAATTTTTAAAGGAGCAGTTCAACCGCAAATAATAGAGAATTTTTATTTTGATCAATCGTTAGGAAAGATTAATCAGCTTTTAGTTGTAGATGGGCAGAGGATTAAAGCTCGTGATATTATTGCTATTTATCAAGATAGTAAAGCACAAGATCAATTACAAGAGCAAATGCAATCGCTTGATAAGTATAATACTGCCATTTCAAATGCTAATGAAAACTTTAATGTTGCACAACAAAAACAGCAAGATTTGCAAAATAAACTAAATCAAGCAAAAAACGATTTAAAAAATGTAAATATGGAATCTGTTGATACAGCAGTCCAAAGACAAGAATTAACAGCAAAAATTGATCAGTTTGAGCAAGCAATAGATGCGCAAGAAACAGCTGTTAATCAAGCAAAGCAAGCATTGGAAGCATCACGTGCAGAGCTATCTGGCGCAAACAAAGCTATCAAGCAAGCAGAGGAAAAAGTAAGCGCAACAGTGAGTGCAAATTTTGATGGAACTATTTATATTAATGAAAAAGGAAAAACTGATCCAAGTCTTCCTTATGCTACGGTTGTAAGTCCGATGAGCGTTATTAAAGGTGTTGTTACAGAGTATGATTATAAAAAATTAAGTCTTGAGAAAAAAGTAACTATTAAAGCAAATAGTGAAAGAAAACAAATAGATGGCACAGTTACTGCAATCAATCAATTGCCTGATGTGGCTACGACAACTGCAGGAGAGGCTTCTACAAATGCGAATGCAAACACTAATAGTATTGCTAATTATTCATTTACTGTTATTCCAACGGAAAAATTACAATATGGCTATAATGTTCAGATTTTTCTGCCACAAGATCAGCTGCAACTTCCAAGAAGTGCTGTAATCAAAGAAAAGAGAACAACTTATGTTTTTCTTTACAAGAATGGAAAAGCTCGTAAACAAAAAGTTGTGTTAAAGGAAAGTAACGGAACATATTTAGTTGAAAGTGGTGTTAAGTTTAAGGATCATATTATTTCAAACCCAGATAAAGAATTAAAAGACGGGCAAGAAGTGGTGGTGGAGGAATGATTGATCTAGTTCATATCGATAAATATTATAAAAATGAAGAAGAATCTTTGCATGTTTTAAAGGATATTAATTTTCATGTTAAAGTAGGGGAGATGATTGCAATTATGGGTCCTAGTGGCTCAGGAAAGTCGACCTTGATTAACTTACTAGGCTTTATTGATCGTAAATTTAATGGAAATTATCTTTTTGAAGGAAAGTCTTTAGATAGCACTTCTGATGAAAAGCTTTCAAAAATTCGAAATCAAGTAGTGGGGTTTGTTTTTCAAAATTTTAGTTTAATTGAAAATAATACCGTTTTTGAAAATGTAGAATTACCCCTGCTTTATGGAGGATTTTCTCCATCTGAAACTAAAGAGATCGTTTTAGGTGCGCTTAGGCGAGTAGGGCTTTGCGGCAAAGAAAAAAAGTATCCAAAGCAGTTATCTGGTGGGCAACAACAACGAGTAGCAATTGCCAGAGCTTTGATTAATAAGCCAAAATTTTTAATTGCTGATGAACCAACGGGTGCTTTAGATACGCATACTTCAGAAGAAATCTTGCAGTTATTTAAAGATCTAAATGAAAAGGATCGTGCAACCATTATTTTAGTGACCCATGATCCAGAAGTAGTTCTTTATTGTCATCGTTTAATTCAAATTCGAGATGGAGCTATTATCGAAGATAAGGAGCTAGATAGGTGAATTTTTATGTTAATTGGCATACGGCATTAAAAGCTATTAATCATAATCGAAAACGTAGTTTGCTTACAATGGTGGGGATTATTATTGGTATTGCTTCAGTGATTACGATTCTAGCAATTGGACGAGGTTATGAAAAAGATTTAACGCAAAAAATTACAAATAGCAAATCAGATAAAGTTACTGTTCAGTTGCAATTTGAGCCTAATAATTATCATCTTTATGATACTAACACAAAATTTTTTCAAAATTCAGACTTATTATTTTTACGTGAAGTAAAAGGAATTCAAAAGGTCGAATATACCAAACCAGAAGGAAATATTTATACCACTATTGATGTTAAAGGTAAGCAGGAAAGTAAACAAATTGAATTGGTAACAAAGTCTACTAGTAAGGTCGCAACTGGAAGAAATTTAACACTTTTAGATCAAGAGATTGAAAATAAAGTGGTAACGATAGATTCAGAATTAGCTAAAGAGCTTTATGGCGATAGCTTTTCAGCAGTTGGACAGATGATTGAAATTAATGGTGTATGTTTTAATATCGTAGGGGTTTTTAGTGAGTATAAATCAGATAATATATTTAATATATCTACTAATGGAAATATTCAAATACCCAAAAAAGCGTATAATCATTATTTTGCTGAAGAAAAAAATACATCTAGTTTAACGTTAACCTTAGATAAAGGTATGGATTTAGGAATTGTTACAACAAAAGCAGTGAAAAAGTTGGAAAACGAAGGAACAATGCGTGATTTAGGTAAATATGAGGTATTTGATACAGAAAAGGTTAAACTTCAATTTGGTTCTTTTTTAAGAAATGTTACTTATTTTGTTGGTGCTGTTGCTGGCATTTCTTTATTTATTGCCGGTGTTGGTGTGATGAATATGATGTATATTTCAGTATCTGAGCGAACAAAAGAGATTGGTATTCGTAGGGCAATGGGTGCTACCAAGCGTTCAATTCGCACACAGTTTTTACTGGAAGGCATTATGTTGACATTATCTGGCGGGATTGTTGGTTACCTTTTGGGAATGGTTTTAGCTTATGGAATTGGCTCTTTGCGTGATATTCCAATTTCTATTGATCTATTTACAATCATGCTTGCAGTGGGAGTTTCTTCTGGCATTGGCTTGATTTTTTCAGTGATGCCAGCATCTGCTGCAGCAAAGAAAGATTTGATTGATATTTTAAGGTAAAAAATATGAAAAGTTTGTTATGAAAAATATCTTACTTTTTTTAAAAATAACCCTTCAGGGTGCGCAGTTGGTCCAGCTAGACTGCGCTTTTTTTCGTTTAAAATTTTTAAAATTTGTGTAAGTTCCATGCGAGAATTTCCAATTTTTAGTAAGGTTCCAACCATAATACGGATTTGTTTATATAAAAAACCATTGCCACGAAAAGTGAAAATCAATTCATCATTTATTTGCTTAACGCTTGCTTCATAGATAGTACGTGATTTTTTTTGAGTCTTTGAGTTGCTAGCAGTAAAACCGGTAAAATCATGGAATCCTTCTAAAAATTTGATAGCTGTTTTGATCCGAGCAAGTTCGATTGGATAAGGAAAGTAAGTTGTATATTTTCGTTTAAAAGGATTGCGCGGTTTTAAGATTTGCACATGAAATTCATAAGTTTTTTCATGCAACACAAAACGTGCATGCCAGTTATTAGGAACGATTTTTATAGATTTGATTGCTATATCATTAGGTGTTTTTGTATCTAAAGCAAAACGCATTTTTTCTTTACAATATTGACGAGGAAAATCAAAATGAATTACTTGATTTAATGCATGTACGCCTTTATCAGTACGCCCAGCACCATGAATTTTAATTTTTTGTCCATTATTGATTTTAGTAAGCACTTTTTCTAGTTCTTTTTGGATAGTACGTACTTTTGGCTGACGTTGAAAGCCAGCAAATAAAGTTCCATCGTAAGCAATGATCGCTTTATATCGAGGCATGATATCTCTCCTTAAAAAGTACTTTTAAAAAAAGTGGTACAAAAATTTCTAAAAAAAATTTTTCTAAAATTGCTTTGTCTTCATGCACGATCGATAACAATTGTAAACTTCATCATTATTTTGATATTTTATCTAAAAATAGCTTAACTTTTTTCTTTAAAAACGTGTTAATGATCTTTCTATTGATGAATTTGTGTTATGGAGAATCGTTAACAGGCTCTGAGGCTTATAAAATATTTTTCATATGCATTTTTTATAAGAGTTTGTTTATGATTTCTAGTGAAATAAATTGCGTTTACCAACTTTGCATTAAACAAAGTAGAAAGTTTTGCCAAAAATTTACCTGATTGTAATCAGCCTACTCAAAGTTCGCACTATCAATAGTAATACCACACATTATCAATCCATTTCATAATTATTTTACCCTCTGAGATAATCCATATTTCTTTTGAAATAATCCAGCCATAAATTTCACTTAATGATTGCATAGAAAAAGTAAACAATTTAGTTAACGGATTATATAATCTAAATAATCCGACTGATTTTATGTTTTTATTTCCTAGTTTTTCCTTTTGTAAATTACTTAGTAAATACTTACTGGTTTTTTCACAAACCATCTTTTTAAATTTTGATGAAGTTATTTCGATATTTAAAGGATCTTTAAATAAATAATCATCTACATTTTTAAAATAAATTTCAACATTTTTTAAAACATTATTATTTATTCCAAAATTTAAAGCTTGTATTGAAATGGTGTGATTTAAAAAATCAATTGTCTGCTCTTTAAGCTTTGCAATTCCAATCAATTCATTATCATCGCTTCTTAATTGTCTATCTAATTTTTTTACACTACCTTCAATATGTTCACAAATTTTTGGAAAAATATTTTTCTTCTGACAAAGAGTAATCTTTTTCCATATTTCTAGGCTATCTTCCAAATAAAAATTTTCAAAATAAGGCTCTAATTCCCAAAATATTTCAAACACACCTGCTAAATGATGTTTGTTATTGCCATAATAAATAAACTCTATACTTTGTTGTTTACACAACATTGAAAAAATAATTTCTTCACAATGTGGGATAAAAATTCTTAATTCATTACTATTTTCAATTATTTTAAAATTATATTTTTTTAATACTTTATCAAGTTCTTTTTTCCAGATGGAAGACTCATCTTTTAAGGCGCCTTGAATTAAAAGATCACATTTCATAAATTATATCTCATTTCTTAATTGGAGTTAACAACATTGAAATTGACTTAAAAGGTCAAGCGAATAATAACTATTCATCATAATTTAAATAATATTTATCAAATTTTTTCAAATTATCATCAAAGTCATAAACTAATGGTGGGAAATTTGGAATTTCAACATTCATAATCTCATCATCTGATAAATGCTCAATATGCTTTACTAGTGCACGAATAGAATTTCCGTGAGCGCCAACAAATACATTTTTTTTTTCCTTTAAAGCAGGAGCAATCTTATCTTCCCAAAACGGCAAAGCGCGCTTTAAGGTTACTTTCAAATTTTCTGCATCAGGAATCACTGAATCATCTAATAAAGCATAGCGAGGATCTGTATGTGCAGAATATTTATCGTTTCGCGGCATTGCTGGTGGTAAAGTATTATAAGAGCGACGCCAAGTATAAACTTGCTCTTTACCATGCTTGGCTGCTGCATCTGCTTTATTTAGCCCGGTTAAACCACCATAATGACGCTCATTTAAACGCCAAGATTTTTCAACCGGTAGCCATAATTGATCAGAAAATTCTAACACATAATTCGTTGTCTTAATTGCTCGTTTTAAAACAGAAGTAAACGCAATATCAAATTTAATTTTTGCTTTTTTAATTAATTGTCCTGCTTTAATTGCTTCTTTAACACCTTGTTCTGCTAAATCTACATCTACCCATCCTGTGAATAAATTTTTTTGATTCCATTCAGATAAACCATGACGTGCAAATACTAATTTTGACATTTAAAAATAAGCTCCTTATTATTTAAATAATTTCCAATATAATTTGTGCAATTGCTGTTTTTTTTGTATGAGAAATAGAAACCCACACCTTACCTACAAAAGGTGCTTTCGTTACATACGGAGCACCGGAATCATTGGTCAATGTTTCAATATCTTGTAGATCTAAATTTCTTAAACCCGTTCCTAAAGCTTTAGCAAAAGCTTCTTTTACCGCAAAACGACCAGCTACATATTCAATTTTTCGACGAGCATTAAGATTATCAAAATAGGCTTTTTCCTTCGGTGTTAAAATACGCGCAATAAATCGTTCTCCTTTTTCAATAATTTTTTGCATTCTTGCTAGATCTACAATATCTACACCAATTCCTTGAATCATTT
This sequence comes from Streptococcaceae bacterium, assembly GCA_031269775.1. Lineage (GTDB taxonomy): Bacteria > Bacillota > Bacilli > Lactobacillales > Streptococcaceae > JAIRLR01. The sequence goes on from JAISYQ010000014.1 coordinate 146,546, forward strand.
TTTTCTCCGTGTTTTTATTTTAACAAAGAATTAAATACACTAAAAATAAAATTGCCAAGAGCAAATTTTTTCACTCCCAGCATTTTTCTAATTTATTTATTTCCTTTGTTACGAATAACAAAACTTTGTCTTTTTTCAAAACTAGTTCCACGTTTTTTATTATTTCGATTATTCTTATATCGATAATCTTTATCTCGATAGTTTAATCCGTCTCGTTTACGGTTATTTTTACGAGAATGCCAATTATCTCGAGTGTAGCCTTGATGGTAATTATTGCTATTATTGTAGCGTCTGCGCTCAGGTAGTGGTCTCTCAGGCGTAATTGTCACCTTTGTTTGATCTTTTGGTAAGGTGGCAAGGGTACTTAACAAATAAGCTGCCACTTCTTCTGAAGAGTATTGCGTTAATAAACTTTTTGCTGCTACTCCATACTTTTCAACTAAGTCCTCTTTTGCTTCAATTTTTTCTGAAATTTCTTTAAAAGCTGCACCTAATGCTCCACGAAATGCTTCTGAATCAGTTGGTGGACGCATTGGAGATATTTTTTTCTTTGTTAAGAGCTCAATTGTATGAAGATAACCGATCTCATTAGGTGTTACAAAAGTAACTGATAAACCTTCTTTGCCAGCACGACCAGTACGCCCAATACGATGAACATAAGATTCTGGATCTTGCGGAATATCGTAATTATATACATGTGTTACACCAGAAATATCCAAGCCACGTGCAGCAACATCTGTAGCTACTAAAATATCAAGTGAATTATTTTTAAATGCACGTAATACGCTCATTCGCTTCTCCTGTGTTAAATCTCCATGAATCCCTTCTGCTTTGTATCCACGTGCTTCTAATCCATGCGCTAGCTCATCAACACGACGCTTTGTTCGACCAAAAACAATGGTCGACTCTGGCTTTTGTACATCCAATAAACGCGTCATAATGTCAAATTTTTCATAATCTTTTGCCCGAATATAATATTGATCAATTAAATCAGCAGTCATTTCTTTAGCTTTAATCTTTACATGCTCAGGTTTTTTCATAAATTTAAGACCAATACGTTTAATAGCCTCTGGCATTGTTGCTGAAAACAATAATGTTTGTCTTATTTTTGGCACTTTTGCAATGATTGCTTCGATGTCATCTAAAAAGCCCATATTCAACATCTCATCTGCTTCGTCAAGCACTAATGTTGTAATAGTTTCAAGTTTGACAGTTCGACGATTAATATGATCAAGCAAACGTCCTGGTGTTCCAACTAAAATATGTGGATGGTCCTTTAAAGCGCGAATTTGACGATTAATGTTTGCACCACCATACACAGCTTGTACACGTATTTTTTTTGTTTTCCCTAATCGCCATAACTCTTCTTGTGTTTGAATCGCAAGCTCGCGCGTTGGCGCAATTATCAGACCTTGCAAAATTTGTTTTCTTGCATCGATTTTTTGCAGCATTGGTAAACCAAAAGCAGCTGTTTTCCCTGTTCCTGTTTGCGCTTGACCAATCACATCTTGTTCATTAAGGGCTAGTGGAATTGTTGCAGCTTGAATCGGCGTAGCTTCTTCAAAGCCAACCTTTTCAATTGACTGCAAAATTTCTGTTGATAATTTTAATTCATTAAATTTCAAAATATAAAACTTCCTTTCGATTTTTGTAGACTTTTTTAGAGTCTGTTTATGATTTTTAGTGAAGTGAATTGTATTTGCCAAATTGTAAATTAAGCAAAGTTTGAAGCAATTTTTAAAGTTTACCAATTTTTAAACTTATGTGAAAAAACAACCAAAAGTTTATTGGTGTGCATCATTATCTACGCTTTTTTAATAGACCTCCTCGAAAACTAGATTTATGAAAACTCCGTTTTCTTTTTCCCTGACGGCGACAGAAAATTCACTTTCGTTCATTTTCTTTTATCTATCACCTAGAAGCCGTGCTTCTAGCATCAAAAAGCCTCAAAATAGCACCACGTATCTTTAAGTTTTTTTCCTTATCTCAGGAAAAAATTGAAACGAATTCTCTTTATACCATGATTTCCGAGAAAGTCTAATGTAAGCTGAAAAGAGCGGAATTTTCGTTGTTTAAAGACCATAAACAGCCCTTTAGTGATAAAAAAATCACTTCTTTACAATTCAACCGAAAAAACATTTATTCAAAATATTTTTTGAACACGGCAAAAAAGTCTGTAAAATAAATTATTTTTATTTCATGTTCATATTATAGTCGATTAACTTTCGTTTTCTTTCACATTTAGTATTTCCAGCAACTATAGCATAATATCATGATATTTATTATTAAGGCAATATGGAAGCTTTATGTTTCAAATAAAAACCACCTTCAAAAGATGTCAATGATTTTCGTGAGATAATTGTTGAGTTGATTAATTTTATTTTAAACAATAAAGTGAAGACGGTAAAATTTAACATGTGTTGTTTAATTAGTATTGATAATTAAATCAATTTTAAAGTCTATTAAGTAATTTATACGTTTTTTAGAAAGGAGCTTATAATGATGATAAATAAATTATTAAAAATGATTTGTGTATTAACCACAATTACCATATGTACAATTACAGAAACGATTTTTGCTACTAAGGAGGATCCTAATAAATCTACTAGTTCGTCTTTTTCAAGCTTAACTCTATCTTTAGAAGAAGAAATTAATGACGATATCCTTTCTTCTGAAGATTATTTTTACTTTGACTCTGATACTTCTATAGAACAAAAGGCTAAAGAGCTTTTGGAAAGAGTTCAGTCTACTCCAGGCCTTCCACATTCGGATCCTGTAAACCCTGTTCCTTTTACAGAACCTGATTTTTATGAATCCGAGTTTCAAGATAGAGAAGCTTGTTATACAATTTCTCTTGATTTTTGGATTTATGATTTTGAGCGACTTAAACAAACTCTTTCGAATGAGTCTTTAGATGCTTATAAAATTTGGAATTTATGGACTGCGTCTTTCATGTGTGGACACATCGATAACCCAAAAGCACAATTTGTTGCAAGGAAAGCTTTTTTGTTATTGACATTTTTACCTGAGTTTGAATATAAAGATTGCTTTTTAGCGCGCTTGTTGTTCTAATCTTTCTTGCTTAATAAGGTATTATTAGCAATCTTGCGAATTGTTGTTCTCCAGTTAGTATTAAAGCCAGGCTTCTAGCTTTATAAGATTGGTGATTTTTGATAGTAAATCTGCCCGTAGATATTATTTTCCCGTCAGCAAAAGGGATATGTCATAGACTAACTTATTACTTTTTTGAAAAGGAAGAGAAGTGGATTAATTTTGTAGTTTTTCTTGCTTTAGTCAAAAGATTTAATTTATTTTTAGGTGAAATTGCTTTAGAAGCTTTTGATTATCAACAATTAAATGAAAAGCTTTTTAAGCGTTCTTGTACAAATAATGTTAAAGCTTTAAAAAAAATTTTAACAGATAAAGGTTCTGATAAAAATTTAAATGATGGAGAATATGTATGTTTGCTGTTGATGGAAAATGAAGAAAGGAAAATAAAGGTTTATTTATGATTTCTAGTTAATAGAATTTTTAAATTTTATGTTGTCAAAAAAATGCTAAAAAACATAAAGCTAGCACCTAAAATTACAAACAAATGCCAGATAACATGCATAAATTTGATTTTTTTTAAGGTGTAAAAAATGGCTCCTAAAGTGTAACTGACACCTCCTGCTAGCATTAATAAAACCCCTTTTACTCCAAGAGAGTATAAAAGGGGTTGAATTGCAATTAAACAAAGCCAGCCCATTCCGATATAAAGAATGGTTGAGATTTTTGAAACATATGCTCTTTTATGTAGGGCGATTGATTTATAAATTACTCCTAAAAAGGCTAATAGCCAAATAATAATCATTAAAATTAAACCTAAAGCTCCTTTAATACTAAGTAAGCAATATGGGGTATAGCTGCCAGCAATAAGTAAATAAATCGAGCTATGATCAAAAATTTGCAAAATTTTTTTAGCTTTCGTAAAAATAAGTGAATGAAATAAAGTGGATGATAAAAAAAGTAAAATTAAAGTTGAGCCGTAAAGAGTATAAGCTATTATATGAAGAGGAGATATATGGGCTCCTTTGACCAATAAAAATATCAATCCTACAATACTTAATAAAGAAGCCACTCCATGAGTTATTGCATTTAATATTTCACTTAAAATCCGATAAGTTGATGATTTCATAAACAAGTCCTTTTTTTAAAATACTGACCTTCCCTCCCAATTAAATCATAGAGATGCTATACTAGTAAATAAGTTAAAAGAACAGGCAAAGATCTTGATGGTTTATAAGGAGGCTTTATATGTTTGCAAGATCACTTGAGAAGATGTTGCTAGAGAAAAAAGAGATGTTAATGATTTCAGCTGAAAATGTTGCAAGTCTTATGATCACTAATCCACTTAATCACGCATTATTAGTATTGTCACAAGTTCATTTTTCAAGGATTCCCGTGCTAGGGAATCAAGATCGTTTTGTCGGAACGATAGGTCTTGCTGAAGTAGCTGATAAAATTATTGAAACGCAGGATAAAGGAATTGCTAGTCTGCAAGATTTTACCGTTGAGGATGTGGTAGATGTAACTCATCCAACCGTACCTTTTGATTGGTCACTTGACGTGGCGATGCGTTTACTTAAAGACTATAATTTTGTGCCAGTGGTAGCTGAAAAAAAGTGTTTTGCAGGGATTATTACGCGAAAAGGTTTGATTTCTGCAGTTAATCATACATTTCATGAATTTGATAAAAAATATGTAACGATTCCACGATTAGGAAATGTTGTAGTGGGTAATTCTGGAGATGAGAAATGATTACAGCAAAGACAAAATTAGCTGGAGTAATTGCAACACCAATTAAGCATAGCATTTCGCCATTAATTTATAATACTGCATTTAAAAAACTTGGAATTAATGCTGTGTATTTAGCATTTGAAACGAAACCTTTCAATTTTGCTAAGGCAATTGACGCGATAAGAGCTTTTGATATGCTGGGTGTGAATTTGTCTATGCCGTATAAGCAAAAGGCATTAAAATATATGGATGAGCTTGGGAGTGAAGTAAAATTAGTGCAGGCGATGAATACTGTTGTGCATGAAGATGGCTGTTTAATTGGGCGCAATACCGATGGGATTGGCTATATTAAGAGTTTAGAAGCTAAAGGTTATGGTGTTAAAGGCAAGAAAATTACCGTACTTGGTGGTGGCGGTGCTGGGATAGCAATTATTGTGCAATTAGCCTTAAAAGGCGCTAGAAAAATTTCAGTGTTTAATCGTAAGTCAGACAATTTCTCTTCTTTAAAGAAGCGATTAAAAGAAATGGGTGAACAAGTAGAAATTGAGATTGAATTATTTAATCTGGCAGATGAAGCTATTTTAGAACGGGAGTTAAGTAATTCGTTTATTTTGGCTAATACAACAAATATTGGGATGGGGAAGTTATCTTTAGACTCTCCTATTTATAATTCTCAAGTAATCCCGAAAAATGTTTTAGTGACAGATGTAATTTATTCTCCAAAAAAAACCAAACTTTTACAACAGGCAAAGCATCGTGGTGCTAAAACGATGAATGGCTTAGATATGCTTTTATATCAAGCAGCAGCATCTTTTTTTTTATGGACAGAAAAAAAGATGCCAATTGACCTTATTGAAAGAAAATTAGAGGTAAGAAAATGAGGTTAACAGTAAATCTTACTACTCATTGTTATGATTTATGGATTGAAAAAGGCGCATTATCTAAGCTTGGAGTTTGGATTACAAGTTTATGGGAGAGGCAAAAAGTTGCTATGATCACTGATAAAACAGTGGATGAGCATTATGGATTTGAGGTTAGAAAGCAGCTTTGTACGGCAGGTTTTGAAGTTGTAAAATTTGTTATTTCACCTGGTGAGATCAGCAAGAGTTTGCAAAGTGCAGAGGATGCGTATTATTTTTTGGCAAAGCACGGATTAACCAGAAAAGATGGCATCCTTGCTTTAGGTGGCGGTGTAGTTGGTGATTTAGCAGGCTTTGTTGCCTCAACTTATCTTAGAGGTATTCATTTTTTGCAAGTACCTACGACTTTGTTGGCGCAAATTGATAGCTCAATTGGTGGTAAAACTGCAGTAAATACGCGCGTGGCTAAGAATTTAGTGGGAAGTTTTGCGCAGCCGAATGGGGTATTAATTGATCCTGATGTTTTAAAAACGCTTGAGGAAAAGCGTGTGCGCGAAGGTATTGCTGAAATCGTCAAATATGCCGCCATTGCGGATGTTGATTTATGGAAAAAGCTTGAATCGTATGAAGATGAGTGGGATTTATTAGCTCATGCTGAAGAAGTGATTTATGCATGTTGTGAGATTAAGCGACAAGTGGTGGAGGAAGACGAGTTTGATAATGGTCGACGCTTAATTTTAAATTTTGGTCATACCATTGGTCATGCTTTGGAAATAAGTGCTGGTTTTGATACGATAGCGCATGGAGAAGGAGTGGCGCTTGGTATGGTACAAATTAGTAAAATTGCTGAGCAAAAAGGACTAATGAAAAAAGGCATAACAAAATCTCTTATTATCATGCTTAAAAAATTTCATTTACCTGTTGAATTTGCTCCGTGGGAGAAGGAAAAATTATATCAAGCGTTGATGCACGATAAAAAAGCACGTGGTGCAAAGATAAATATTGTTTTGCTAGAACAAATCGGCAAGGCCAAAATTTACTCAGTATCAATTGAGAAAGTGAAAGGTTATATAAAATGAGAATTTTAACCGCTGGAGAGTCACATGGTCCTGAGTTGACGGCGATTATTGAAGGAGTTCCAGCAGATTTGCCTTTGTTAGCAAGAGATATAAATGTTGAACTTGCTAGAAGACAAGCAGGCTACGGTCGCGGAGATCGGATGAAAATTGAAAAGGATCAGGTTTGTTTTATTTCTGGGGTGCGTCATGGGATGACAACAGGAGCTCCGCTAACGATGGTCGTTAAAAATAAGGATTTTCAAAATTGGCAGACGATTATGAGTTCTGATCTGCTCAGTAAGGAAGATAGTAAGTTGCGTCGTCTTCATCATCCTCGAGCTGGACATGCGGATTTGGTCGGTGCTCAAAAGTATCGGCATCGTGATTTGCGTAATGTTTTGGAACGCTCATCAGCACGTGAAACAACAATGCGAGTTGCTATTGGTGCAGTAGCAAAAAAAATTTTGGCAACACTTGATATTTTTATTGCTTCTCATGTAGTGAATTTAGGAGGCATTAAGGTAGTTGTGTCGGATCATTTATCAGTGCGAGAAATTTGGGAGAAAAGTGAAATTTCCGAATTACGTGTAGTGGATGTAAGTGTTGAAAAATCGATGAAAGAATTAATTGATCAAGCTAAAACTAAAGGAGATACTCTTGGTGGAATAGTCGAAGTAGTAGCTGAAGGAATGCCAGCAGGAGTTGGTAGTTATGTTCAATGGGATAAAAAATTAGATGCTCAGATATCACAGGCTTTGTTAAGTATTAATGCTTTTAAAGGTATTGAATTTGGTTTAGGTTTTAAAATGGCGAACTTTCTTGGCTCAAAAGTTATGGATGAGATTATTTGGAGTAAGAAGAAGGGTTACTCTAGGAAAACGAATCATTTAGGTGGTTTTGAAGGTGGAATGACTAATGGAATGCCACTTATTATTCGTGGTGTGATGAAACCTCTTCCAACACTTTATAAGCCGCTAATGAGTGTGGATCTTGATACGCATAAACCTTTTCAAGCAAGAGGCGAGCGTAGTGATGTAGCGGCAACTCCAGCAGCAAGTGTAGTAGCAGAGTCAGTTGTTGCTTTTGAGTTAGCAAGAGCTTTATGTAAACAATTTACCTCAGATAATATGGAGCAGTTGAAAGAAGGAATCGCGATACAAAGGGAGTATTTGCGAGAGTTTTAAGAAAATTTAACTAAAAAACGTTTGTATTTACTATAATTAAACTTTAATTATTGTGATACAATTTCGATAAAAAGGGTGTAAACTTTAGTGAAAATAATTTTTGGTGAGAATAATTTTAGGTAATTTATGAAAAAATAGCTCTAAGAAGGCTAAATATGATCGACCGTTTAAAAAAATTAAGAGCAATTATGCAGGAAAATCTCTTGGAAAGTTTTTTTGTTGATAATCCTTATACAAGATACAAGACGTTTTCTAACAAGTTTTACTCATTTTATTGCATGGTATTGATTTAGAGGTTTATGAAGAGCCAATGATGTCGACAAAGGCGAAAAAATATCTATAGGCAGGATGTGTGATAATGGCAGAACCATGAATTTATTTGTCAGGTATTGAAGATGATTACTCATGATTTTCATCGTTTATTAACAAAATCATCAAAAAATTTTATTATTATTTAGGTATGGAGGAAAAATTTTTAATGATTTCAGTAAATGATTTTAAAACAGGATTAACAATTGAAGTAGATGGTAATATTTGGCGTGTTATTGATTTTCAACATGTAAAGCCCGGCAAAGGTGCTGCTTTTGTTCGTTCAAAATTAAAAAATTTGCGAACAAAGGCAATGCAAGAAATAACTTTTCGTGCCGGTGAAAAGGTAGCAAAAGCACAAATTGATAATCGTAAAATGCAATATTTATACAATAATGGCACCTCTTATGTTTTTATGGATCAAAAAACATATGAGCAAATTGAAATTCCACAAGCACAAATTGAAGATGAGTTAAAATATATGTTTGAGAATATAGAAGTTAGCATTATGATGTATGGAGCAGAAATTATTGGTATTTCCTTACCAAATACTGTAGTGTTAGTAGTTTCAGAAACTGAACCAAATATTAAAGGGGATACTTCCTCTGGTGGTAGTAAGCCAGCAACAATGGAAACTGGTCTAGTTGTAAACGTACCTTTTTTTATTAATAAAGGGGATATATTGGTAATAAATACAACTGATGGAACATATGCATCACGTGCATAAATTTGTTTGGAGGAGGCGATATTTAATGAATAAAGAAGAAAAAGTCACGCTTGATTCAGCAGAATTAGGAAATGTTGTTGTAGCACCAGAAGTAATTGAAGTTATTATTGGCATTGCAGCATCAAAAGTAGACGGTGTTTATGGGATGCGTGGAACATTTGCTAATAATGTTGCTAAACGTTTGGGACGTAGGGATTATGATAAAGGTATTTATTTATCAAGTGATGAGGATGAAAGTTTAATCGCTGATATTTATACTTATTTGAAATATGGTGTTAGCGTACCAAAGGTAGCCATTGATATGCAAAAGAAAGTTAAGCAACAAGTTTTTTTTATGAGTGGACTTAATTTAAAGGAGATAAATATTCATGTTGTCGGTGTTGTTTTGGAAAAATCATCAAAAGTAGATACTTCTGATTTATTTGATGATGGGGATGAAAATTAAATGAGGCAAAAATTAAATCGTCATAAAATTCGTGAAAAAGCGTTGCAGGCATTATTTCCTTTAAATTTTAATCCAGATTTAACCAAGGAAGATGCGATTAAAAATGCTTTAGCTTTTGAGCATCCAGATGAATTTATTGATGAAAAAGCAGAAAATTTTATCCCATATCTTGATATATTGGTTACAGGAGTGATTGCAAAAAAAGAGGAAATTGATCAACTTATCTCTAAACATTTAGCAGCAAAATGGAAATTACAGCGAATTGCTAAAATTGATTTAATCATTTTGCGAATTGCTATTTTTGAAATTCATTACATGGAGGAAAAAGAAATACCAGATATTGTTGCAATAAATGAGGCGATTGAGTTAACAAAAACATTCAGCGAAGAAAAATCTAGTAAATTTATTAATGGCGTGCTCTCAAGTGTTTTAAAAGAGTATCAGCATGTTTAAATTTTGCATTAGATTTTCTTTGAGATTAGGGTATAAAGATAATTCGTTTCAATTTTTTCCTGAGACAAGGAAAAAAATTTAAAGATACGTGGTGCTATTTTGAGGCTTTTTGACGATGTATCGGGGAAAAAGAAAACGAAGTTCTCATACATCTATTTTTCGAGAAGGTCTATTAAAACGTAAAAAAATATTTACGAAACATTTGTCAAATTGTGATGAAAGTTTTATCTTCTGCTATACTGTAAAATATTAATGTATGTAAGTTTTATTGGAAAAATTTTGAATTATCGCTAAGATAAATTAATAAAAAGATGTGATGCTTTTAGATTGAATAGTGATTAAGGGAAAAAGGGATAATTTTCATGCATTTAATTTCGATAAATTGGAGGATTATAGTATGACAAAAGCAGCAGAAGCTGGACAGATTGACGTAACAAAAATGATTGATGATTTAGCAAGAAAAGCAAATATTGCTCTAAAAGCAATGGAAAATTTCACACAAAAAGAAGTAGATCATATCGTTCATGAAATGGCGATGGCTGCACTTGATAAGCATATGATGTTAGCTAAAATGGCTGTTGAAGAGACAGGCCGCGGTATTTATGAAGACAAAGCGATTAAAAATATGTATGCTTCAGAGTATATTTGGAATAGCATTAAATATGATAAGACGGTTGGTGTTATTAAAGAAGATCAGCAAAGAGGACTTGTTGAAATTGCAGAAGCTGTCGGTGTCATTTGTGGTGTAACGCCCACAACAAACCCTACTTCAACGACCATTTTTAAATCAATGATTGCTTTAAAAACGAGAAATTCAATTGTTTTTGCCTTTCACCCATCAGCGCAAAAATCTTCTGTCAAAACAGCAGAAATTCTGCGAAGTGCGGCTATTGCTGCTGGAGCACCTGAGAATTGTATTCAGTGGATTGAGCAGCCATCAATTGATGCTACTAGTGAGTTAATGAATCATCCTGGTATTGCGACTGTTTTAGCAACTGGTGGCGCAGGTATGGTCAAATCTGCTTATTCAACTGGAAAGCCTGCTTTAGGAGTAGGGCCTGGAAATACACCGGCATACATTCATAAGACTGCAAAAATTAAACGTGCAGTTAATGATGTGATTGTTTCTAAAACCTTTGATAATGGGATGATTTGTGCTTCAGAACAAGCAGTAATTGTTGATAAAGATATTTATGAAGAGGTAAAAAGAGAATTTGCTAAACATGGCTGCTATATTGTGAAAAAATCTGAGCTGCAAAGATTAGAAGATGCGGTGATGAAGGAAGATAAATTGGCTGTTAATCCGAAAATTGTTGGTTATTCAGCAAAATATATTGCAAATCTTGCTGGTATTAAAGTCCCTGTCGAAACTAAAATAATTATTGCCGAGCTTGATGGCGTGGGGGAGAAATATCCATTATCTCAAGAAAAATTGTCCCCTGTTTTAGCAATGATCAAAGCAAAGGATGAAAAACAAGCACTTGATTTATGTGAGGCGATGCTTGAGCTTGGTGGTCTAGGGCATACAGCAGTGATCCACTCAGAAGATGAAGATTTGCAGATTCAGTTTGGGATAAGGATGAAAGCTTGTCGCTTGCTAGTGAATTCACCATCTTCTGAAGGTGGAATTGGAGATATATACAATGAAATGATTCCGTCTTTGACACTTGGTTGTGGTTCTTATGGGAAAAATTCTGTGTCAAAAAATGTGTCAGCTATTAACTTAATTAACATTAAAACACTTGCAAAACGGAGGAATAATATGCAATGGTTCAAGCTGCCATCAAAAATTTATTTTGAAAAAAACTCTTTGCAATATTTACAAAAAATGCCAAATATTAAACGTGTTATTTTGGTTTGCGACCCAGGAATGGTGCAATTTGGCTATGCAGATTTAGTGTGTAGAGAGTTATTAAAACGCAAAGATGATGTAAAAATTGAAGTTTTCTCAGAAGTTGAACCTAATCCTTCGACAAACACGGTTTATAAGGGATTAGAAATGATTCAAAATTTTAAGCCGGATACAATTATCGCTTTAGGTGGTGGATCAGCAATGGATGCAGCCAAAGTAATGTGGATGTTCTGGGAGCATCCAAAAACCAAGTTCTTTGGTGCAAAGCAAAAATTTTTGGATATTCGCAAGCGTACTTATAAGATTGATGCAGCAAAAAAGACAAGATTAGTATGTATTCCTACTACTTCTGGAACAGGTTCTGAAGTGACTCCATTTGCTGTTATTACAGATTCAGATGATCATACCAAATACCCATTAGCTGATTATGCTTTAACTCCAGATGTGGCTATTATTGATCCGCAGTTTGTTTTATCAATTCCAGGGTCTGTCGTTGCTGATACAGGGATGGATGTTTTGACACATGCCATTGAGTCTTATGTTTCAGTTATGGCTTCTGATTATACGCGTGGTTTAAGTTTACAAGCAATTAGAATCGTTTTTGAATATCTGGAAAAATCAGTGAAAATAGGGGATTTTAAAGCACGTGAAAAAATGCATAATGCATCAACAATGGCTGGTATGGCTTTTGCTAATGCTTTCTTAGGGATTGGGCACTCCATTGCTCATAAAGTAGGAGGGGAATGGAATATCCCTCATGGGCGTGCTAACGCAATTCTTCTGCCACATATCATTCGCTACAATGCAAAAGACCCGAAGAAACACGCGATGTTTCCTAAATATGACTACTTTCGTGCGAATGAAGATTACGCAGAAATTGCACGTGTAGTTGGGCTAAAAGGCAAGACAAGCGCAGAGTTAGTAGAGGCTTTAGCACAAAAAGTTTATGAACTTGGAGTTACTTGTGGAATTAAAATGAACTTCAAAGATCAAGGGATTACCAAAGAACAATTAGTCAAAGATGCTGATCATTTAGCAGAAAAGGCTTATGAGGATCAATGTACAACGGCAAATCCAAAAGAACCATTAATTTCTGAATTAAAGGAAATTATCAAAATAGCGTATGATTACAAAGGATAAGTTTTGTAGTAGAGTTAGAAAATAGTAAGCGTCTAATTTGCTTTGTGAAGTAAATATAATTAGAGGAAGAATTTAGAAGATAATAGCTATTAAACGCTTATAAAACACCTTCCTCCTAATCCATTGGTGTTTTACAATTAGATTTCATTTTTTTTAACAAAAAGGTAGCTTAAATATAGAAAAAATCCAAAGAAAGAGACACTAACTAACAAAACGTGTGAGTAAACATGAAAAGGTGTAAAAATATTTAAAAAAGCAATATTTCCGGAAAGTGTATATTCCATGATCGTCGTAAAATGATTAAATATTTTTTTAGTAAAATATCTATTTTAGAATAAAATAACGCCAGTATATTCATGGTCATTATCGCTCCAATAGAAATACTGATGGCTATACTCTTAACCAAATAGGTTATCCACATAATAAAAATTCCAAACGAAAAATGAAGCAAGTATTGGATTAACAATTGCGTTAAATTGGTAAAGTGAATTCCTAACCAGCAATATCTGAAAATAAAATAACAAAAAATTTCAGATATGATAATAGTACGTTAAGAACATGGTAAATAAAAAAGTTTCTACAGATACTGCTTTAGAAATTATTAGTAATCCTTTACCTTTTAACTCCGTGATATATTTTTAATAAAGCCGCTTGTCCATTCACTTCCTATAAAAAAAGCAACAAAAATCGTAAGGAATATCAACATAATTCTACTTTGAATATCTGAAAAAAAGAGATCTGTTATGGTGGCTTTTCTTTTTTCAGTTAAGATATCTTCATCATAATTCATGGTAATACTTATGTCATATATATTATTTTTACTGCTTTTAATAGATTTTGGGATCATTACGATATTCTTTTGCTTGGTTAATATTAGACTGTAAACCGTAAACTCTCATAATAGCAAATAAAGTCATTAGCAAGAGAGTTATTTTAGTTGCTTTTGCTTTTGTTATTCTATACAAATCATATTTTAAGATATTAAGCATTTTTCGCCTCCGCGCTTGTTAATTTTAAAAAATATTCCTCTAAGCTTATATCTTTTTGATAATAATGTTGAACTTTTATTTGCGTTTCTGATAGTTTTTTTAGCACATCTTCTTTATTTATATTTTCAAATTTTACGTGTAAGATGTTATTGTTGACAATTTCTACTCGGATATTCTGATAATTTTTTTCAAGAACTTTACTTGTTTTTTGGGAATCATCGATAGTTAATTTCAAAGTTTCACCAAGTTTTTCGTTTAATTCTTTTTTACTGAGTGAAGCTATCACTTTGCCATTATCAATTATGGTAAAGTAGGTAGCAATATCTGCTAATTTTTCTAAAATATGACTAGAAATTAAAATCGTAATCTTTTTTTCTTTATTTAGTTTAACTAAAGTATCACTAATTTCTCTAAAACCTTGTGGATCAAGACCATTCTTAGGTTCACCAACCAAAGCTATAGCTTATTCCTAGTCTTTGTTTCATTCCCAGAGAAAAATTTTTGACAAATTTTTTCTGTCACTTAATTTTATTTTTACTAATTATTAGTAAGTCATATACATATTGTTTTGAAAAACAGCCAACACTTAAACATTTCACTTTTAAATTTTCATAAGCAGACATTTCAAGGAATAGTCCTGGATGTTCGATCAGAATTTCCACTTGTTTAAGAACAGAATTAAGATCTTTTTTTGTTTTGAAAAAAGCTCTAACTCTCCTTGAGTTGGAAATGCTAGACCACTTAATATCTTCATTATAGTCGTTTTACCTGCACCATTGCGTTTGATCAGACCATGGATCTGTTTTGATCTTATAACAATATCTACGTTATCAAGAACTTTTTGATTTTTTATATATTTTGTTTATTTTTTTGCTAATGCAACAATTTCATCCATTAATCTTCTCCTAACTTTTATCAAATTAATTTAATTTTTAATATTTTTAAATTGAGCTTTTACTATACTTCATATTTCTAGAAAAGAAAAAAAGCTAATAACTATCGTAAATAAAATATTTATTGGTAAAAAAAGATACTGCAGCTGTCTAAATATAATTCACCTCACTAAAGATTATAAATATACTTTAACGAATTTGCGCGCCTATTTTTTCAACCAGTTTTTTTTTAATTTTGTTCATTATTGCGTTTATTTCTTCGTCTGTTAGTGTGGCATAAGGATTGTTAAAGATGAGCGTATAAGCCATAGATTTTTGTCCTTTGTCAATATTATCTTTTGCATATACATCAAATAGCTCGATTTTACGCAAAAAACGCCCTGCCGTATTTTGAATTATTTGCATTAAGTCTTGATTTAAAACACTTTCTTTAACCAAAAGAGCAATGTCACGTGTAACTTCTGGGAATTTAGAAACTGCTTTAAAAACAGACGTTTTACTTTTTGTTGGCAACAGTGTATCAAGCGATATCTCAGCTACATACGTTCTTGAAAAACCATACTTTTTATCCGTTATTGGATGCACTTGACCGAAAAAGCCGATAGCCTCTCCATTTAGTAAAATTTTAGCTGTTCGGCCTGGATGCAATTCTTCTACTTCACTTAATACTTCATATGTAATTAATTTTTCAACTCCAGCAGCACTAAACAATTTCTCCAAGATACCCTTTAAGTGAAAAAAAGTTACTGTCTTTTTATCTGTCTGCCAGTCTTTTTCTTGCCATAACCCAGTTAATGCTATTGCTAAGTGCAACTCTTCTTTTGGCAAATCTTTAAGCGGATTTTTCGTATTAATAAACACTTTACCCAGTTCATACATCGCTAGGTTTTGAAATTTACGAGCAATGTTAAAATGAATATTATCTAGCAAGCCAGAAAGCAAATTTAAGCGCAAAACAGCTTTCTCTTCTGACATTGGCCAATCTAAGTGCGTTAGTTTGCTTTGCTTTATTCTAAATTGTCTAGCCTTTTCTTCCGTAGTAAGTGCATAAGAAATAACTTCAGAAAGCCCTGCTCCTTCTAGCATCTCTTTTATTTTACGAACCAACTTTTGTTTAATAGTTAAACCATTAGCAATTGCTCCTTTTGGCAATGTAGATGGCAACTTTTCATAACCATAAATTCGTGCCACTTCCTCTAAAAGATCTGCGGCAATTATAATATCCCACCTCCTAGGAGGAATATTGACAGAATAATCATGTTCTAAAACAGTATATGTAAATCCTAAAGCTGAAAAAATTTCATTTACTTTTTCTTCAGCTAATGTTGTTCCCAAAGAATTATTTATATAATCAAGTGTAATATTTACAATTCTTTTTTCTGGTATAAATTCTGAACCGGCTGCTACTCCAGATACCACTTTGCCATCACCAAGTTCTGCAATCATTGTTGAGGCAACCTCACAGGCTTTTTCCACCGTTTCTTTATTAATACCTTTTTCAAAACGCAGTGAAGACTCCGAGCGCAAATTAAATTCCTTTGAAGTCCGACGAATAAGCTTAGGATCAAACAATGCCGTTTCTAGGGCTACAATTGTTGTGTTCGTATCAATTTGCGTATTTTTTCCGCCCATAACTCCTGCTAAAGCTACAGGTTTATTGTTATTAGTGATTATCAAATTTTTTGTTGTTAATTTACGTTTGAAACCATCTAATGTTATTAACTTTTCATCATTTCTTGCGCGACGCACAATAATATCTTTACCCTTAAATTTATTGTAGTCAAAAGCATGTAAAGGTTGACCAAATAATAATAAAATATAATTTGTAACATCCACCACGTTATTAATTGGACGAATTCCTTCTATCATCAAACGTTTCTGTAGCCAAAGAGGAGAAGGGGCAATTTTTACGTTTTTGATAAGACGCATCTTATAAATAGGGGTATCTTTTTCATTCTCAACTTTGATCGATAGATATTTTGCAGCAACTTCCTTTGGCTCTTCTTTTAAGACAGCTTCTTGAAAATGCGGCACTTGTTTTAAGATAGTCCCAACTTCAAAAGATATGCCACGCATTGAAAGGGCATCTGCGCGATTTGGGGTAATCGCAAGCTCAATTACTGAATCATCCATATCTAAATATGAATAAACTTCATCCCCAACAACTGCTTCTTTGGGCATATAATAAATTCCTTCAGCAAATTCCTTTGGGATAACTGCTTCAGCAAACCCAAGCTCTTGCAGTGAACAAATCATCCCCCTAGAAATCACGCCACGAATTTTCCCCTTTTTGATCTTGATGTTTTTAGCAATACGCGCACCAGGTAAGGCCACAATCACCTTGATCCCTGCTTTAATATTAGAAGCTCCGCATACAATTTGGTAAAGTTCATCTTCACCTACATCTATCTGACAAATAGATAAATGATCACTATCTGGATGAGGTATACATTTTTCTACAAAACCTACTACAAGCTTTTTTAACCCATCTAAAAGGCGTGTTACACTTTCTACTTCAATACCTGTTAAAGACATTTTATCTCCCAATTCTTTAGGAGTTATGTTTGTTAAATCAAGCATCTCACTTAACCATTTATAGGAAACTAACATTTACTTTTATCTCCTTTTTTTAAAAATAAGCAAACTGTTCTAGAAAACGTATGTCATTTGTATAAAAGTAACGAATATCATTAATACCAAAGCGCAGCATTGCAATTCTCTCTTGACCTAAACCAAAGGCAAAACCAGCGTAAATTTCAGAATCAATCTGAGACATCTTGAGCACTTTAGGATGTATCATCCCTGCACCTAAAATCTCAATCCAACCTGTGTATTTACAGATATTACAACCCTTACCCTCACACTTAAAACAACGAACATCAACTTCTACAGAAGGTTCTGTGAAGGGAAAAAAAGATGGGCGCAAGCGAATTTGGCGTCTTTCACCAAAAATTTTCTTGATCACAAATTCTAACGTACCCTTTAAATCTCCCATACCGATCCCTTTATCAACGACCAACCCTTCAATTTGATGGAATTGATGAGAATGCGTAGCATCATCGGTATCACGACGAAAAACACGTCCTGGTGAAATCATGAAAAGGCCTCCCTTGGTAAAATCATGCTCTTCCATAGTTCTGGCTTGCACAGAAGATGTATGCGTCCTTAGTAAAATCTCTTTAGAAATGTAAAAAGTATCTTGCATATCACGCGCAGGATGACCTTTAGGCAAATTCATTCTTTCAAAATTATAATAATCACTTTCCACTTCATAACCTTCGACTATTTTATAGCCCATTGACAAAAAAATATCCTCAATCTCTTCTTGCGTTTGGCTTAAAATATGACGAAATCCTCTTTTTATTCTTTTTCCAGGTAAAGTCACATCAATACTCTCCTGATTTAAAGCATCTTTTAATGCTTGCATTTCTAAGATTTGCTTCTTATCTTTGATTTGCATGGTTAAGGTATCACGAATTTCATTGGCAAAAGCACCAACTACTGGACGCTTTTTTGCTGATAAATCCTTCATTCTACGCAAAATTTTTATAATGGACCCTTTTTTGCCCAGAGTTTTAACTCTAATATCGTCTAATTCATTTAAAGTTTTTGCTTGTGTAATCTGCTCACTAGTTCTTAATTTTAAATCTTCTAATTCTTCTTTTAAACCCATAAATATTCTCCTGTCTTTTAATAAATAAAAACGCGCGTTTACATTCACAAGGAACGTAAAACACGCGCTACCATCCTAATTCAATAGTTTGAAGGTGTTCTAAACTATGCACTTAATTTTCTCTTAACGTGAGATCACGGCACTCATTAAGTGCAAACTAAGAAGTGAAAATCATAGCTATCTTTTGTAAGAAACTCTCAGTCGCGATTTCTCTCCCTTAGACTCTGTTAACTTGTCTTCAAATGATGAATGATTTTGGCTACTAAACTTACGTTTTTTGTCTCAAATTGTGAAGAAGTAGCTTAAAAATTCATTTTACTATAGATCGTTAACAGGATTTTAAACAAAATCTTTTGCCATGCTGCTTCTATCATAGTTATATTTTTTATCAAAACACTTTTTAATGCAAAATTATAGAAAATAAATTTCAAAAATTCAAATAAAATTTTAAAGACTAATCTTATTCTATATACCAAGCAATACCTTCATAACGCCAACCATGAGCCACTGCATTTTCAATCTCAGCATAATTTGTCGTCCAAACATGTTCCCCATTGCCAGGATTATACATACGGAAAACGGGAACTGTTCCTTCAATTTTTGCATACCAAGCAATACCTTCGTAATTCCAACCTAGGGCAACTAGATTATCTCTTTCATTTTCATTCATTGTATAATGATGCGTTCCATCATTTGAATTGTAAAGCCTGTAAACAGCTACTCCATTAGGATTACATTTAAAAGCAACCCCTTCATCGCGCCAACCAAGAGCAACTAAAACATCAATTTCTCCTCTATTCATTGTATAATGATGCATTCCATCATTTGGATTGTAGACCCTAAAAACTTCAAGAGTTTCGTTATCAATAGGTGTTGTTGGCATTCCAGAAGACATCGACAATGTTGGGGTTAAGACAGATCGTTTCGGAGTTGACACAGTTGAAATTGGATTGTTAAGCAGTAGTGTTACTGGTGGTAACACGGAATCTTTTGTTACTTGGATCAGATCATTATTAGGTGGAGCTATTGCATCTACATCAGGTGAAGTTATAGTAGATTGTGCTGAACGCTTTGATGCAGGGTTAATAGCTAAAGATCTAACACCAGGTTTAAATGGAGAAAGCATATCATCATCAAATCTCAGTAAATGATTCATTACTTCAACAGATATATAATTATCCCTATACATTTTTAAGAAAATATCGCCAATTGCAGAATGACTATTAACTTGATCTATAAATGAATTCCACGCTTCGTTAGAAAGAACAACATTTAAAGTAAGTCTTTTTTGTCCAGCGATTTGACCATCTACAAAGTTAACATAGGAGAGAATCGCACAAGTTTGATCATTATTGGGAATTCCTAATTTAAGGGATTCAGGAGATACTCCTATAACCCAATTTCCATCTTTGTCTTTCATATCATGAAAATTCACATATTGGCTTTTATCATAACGAATAGGATCAGATACAGAATTATCAGTTGGACCGAAAACTCTTGCATCTACCTCTACATGAGCTCCAATATCAAAACTTATGTCTCTACCACCAGGAACACTACTAGCAAAAGTCCATTGTGGCCGAAGTAACAATGATGTATCTCTATGCATAGGGTTATTAATAACGATAAAAAGCTCCTGACCGATTAATTCATCTGCATCAATGCCAAAATATTGGCTAGCATTAGCGCGAAATTCATCATTCAATGGAATTTTCATGTAAAAATTACAAGCAAGCGGAGCTCCTCCATCATATTGATGGACTCGAACTACATCAGGATAGACTCCAAATCCATATCCGTGCATGAAATGTGTAATAAAATCAACACCATTTTCACCACCAACTCTACCTAAGACAAAAGAAGCTACGCCACCCGGAGCGGCGACAACACGTTTTGTCTGCCAATCATATGGATCAGCAAACACAAGATTACTTGTTATTACTGTTGCAGTAACACTTATAACAACGGTAAATATTGCAATAAATTTTTTTAATTTATTTTCCACTTTTATTTAACCTCCAAATTTTTACAAATTAAATTATTAACTTAAAATAAGCCCAATAAAAAAGATATAAATTAATCTTTTAATCAAAGTCTATCATAATTTTACATCTTTTTCCACCGTGTTCCCACATTGGTATCTTCTAAAATAATCCCGCGTTTTGCCAAATTTTTTCGAATCTCATCAGCGCGTTTAAAATTTTTTTCTAATCTTGCTTGATTACGATCAGCAATCAATTTTTCTACTTCTTCTGCCAAAGAATCTGCACTTTTAAACTCAATTCCTAAAATTAAAAGCCATTTAGTGAATAGATCAATTGTTTGTTCATATACAACTTTAGAAAGAACATTTTCTTTGGCGTAAGTATTCATCCATTTGGCCAAATCATATAAAACTGTTACAGCATTTGCAGTATTAAAATCATCATCCATCGCTAATATAAAATTTTTTTCAAAAGTTTTAAGCTCCGGCAATTTTTGCTGATCTTCTGATAAAAATTTCTGTACATCGTTTTTACGAAAAATAAAATTATCATAAGCATTTTTTAATTTTGTTAAATTTACTTCTGCTTCCTTAAGACTTGCCATTGAAAAACGAAGTGGTTTACGATAATGAGTTATACTCATCAAGAAACGCAGAGCTTTTGGATCAACTTTTTGTAATAGTTCATGTAAAGTTATAAAATTATTTAATGATTTACTCATTTTAGCATCTTCTTCGCCAACTGTTACAAAACCATTATGCAGCCAATAATTGGCAAAAGGTTTGCCGGTTTTCGCCTCAGATTGAGCAATTTCATTAGTATGATGCGGAAATTCCAAATCCTGTCCACCACCATGGATATCAATTGTTGCTCCCAAAATTTTTGTTGCCATTACTGAACACTCTATATGCCAACCAGGACGCCCATTCCCCCACGGGGACTTCCAAAATGGCTCTGCTTTTTTTGCTGCTTTCCATAAAGCAAAGTCAATTGCATCTTCTTTTAAAGTTTGCTCAGCGCCAACTCTTTTACTAGCACCTGCTTTTAAGTCATCAATGGTTTTATTTGCCAATGCACCGTAGCAAGGAAATTTACGCGTGTGAAAATACACATTACCACCTGCTTGATAGGCCCATTTCTTTGCTATTAAATCCTTAATAAAAGCAATGATTTCAGGAATATTTTGAGACACTTTCGGAGTGAAATTAGGCTTTTTTACATTTAAAGCTTTAATATCTTCATTAAAAGCTGCAATGAAACGATTTGCTACTTCTTCAGCCGAAATTTTAAGTTTGTAACTTGTGCGAATAATTTTGTCATCTACATCCGTAAAGTTCATTACATAATTTACTTTAAAACCACGATACGTTAAATAGCGACGAATCACATCAAAAGCTACAATTGATCTTGCGTTGCCAATATGAATGTAGTTATAAACCGTTGGTCCACAAATATACATCTTAACTTTGTTAGCTTCAAGCGCTTTAAACTCCTCTTTTTGTCTGGTTAATGTATTATAAATTTTAATCATCATCTCACCCATTTTTAAACTTTCATGCTAAACTAGCTTAATTCTTACGTATAAAATCAAAATATAATAAAATTGTCAATGAAAATCTTATTAAAAATTGTCAAACTCTTTGTATCAACAAGTTGACAAGTTGATAAAATCTGACTTTGACAGCAAATTTCTCGAAAGGTTATTAATTATTTAGATTTCATTAACACTTTAAATTTTTTTATATTCGTCAATTTCTGCTTGTACAATCAACCAATTTGTATTAGCTAACTTTTTTATTATTGAAAAATTTTACAAAAGAAATACTTATGCATACAATTATGTGTGAAAGAATGAAAAAATTCGTTGAAAGTCAAAATATAAATATTATTATTTCTGAAGTAAACTCTAATAAAAAGGGAGTGTCCGGTAGGTGCTAGATATAAAAAAGATCCGAGTGAATTTTGAAGAGGTCGCATCAAAATTAGCTATACGAGGAGTAAAGGCAAAGACTTTAGTAAAGTTAAAAGAATTTGATGAGTTACGTCGCAAATTTTTAATAGAGATAGAAAAGTCAAAAAATATTCGTAATATGACTTCTCAAGAGATTGCACAAATGAAACGTGTACGAAAAGATGCCACAGGGAAAATCGCACAAATGAAAAAAGTTGGCGAAGAGATTAAAGAGCTTGATGCCAAATTAAACGAAATTGATGAAAAATTGCAATATTTAATAGTAACTCTACCCAACTTACCTCACAAGGATGTTCCTATCGGAGAAGATGAAGAGGCAAATGTTGAAGTTCGACGTATTGGCAAGATTCCAAGATTTACCTTTGAGGTAAAGGCTCATTGGGATTTAGGAGAAAGTTTAAAGATTTTAGATTTCAAACGTGGAGCAAAGGTTACTGGAGCTCGTTTTTTATTTTACCAGGGACTTGGTGCAAAACTTGAGCGTGCATTATATAATTTTATGCTTGATGAGCATGCTAAAGAAGGGTATACAGAAGCTATTTCACCTTATATTGTAAATGCAGCTTCAATGTTTGGAACAGGAAATTTTCCAAAATTTAAAAAAGACGTGTTTCAACTAAAAGATACTTCTTACACCTTGATACCAACAGCTGAAGTTCCACTTACCAATTATTATCGCGATGAAGTTATAAATGGAAAAAAATTGCCGATTTATTTTACAGCTCTTAGTCCTTCTTTTCGTAGTGAAGCAGGCTCAGCTGGACGTGATACACGCGGTTTGATTCGTTTGCACCAGTTTCATAAGGTAGAAATGGTGAAGTTTGTAAAACCAAAAAACTCATATGAAGAGCTAGAAAAAATGGTGCAAAATGCAGAAAATATCTTACAAAAATTAGAGCTTGCTTATCGAGTTGTGATTTTATCAACTGGAGATATGGGTTTTTCAGCAGCGAAAACGTATGATTTGGAAGTATGGATGCCAGCGCAAAATATGTATCGAGAAATTTCTAGTTGTTCTAATACAGAGGATTTTCAAGCACGAAGAGCAAAAATACGCTATCGTAATGAAAAAGGTAAGATTAAATATTTGCATACACTTAATGGTTCAGGGCTAGCAGTAGGACGCACGGTTGCAGCAATTTTGGAAAATTATCAAAATGAAAATGGTTCAATTACAATTCCTGGAGTACTGCGGCCTTATATGGGAGGTATAAAAAAAATCGAAAAATTTTAGAACTTATCTGCTAATACACTTGAAAAACAGGATTTAATGATTTTTCAAGCGCCATTTATATAGAGTGAGAAGTTGGACGAAGAGTGGTGATTTTTTTTGTGAAAAAGCCACTTTTATTTCTTCCTATGATGGTTACGGTATAGTTTTTTCTTAAAATGTCAGCAATAGTTGTTTTGGCTGTATTAAAAGTGTTGGAAGCGACATTTTTGGTAATGTTAAATTGAGAAATATCTACTTTCTTTGCTTTTGTAAATGATTTATTTACTTTTTCTTTCATTTTTACTAAATCCATTCTTTCAACAGCTTCTTTCCTTGTTTTATTTGCTTTAAGATTAATTCAAAATTTTGCTCTAGAAGCAAATGATTTAATTTTCAAATTTTTAAATTATGAAAAGAGCGTGGACAATGAAGTTATCAACAGAAGATTTTAATTTTCATCTTCCTGAAAAGTTAATTGCGCAAATTCCTTTAAAAAAACGTGATGTTTCAAGATTATTAGTGGTGGATCAGCAAACGCAGTCTTTTAAAGATAAATATTTTTATGATATTATCGATGAATTAAATTCTAGGGATGTTCTTGTTATAAATAACACTCGTGTTTTACCAGCTCGTTTATATGGAATAAAAGCAGCAACAGGAGGACATCTTGAAGTTTTGCTATTAAACAATATTAAAGATGATCAATGGGAAGTTTTAATCAAGCCTGCTCAGCGCGTTAAAGTAGGGACAACTATTTCTTTTGGTGAAGGCCTTTTGCAAGCTGTTGTAAAAGAGAAATTAGAGGATGGCAGAAGAATTGTAGAGTTTTCTTATCAGGGAATTTTTCTTAAAATCCTTAACTTTCTTGGCCAAATGCCTTTGCCGCCTTACATACATAAGAAATTACTAGATAAAGAGCGTTATCAAACAGTGTATGCTAAAGATCCAAAAAGTGCAGCTGCACCTACAGCTGGCCTTCATTTTACGAAAAATTTGTTAAGTAAAATTAGGCAAAAGAAAGTTAAATTAGTTGAATTAACTTTGCATGTTGGGCTTGGGACATTTCGTCCAGTAAGTGTTGATGATATAGAGAATCATAAAATGCATAGTGAATTTTATTCTTTAAGTAAAAGAGCAGCAGATATTTTAAATGAAACTCGTAGTAATGGTGGAAGAATTATTGCTGTTGGTACGACTTCTGTTAGAACATTAGAGGCAATTGCTCAGAAATTTAATGGAAAAATTAAAGCGAATTCTAATTGGACGGATATTTTTATTTATCCGGGCTTTAAGTTTCAAATTGTTAATGGCTTCATTACTAATTTTCATCTGCCAAAATCTACTTTGCTTATGCTTGTTTCAGCTTTTGTTGGACATAATTTAATACTAAAAGCATACCATCATGCAATAGCAAGTGAATATCGTTTTTTTAGTTTTGGCGATGCGATGTTTGTAAAAAAATCGTAATATTTTGTAATAAAAAAAGATATTTTATTCTAAAAAGAGAAATGCTATTATGAATGGCAGAGAATTTATAAGAATAATGTAGGAGGAAAATGATTAAATGGAGATTCGCAAAGAAGATTTTCAATATGTTGAGGGGGATGATTCAATCAAGTTTCTTCGCATTGTTAAAAATAAAAGAAAACGTAAATTTAGTGTTTATGCATTTACTACTTTATTTTATAGAAATTTAGCAGGACCAAAAAATGCAGCGACTTTTTTTGTTTATTATGGTTTAGCAGGATTTTGCGCGGTAGCAATTATTTTGGGGATATTTGAATTAACAAAAGACAAACTAAATTGGGCAGGAAGTCTATTACCGTATCTAGGTATAGGTCTTTTAGCTATCATATCTAGCTTTTTAATTTCGCGTTTGTTCATTAAAATTATTTCATTTGTTTTAAGTTTGACTTTACGTATATTTAAAAGAAATTCGCAAAAAAGAATATCAAATAATAATATTGAAATTTTTGTAGATTTTATTAAAATTCATCGTCCAGATAAAACGCCTTTTCCAGAGGAGCTATAGTGCGTATTTTTAAAAATGTAAAAGTTGAAATTCTTTTTTTAAGCTTAGCTTTAATTTTTGGAGGAAGCTTATCTTTTATTATGCCAGTTTTGCATAATCATGATGAAGAGTTTCATTTTGATGAGTGCTGTTTTTTAACCAATGCAGTAGTAAAGCGCTCAGCAGTATATGCTGATGGGGGTAATGATAACGCTCAGTTTAAAAAGTACACAAAGCACGGTCTTAATTCATATATTCATCAATATTTTGTAAAAAAAGCACCTTTTCTTAAAAAGGATCAGGTGGAAGATAAACGTGCGCTTACAATGAGTAAGTCAGATATTTTATTGCATATCATCCCAGCAATCGGTGTAAAGATTGGCTTTATGATTTATCCGTCAGTTGGCGTTATGTGTTTGGTTGGAAGATTGTTTAGCTGTTTTTTTTATGCGATCACACTTTTCTTTATTATTAGGTTTATGGATTATGGCAAAGTAGCATTAGCAGTGATTGCTCTAACACCAACAATGATAACCGGTGCGGCGTCTCTTTCTTATGATAGTAGTAATTTTGTTTTTCTTTCTTTGTTTATTGCTTTATTAATTCATTTTTCTACGAGAAATAAAATTTCTCAAAAAATGTGGATTATTTTAGCAATTGCTACACTTTTAGTCTCTTTTTCTAAAGAGAATTCGCGCTTATTGCTTTTATTGTTACCGTTTTTTATTTTTAGAAATTCAGCTCAGCAATTGTTGCCTATTATTAGTCGATTTAAGTATGCCATTAGTGTTGTTTCTATTATCATTGTTGGAAATTTTTCTTTCTTTCTTATCAAAAAAGAAGGCAGCTTTTCTTTTGTCTTCCATAAATTTTTAAATACCTTTATTTTTTACAGCCCTTCACAAAATATGCCCGGCAATAAATCATTGCCTTATTTGTTAAATAATATTATTGATGGTGGATTATGGGATGAAAATAGTGTTATGCCAAATTGGTGGGTTTTACTTTGGTTTATATTCTTTTTGTTGATTTTGTTTTCGGAAAAGAAAATATTTCAGAAAAAAAATAAAATAATGCCACTAGCTATTTGTAGTTTAGTTGTTTATTTTTTGAATTATTTTGGTGTGATTTTAAAATTTGTTAATTATTTGCCAAATGAAACGCCATATATTATTGGCCCGCAAGGAAGATATTTTACACCGTTTCTTTTGTTATTTGCTATTTTTATGCAAGGTGT
Organism: Streptococcaceae bacterium; assembly: GCA_031269775.1. Taxonomy (GTDB): domain Bacteria; phylum Bacillota; class Bacilli; order Lactobacillales; family Streptococcaceae; genus JAIRLR01. The sequence continues at coordinate 173,326 of JAISYQ010000014.1, forward strand.
TCATTATCAAGTTTCTATAAAAGATGTCTTAGTTTGCTTAAGCTCTTTTTTATTTATGGTTTTTTCTTTACTTATGTATATCGTAATTATCTTTTTCTTTGCATATTGTTGATTTAAAGGAGAAGTAAGTTAATGGCAAATTATTTAGTAACTGGTGGTGCTGGTTTTATTGGTTCTAATTTAGTGAATGATTTGATCAAAGAACATAAAGTTGTAGTTATTGATAATTGTTCGATGGGAAAGGTCGAAAATTTAGATCATTCTTCTAATCTTAAGTTTATTAAGGGAGATGTTACCGATTACACGCTGATGGAAAGGATTTTAAAGAATAAAAATTTTGATTATATTTTTCATCTAGCAGCTATTGCTTCTGTGGCTGATTCAGTTGAGCGTCCAGTTGAAACACACCAGGTGAACTTTGATAGTGTTTTTCAGTTACTTGAAAGAGTAAGGAAGTATCAACCTTTTTTAAAGCGTTTTGTCTTTTCTTCATCAGCTGCTGTTTATGGAGATGAGTCTACTTTGCCCAAACAAGAAGAGTCTGTCATTCGCCCTTTGACTACTTATGCGATTGATAAATTTTCTGCTGAAAAATTTGTTTTAATGTATAACAATTTATATGGCGTACCGACTTGTGTTGCACGTTTTTTTAATGTTTATGGGCCAAGACAAAATCCCTCTTCTTCATATTCAGGAGTTATTTCTAAATGTATGGATTGTTTTGAAAAGATGAAAGATAATTCTAATGTAAAGTTTACTTTATTTGGGGATGGCAAACAGTCTAGAGATTTTGTTTTTGTTAAAGATGTTATTTATGCTTTGCAAATTATCTCAGAGCATCCAAATTCTTTAGGAGAAGTTTATAATGTAGGAGTTGGCAAAGCAACGACACTGCTAGAGCTTTTTTCTATTATTGAAGGTATTTTAGGAAAAAATCTTCCTGTATCTTATGAAAAAGCACGTTTTGGTGATATAAAAGAATCTTTTGCAGATATTGCGAAATTGTCTGCATTGGGATATAAGCCAAAATACACTATGCGTAAAGGAATGGAAGAGTATATTTTATATTTTAATCAAAATAGTAAAAAAATATAACTAATGTTAAAATACCTTTGTATTAAATAAAAAAATGTTTTAACAGGAGGTATTTAAGAGGTGAAAAAGGGAATTGCTGAACTTATTGGAACTTTTATTTTAGTTTTTATTGGAACAGGTGCTGCTGTATTATCAGGGAAAGTTATTGGAACCTTAGGGATAGCAATTGCTTTTGGACTAACGATTGTAGCTGCTGCTTATTCTATTGGAGTAATATCAGGCGCGCATTTAAATCCTGCAGTATCTATTGCAATGTTTATTAATGGTAGACTTGCTATTGAAGAATTAATTACTTATGTTGTTGCTCAGGTATTAGGAGCTTTTTTAGGAACGGCAGCTTTATCTTATCTTTTGCAAAATGCAGGAAAATCAGTTGTCAATCTTGGACAAAATTTATTTAATAATGTGAATGCAGGGGAAGCTTTTATTGTTGAAATTTTGTTAACGTTTATTTTTGTTTTGGTCATTGTGACAGTGACAAGTAAAAAATTTGGGCAGCCATCTCTTGCAGGGTTTATTATCGGTTTTACGTTAACGATGATTCACTTTGTTGGAGTGCCATTAACAGGGATGTCAGCAAATCCAGCAAGAAGTTTGGCGCCAGCTGTTTTTGTTGGAGGTATTGCTTTATCTGAGGTTTGGGTATTTATTTTAGCACCAATTGTTGGTGGAATTTTGGCAGCTTTGACAGGAAAATTCTTGCTAGCTACTGAAGAAGATTAAAGAATTATTAAATTTTCTCGAAAATTAGGTTATAAAGAGAATTCGTTTTAATTTTTTCCTAAGACAAGGAAAAAAATTTAAAGATACGTGGTGCTATTTTGAGGCTTATTGACGATGTATCAGGGAAAAAGAAAACGAAGTTCTCATAAATCTAGTTTTCGAGGAGGTCTATTATATATTTTTAATATTATTTAATGTATAAAAAGGATGGCGTTGATATTATTTTAAACTCCATTCTTTTTAATTTAAGGATTAAACATAGACGTTTTTATCAATAGAATGAATTATAAAAAAATTAAATTGTTAATATGTTTGTAATAGCATTAAAAAGATAAAATGTGCTACAATTAAAAGCGAATGTGTATAGGGATTTAAGAATTATTAGAATGTTTTTTAGCGTGGGGATAAAGTTACGTGGATATCGATCATCCTTTAGGTTCTGATGGAAGAAAAACAGAACTTTTTGTTGATAAAGATCATAATCTTAGAAGGTGTTCAATTGCGTAGATTGCATAAGATAGTCGTATTATTAATGGTGAATATAATAATTATTGTTTCTTCTAATGTTTTTAGTTATTTTTTTATCGGACCATTAATTGGAGTTAGTCAATTTTTTTATTTTCTGGCGACAAGTTTGCAAATTTTTTTGTATACGTTATATGCTGTAGCTTTTCATTTACTTAATCGAGTGACTCGTTTTTTTGGTTTAAAAGAGATTATTAAGATGGGAATTGCTGCTTTTTGTACAGGTGTATCAGAAAGTATATTTTTGCTTTTTATGCGTGATATAACAAGTTTTCGTCATGTTTTTTTAGCAAATTTTTTAGCAATTATAGGTATTATTTTTGTTAATATTTTTTGGCGGATGTTTGTCGTTTATGGAAATTCAAAAAACAAAGGATCAAGCAATCTTTTAAGATCAAAAAATTTTTCGTCTGATAATTTAAATGCTCATCATAAGCGTGTTTTAATTATTGGTGCCGGAGAAGCTGGTTTTCAGTTGCTGAACTCTTTTGATCGCAATGCTTCAGGGGCATCATTAGATGTTGTTGGTTTTGTAGATGATGATCCAAGTAAGATTGGGACTTACATTTCTTTAAAAAAAGTATTAGGATCAATGGATCAATTAAATTCGTTAATTAAAGAATATGGGATTACTCAAGTAATTTTTGCGATCCCTAGTTTACCTTATAGCAAACGACAAAAAATAATCAGTATGGCTATGAGGATGAAAGTCAAGGTTACAACACTGCCACATATTGAGGATATAGCGCTTGGAAAGTTAAATGTTAATTCATTAAAAGAAGTAGATGTTGTGGATCTTTTAGGTCGTGACGAAGTAGAACTTGATATTAAAAGCATTTTTCGCCAATTGCATGGAAGAGTTGTCTTAGTGACTGGTGCTGGTGGAAGTATTGGTAGTGAGGTTGTTAGACAACTGCTTCAATTTCAACCTGCAAGCTTATTGCTTTTAGGTCATGGTGAATATTCTATTTATAAGATTAACAGCGAGATACAAAAGAAGATTCAAGGCATGAATATTGAGCTTGTGCCAATTATTGCTGATGTTAAGGATGTAAAGCGTATGGACGAAATTATGCGTGAATATCATCCAGATATTGTATATCATGCTGCGGCTTATAAACATGTTCCGCTAATGGAGTACAATCCAGTTGAAGCTGTAAATAATAATATTTATGGCACACTGAATATTGTGAAGTTAGCTAAGCAATATAATGTGAAAAATTTTGTGATGATTTCAACAGATAAAGCTGTTAATCCAGCTAATGTAATGGGTGCGACCAAACGGATTGCTGAGATGGTGATGATGAGCTGTAATGAAGTGGGGCAAACAAAATTTTCAGCAGTTCGCTTTGGGAATGTTTTGGGTAGTCGTGGTTCGGTGATTCCTTTATTTAAACGTCAAATCGCAGCAGGTGGGCCGGTTATGATTACGGATTTTCGAATGACGCGCTATTTTATGACGATTCCTGAGGCTAGTCGTTTGGTGTTGCAAGCGGGTGCGTTATCTGAAGGTGCAGAAATTTTTGTTTTGGATATGGGGGAACCTGTGAAAATTAAAGATCTGGTAGAAGAGATGATTCATTTATGTGGAAGAGAACCTGATAAAATTCCGATTATTGAAATAGGAATTCGCCCAGGTGAGAAATTATATGAAGAGCTGTTTTTTGAAAAAGAGAAAAATTCAAAGCAAGTATATGAGAAAATATTTGTAGCAAATGTTGAAAAGTTTGAACTAGAAGAAATTCAAAAATTTTTAAGAAACTTACCAACTAAAAAAGAGGAAATGGTAAAGGCACTTGTAGGATATGTTAATAAATAGCTAATATAGATTGATCCATTAATTATTAGACCTTCTTAGAAATTAGGTTATAAAGATAATTCGTTTCAATTTTTTCCTGAGGCAAGGAAAAAAACTTAAAGATACGTGGTGCTATTTTGAGGCTTTTTGACGATGTATCGGGGAAAAAGAAAACGAAGTTCTCATACATCTACTTTTCGAGGAGGTCTATTAAAGAAAGCGAGGAAATATCTATGAATAAAATGATTTGTCCAGCGTCTGATTTGCGTGATCATTTACTAATTATTTTAGAGCATCCATCAAATTAAACAGCCTATCTTTCTAAGAATTTATCTAAAATAAATTGGGAAGTTTGATCCTGTGATTAAGGAAGCAGTGAAGATGTTTGATGTCATTAAAGCAGATGATAAAACAAAAGAATAGACCTCCTAGGAAACTAGGGTATAACGAGAATTCGTTTCAATTTTTCTTGATACAAGGAAAAAAACTTAAAGATACGTGTTTCTATTTCGAGGCTTTTTGGCGATGTATCAGGGAAAAAGAAAACGAAATTCTCGTTATACCCTAGTTTCCGAGAAGGTCTAATTGAAGGGTGAGATTATGAGTGTAGAGCGTCTAGTTTTAACTTCGCTTAAAAAGGCCGTTTTTGCTTTGTCAAAAAGTGTGGCAGTTTTTGAGCGCCTTTCTATTATAGATATGGAAAAAGATGAGCTTGATATAATCAAAGCTGGTGTGATTCAACACTTTGAATTCTGTTATGAATTATGTTGGAAGTTTATTAAGCGTTGGCTTGAGATGAATATTAATCCTGAAGCTGCTGATGGTGTAACAAGGCGAGAGTTATTTCGCCAAGGAGTTGAAAATAAGCTTTTGGATAATGTTGATGAATGGATGATTTTTCACAGTGCTCGCAATCGAGTTTCTCACATATATGATGAAGATGTAGCCGAAGAGGTTTTTGCTATCGTAAGAAAATTTTTACCATATGCTAAAAGCTTACTTTCGCGCTTGGAGAGTAAAAATGATTAGCGTTTCTAAAGAAGAAATGGAAATTATTCTTGGAATTATCAATAAATATGCTGCAGATTGCGATGTTTTAGTTTTTGGTTCTCGATATAAACAAACGCCAAAAGTCTATTCAGATTTGGATTTGGCTTTTGATAGTGGCAAACCGTTAAATATTATGCGAATCCAACAGTTAAAAGAAGCTTTTGAAGAGAGTATTTTGCCTTATCGGGTGGATGTTGTAGATTATCGAGCGGTTTCAGATAATTTTCGAGGCATTATTGATCGTGGTAATGAGTGGATTTTTCAAAAATATGATAGATAATTAAATAATCTTTAATGTTAGATAGCAAAATGTCTATTAAAATAGACAAAATGATGAATTATTGGTAAACTATACAGAAAATATGGTTTTTTTTGGTATTATTTTTCCACATTTTGTATATATATTTTAATTATGGTAAACTAATAGTAGAATTTCTCTGATACTAGATGTATGAGGATTTTGTTTTCTTTTTCTCTGACGGGGACAGAAAATTCACTTTCGTTCATTTTCTTTTATCCATCACCTAGAAGCCATGCTTCTAGCGTCAAAAAGCCTCGAAATAAAAACACGTATCTTTAAGTTTTTTCCCTTGTTTCAGGAAAAATTGAAACGGATTCTCGTTATATTCTAGTTTCCGAGGAGGTCTAATATATTAATTAAAATTACATTAAAATTAAAATAATATTAGTTTTTAACGTGAATCGTATTTTTTAGATAAGGGGGAAATATTTTTGATTAAATTAAAAAAGTTAGGCATGATTTTAGGTTTTGTGATGTTGGGTTTGATGGTATCAGTTTTTGATATCCCTGAAGAATGTGTTGCGCAGATTACAGAGGGAGAAAAAACACGACTAGAAGATATTGTTCATAAAATTGAGATTTATAGTAATGAACTTGAGAGAAGAAATTTGGATGATTCTATTTTAGAGCGTTTTCAACTTCCTTCTGAGGTAAATTTACCTTTGAGTATTGATGAGATTAGTTTTGTTTGTAATTTGTTTCAGAAAGAAGAAGTCGGTGGCAAACCTGTATTAAATAGAATTACTATTCCATCTTCAGGAATAAATGTTGTGGGAGATCTTCATGGCAAATTATCTCCAACTATTAGGCAATTGCATAATGCATTTGGGAATGGTCGGTCTGTTTTGTTTTTAGGTGATTTTATGGATCGTGGTGCTCACTCTCTAGAAGTAGCTACGTATTTACTTGCTATGCGTTTATTATATCCAGATAGAATATCTATCAATCGTGGAGATCATGAAACGTTAGGTACTATGCAAAGTTTTGGAACAATCGCCATAAGAATGGGTCATAATAGATATGTTCGTGGAGAAATTCAAAAATACAAATTGAATTATAGAAATCCAGAAAATGAACAATTAGTTAATAGTTGGTTTGCTGCTTTTAATAACTTACCTTGGGCGAGTGTTTTAGAATTTCTTGATGGAAAACCTGGCATTTATTGTGCTCATGGAGGATTTGGGTCAAGTACCATTTTTACAGAATTAGGAAGATTGTCTTTGCCAATTAATGTTGAAGAAGAACATGTAGATGAATTTAATGATATTGCTTGGAGCGATCCGAGTAGTGATATTACAACATATCAATCAAGTTCTCGTGGTGCAGGAGTTTTATATGGACCTTTACAATTTGATGAATTTTGTGATCGAAATAATGTTGGTATGATTATTAAAGGGCATCAACATGAGGAAGATGGGAAAATAAGTTTACTAAGTCCAAAAGGTAGGCAATGTTTAACTGTTATGGGAACATCTAAAATTAAAGGCTACAAGCTTTGGGCGGGTTCATTTTGTCTTGTGACTCCAGATGGACGGGTTGTAATTACTGATTATGATAGTAGAGTGGTAAAAAATGAGTTAGAATTTTTAGCATCAGTTCCTCAATCAGCGGCTAGGCCGCAAATTCCAGCTACTGTTCCTGTAGTACATGCTAGAAGGGAAGAAGTGGTGACTGACATTCGACTGTGTTTTGATTGGGATCAAAATGAACGCGAAATTAAGAATCCAAAAATTTGTTATAGGCATAATGATAAAAACAATGAATTTACTTTTAATCTAAACGACTCTATACAAAAAGTAGCTTCTAATTTTAAGAGCATAACAGGTGTTGATCTTAAATATGGTTCTTTTAAAGTGCTACTAAATGGTCATGAAGTAGATTTAGATGAAGCAGATTTAGATGATGTATCAAATATGACTGGAGAAAAATGGTCAGCAATTTTTGATGGAAATGCAAGCAAAATTTCTGGATTTTTAAATGATATACTTATTAAGTATGAGTATATTTTTAAATTGATGGTTTTAGTTGAAGGAAACGTTATTCCTCGTAGTTGTATTTTATTTGAAGGCATGAAACTTAACCAATTTATTGACTCTAAATTTCCAAACTTTTTCAAAGGTATTAATAAAAGTAACATTAGATTTTGCATAGGCTTTTTAGATGAAGATAAAGAACAGATACCTGGTTTAATAATTATGCCGGATGATATAATATCAAATAAAATTGCTGAACTATCAAATATGTCCATTGAATCTGGAAGGAAGAAAAGCAGCGATGTTTATTTGAGTGTGAGTTTTGCTGATAATTCAATTCCTCAAGATCAAGTTCAAATAATAGATGCTTCAATAAATGTTGGAGGTGGAAGGGATTTTTCTGTTTTATCAGATGATGGAGCAGGTAAAACAGTTGGTAAGGATAGGTTTGGCTTTTCGTTAGGAGGAGATGAAACAAAAACTTTTTATCTGAATTTTGATGTCGGACAAAGAGTCTCAGATGCTAGACAAAGAATTGTTGATCTTTTTAATACTCGGAAAGTATATGGTGACGGAGTAAATATAACATGTGAAGATGTAACATTTTTGTTTACCGGAAAAGCATTGCAAGATCATTTTTGGTTGAATCGATTAAGAGTGACAGATGAAAAAGCTATAACAATTTACGTAAAAGATAAATCAGAAATAATTCTTCTGACTGCAAAAGCAAACAGAGTCCCAGTTCCGTTAAGATCGGTAAAAGGAGAAATATCAAAAGTTGGTGGAGTCAGAGTCAGTACTGCAGCTAAACTGGCAAGTGTGGCGGCGCCTAGAGAAATTTTAAGGCAAGGGAAAATGAGATTAGTTCAGGGAGACATTACAGGTTTAAGGGATGTTGGCGCCATTGTTAATGCTGCCAATGAACAACTTGCAGTTGGAGGAGGTATTGATGG
>JAISYQ010000004.1 GCA_031269775.1 Streptococcaceae bacterium
ATAACTGATACCTAAACATTCGTCTAATGATAATTTTAATATAGAAATTATTTTAAAATATCTTTTCGTAATTAAAAATAAACTATTATTTTTTATTTTTCAAAAAAAAACTCTGGATTTTAAAAATTATTATAATGAACGGAAAGTTTTATACAAAAAAATAAATTACTTCCTGACAATTTATGTATGGATAATCTTTGTTCTTTAAGTATAATTTAACCATTAGTACTGTTAAGATTTTATTTTAAATATGTGGTTAATGTTTTCTTTTTCAAAATTTATAAAAATTCAACATTATTGATAATTATTACTATTATATAATAACATCTACATACGTTTGGCGTGACAAAGATAAACACATCTTTGTAGCAAATAATTCTAAAGAGCAATTTAACGAATTTATGAGAAAACTTTTTAATTCATCAGATGTTTATTTGATATTTTATAAAGAGTATTTAAAATTTCTTGTTAATACTATTTTATTTGTAAAAGCTGAGGAAAAATGCCTGTTTATAAAACGTTTGCAGATTATTTACAGAAGGGTTAAGTGTATGTCAAAAAATAAAAGTAGATCTGAAAATATAAGAGAACAAAAAGTTTTGGGAAATTTGATTTTTGGATATCATACAAGTATAGAGGCGCTTAAATGTGGTCGCGTTAATAAAATTTTTTTACAAGAAAATATTAAAGGTAAAAAAGCTGATGTGGTAAAGAGCTTAGCAAAAAGTGGTGTGATACCTATAAAATTTGTCTCCAAAAAGATGCTAGATCAATTAACACAAAAAGCTATACATCAAGGCATTGTAGTAACTACTTTTTTATATACTTATTTAAAGCTAGAAGAACTTTTAAAGCAAACAACCAAAATAGAGCCTTTTTATCTAGTTCTTGATTCTTTAGAAGACCCGCATAATCTAGGATCAATTTTACGAACAGCAGACGCTGTTGGTGTTGATGGTGTAATTTTACCTAAACATCGTTCAGTAGGGGTAACCCAAGCGGTGGCAAAGACTTCCACCGGAGCAATTGAGCATCTTTTGATTGCACAAGTGACTAATCTTACAGATGCAGTTACTAGATTAAAAAAAGAAGGATTTTGGATTTTTGGCACAGATATGAATGGGACAGATTATCGTAAATGGCAAATTAAGGGTAAGATTGCTTTAATTATTGGTAATGAAAGTCGTGGTATGAGTCATCTTTTGCGAAAAGAAGTTGATGAGACATTGATGATCCCGATGATGGGTTATATTCAAAGCTTAAATGCTAGTGTTGCAGCGGCACTTTTGATGTATGAAGTTTTTCGTGGGCGTGTAGGGATAAAGTAAATGTCATTGTATAGCATTTTGATTTAAAGTTAATACATACTTTTCTAAATGTGTCACTCTATCAAACGACCAATTGGCTCGTATCATAGCAGCCAAACAACGAAGGAATCAATTTTAAAATTATAAAATGGTTAGAAGTACGTGCCAAAACAATTAATCGAAAAAGCCTTACAAAGAACACAAAAGTAAAATAACTTTTGAACAAGATGAAGCACTTAAAGCTTATTTGCGATCTCATCTTTTTATAAAAATAGCTGAAAGTGCAAACACCACCATCTGTTTACTTGTGGAAAGCTTTCACACAACTTTTGAATAACCGCTTAGATTTCTCTAGCCAGGCAAAACTTCACTTCATTATCCAGTGTTAAGTTTTGATAAAATACAAAACCGCACAAAAAGTGTTTATAAATCATAAATTCTGGGATTTGTTCGCTTTTTAATCCCTTCTAGCTCAGGGTTAATCTTTTCAAAGTCTTCTAGATTTATATCATTTAAGTATCTCATATATCGTTAAAAAATTAAAAATCTTGATTAACATATCAATCAAGGGTATCAATAATTAGAATTGTTTCAAAACTAAGACGTGATGCTATAAATAATTTTAAAAATATTCATTTTTGCATAAATGGATCACTAGAGATTTTTTTCGCAAGAATTTGTTTAGCATATTCCTGTGCTCCAAATAGTGAGTGATCACGATAATTTCCGCATTCTTTGGCTGAAACAGCAGGTATATCTGCTTTTTTAGCGATGGTTATAAATTTTAATACATTAGTAAGTGCATTTTTTACGGTAGACGTTTTATATTCTCCCCACAAAACTAAATAAAAACCAGTGCGACAACCCATTGGCGAAATATCGATAATTCCTTCTAACTCATCTCTTAGTTTGGTAGCTATCAAGTGCTCTAATGTATGAAGAGCGCCAGTAGGAATTTCTTCTAAATTAGGCTGCACAAGCCTTAAGTCATATTTGGTAATATTAACATTTCCTTGCTTTTCCTTGCCGGCAATACGAATATAAGGAGCTTTCACTTTAGTATGATCTAACAAAAAACTTTCAACTTTAGACATATTTTCTCCCTTCTTATTTTAACTTTGAAATACTTTTTTTAATACTTCTACTTTATCCAATTTCTCCCATGGCAAATCAATATCAGTTCGACCAAAATGTCCGTAAGCTGCTGTTTGCCTATAAATTGGACGGCGCAGATCAAGCATTTGAATAATTCCTTCTGGACGTAAATCAAAGTTTTTACGTACAGCTTTAATTAATTGATTTTCTGCAAATTTACTAGTTCCAAAAGTATTAATTGCAATTGATACTGGGTGAGCAACGCCAATCGCATAAGCTAACTGTATTTCTGCCTTTTTTGCAATACCGCTTGCAACCAAATTTTTGGCAATGTAGCGCGCAGCATAAGAGGCAGAGCGGTCAACCTTTGTTGGATCTTTTCCTGAGAAAGCACCGCCACCATGACGAGCATATCCGCCATAAGTATCAACAATAATCTTACGACCTGTAAGACCAGAATCTCCTTGTGGTCCACCAATAACAAAACGACCTGTTGGATTAATAAAGTATTTTGTTTTATCATCCAATAATTCAGCAGGTATTACTACAGCAATTACTTTTTCATGAAGATCCTTTTTAATCTGTTCTAGTGAAATATCAGGATTGTGTTGCGTGGAGATAACAATTGTATCAACCCGCAGAGGATGAGCGTTTTCATCGTATTCAACTGTTACTTGCGATTTAGCATCCGGACGCAAATAAGAAAGCTCATAAGATTTGCGAAGCTCTGCTAAACGTCGCATTAATCGATGGCTTAAAGCAATTGGTAAAGGCATGAATTCCGGTGTTTCATCAACAGCAAAACCAAACATTAAACCTTGGTCTCCTGCACCAATTTTATCTAGTGGATCCTCTGCTTTTTCTTCACGTACTTCAAATGCTTCATCTATACCTTGTGCGATATCAGGTGATTGTTCAACAAGAGACGGATGAACACCAATCGTCTCAGCATCAAAGCCAAATTTTGCCCGTGTATAACCAATATCTTTTATTGTTTTGCGCACCACATTATTAATATCGACATAAGCTGTTGTGCTAATTTCTCCAAAAACATGGACACTTCCCGTATAAACGGCAGTTTCTGCAGCAACGCGCGCGTTTGGATCTTTTGCTAAAATCGCATCTAAAATCGCATCACTAATCTGATCAGCAATTTTATCAGGATGACCTTCAGAAACAGATTCTGAGGTAAAAAGTCTTTTTTCTTTAGACATTTCTTTTCTCCCTATATTATTTGTTATAATAGACCTCCTCTGGAACTAAATGTATGAAAATTTCGTTTTTTTCCCTGACGGCGATAGAAAATTCACTTTCGTTCATTTTCTTTTATCCATCACCTAGAAGCCGTGCCTCTAGCGTCAAAAAGTCTCAAAATAAAAACACGTATCTTTAAGTTTTTTTCCTTGTATCAAGAAAAAATTGAAACGAATTCTCATTATACCATTAGTTTCCGAGGAGGTCTATTTTAAAATTGATCATTATTCATTTTAGCGAAGTTATATTCATGTGTCAAAATTTCGAATTTGTTTATTTGTAAAATACCATTTTTTCTTTTAAATTAAGTGATAAAAGATAAAGTTCGAAAAAAATTTTATTAAATTAGGAGATTAAATGAAAAATTTCAATTTAAGATTAATAATTAATAAACTGATTTATGGTATATTTTTATTTATCATGCTTGTGGGAATTAGCGCCAATATTACCTTTTTAGGTGATAAACATAATTATGTTCAAAAGGCTTATTGGATTTTATTAGGAGCAATTGTTTTAATCGTTATATTTAGAGTGATTTATGGATTTTTAGAGCGCCTTTTAGAAAAAAAGTTGACGTGGTTATTAGTTGGGATATTTTTTTTATATTTACTTTTTGAAATTTATTTGCTTTTTGCCTTTACTCCTTCAGTAATTCGTGATGCCTTTAGAATGCAGATTGATGCGTTGGCTTTTGCTAAACATCAAATGCCCGAGTGGCCAATTTATTATAAAATGTTTGCACAAAATGTTTTACCAACAGCTCTATATGCTTTGGCTTTTCGTTTTTTAGGATCTTTTTTATCTTCACCGTTATTAATTATAAAAGTAGTAAGTTTTTTTCTAAATGCAGCACTTTTTGCTAGTTTAATTTATACAATTACCATTGTTGCAAAAAAAAAATCTGTTACGGTTTTAATGAGTTTAATGTTATTTTGCTTTCCATATCTTTGGACATATAATTTATGGATATTATATACAGATACACCAGTAATGATTGCATGGACGATTTTAGCCTGCTTTTTTTGGCGTTTATCTTTAAAATGCCCTCAAAAAGGTATGTCACTTAAAACATTTGCTTGGTGGTTTTTAATAAGCATGCCTTTTTTCTTCTTTGCTCAAATGATAAAAACAAGTTTTTTAGTTAGTGTTGCTTTTGCTGTTGTTTACTTATTTGTTTATCTTATCAATTTTCGAAAAATCTCTTGGAAAATAGTTTTGGTAACGATTGGCTTATGCATCGTTTTTATTATCTTTTTTCGTGCAGAAAAATTTTTACAGCAAAAAGTTCATTTTTATCCAGATAAACAATATGCTTATCCGATAGAACATTGGATGTCTATGGGGTGGCATCAGATTTCTAAAGGCCGATTTCAACCAGAAGATGTAAAAGAGTTAAAATTATATGAGACAATAGAAGAAAAAAAAATCGTAGCTCAAGATCGTTTAAAAAAAAGAATCTTAGAAGAAAAACCACGACGTATTTTTTGGCAATTGATTAATAAAATTGGTATTTTGCTAGATGGGCAAGAAATTTATGGACGTTATTATAAGGGCTTTCAAAAAGCGCCACTTTGGTTTTGCAAACATGCTGTTTTGGCTGAAATATTTGTTAGTGGCTTATCTAAAATTGCTCTTTTAGTCATTTATTTATTAGCTTTTGGTAAAGTTTGGCGTGCTTTTTGCTGTAATAGCCCGCAACTATTAGTACCAGTATTAATTATTTTAAGTATTGTTTCTTTTTATAGCCTGTTATGGGAAGTTGGTCCTAGATATGGTGAGGTTATTTTAGGGCCGTTGTTTTTAATTGTAGCATCTCCTTTTGTTGGTAAAGTTCAATTAAAATGGAAAAAAAAATTAAGTAGTGTTTTATTTTTTTCTTTCGGAATATTTTTTATTTCCAAAATTTTAGAATCAGAAGCAAAACCTGTTGTTATCCCAAATCAAAAGGTGCAAAAATCATCGATAAGATCAATGCTTCCTGTTTTAGGCAACTCGTCAAATTATGTAGCAAGTTATGGCCGAGAAAATTTAGAAATTCCAGTAGGTGGAATAATTTCACAAAAAGTTGTTTTAGAAGTAGAAGCTTATCAACAGTTACAGATTTTAAGAAAACAAAAACAACACGGAAGATTTACTTTGAAGTGTAATGAAGAAGTTATTTTTACAACTAAAGAATTTGATAAAGAGGAAATTTTAATAAAGATAAATAGGAAGTCATTTAAAAAAGGAATTTATGAATTGATTTGGGAAAATAATAAAAAATACCCGATTCATATCGTGGCGCAAAAATCTCCTTTTTATCCTTTATCAGAGTATCCAATATTAGGGGTAAAAACAAAAAAAGATTGGTATTTAATTTATAGTTTTAATGAAAAAATAGATAAAATGAGCAAGTGAATGAAAGAACAAAATTTTAAAATTGGTACAGTTGAAATTCCTAATAGAGTAATAGTAGCACCAATGGCAGGTATTTCAAATTTAGTTTTTCGTGTGATTGCTAAAGAATTTGGTGCAGGCCTTGTCGTTATGGAGATGATTAGTGATAAAGGAATTTATTATCGTAATCAAAAGACACTTAATATGCTTAAAATTGACCCAAGAGAACATCCTATCAGTTTACAGATTTTTGGTAATGATAAGGAAAGTTTAGTTCAAGCAGCAACGTTTGTCCAAGAACATACCAGTACAGATATTATTGATATTAATATGGGATGTCCAGTTAATAAGGTGATTAAGGCAGAGGCTGGGGCACGATTATTGCTTGATCCTAAGAAAGTATATGAAATGGTGCATGCAGTGGTAAATGCGGTAAGTATTCCTGTTACGGTAAAAATGCGCACAGGATGGGATGATCATTTATTTGCGGTAGAAAATGCATTAGCAGCAGAATCAGCAGGAGCAAAAGCTTTAGCAATGCATGGCAGAACACGTATGCAGATGTATCAAGGAAAAGCAGACTGGAAGGTTTTGCAAGAGGTTGCAGCAAAGCTTACAATTCCATTTATTGGCAATGGCGATGTTAAAACACCAAAAGATGCTAAAAAAATGTTAGAAGAAGTAGGAGCTGATGCTGTGATGATTGGTCGCGCAGCTCTTGGGAATCCTTGGATGCTTTTAAGGACAGAATTTTTTTTACGTACAGGAGAACTTTTATCTGAGCCTTCTGTTGATGAAAAAGTAAAAATGGCAAAGTTGCATTTAGAAAAATTGGTACAATTTAAAGGTGAAAAACAAGGAATTTATCAATTTAGACAACTTGCTTCATATTACTTAAAAGGTATTCCACGTGCGGTAAAAATAAAAGTGGCAATTAATCAAGCAGAATCAGAAAAAGATGTAATTTGTTTGTTGGATAAATTGTCATATTAATTTTAAAGCTGTTTACGAAAAGAATTTAAGGTAAATCTTTTTAAAATTTTTCGTGAAAATGTTAATTTTTCGGAAAAAAATAAAATTCCTGCTTTTTTAATTGAAAAAATTGCGTTATATCTCAATAAAATTGCCTGTTTATAAACTGTTGAAAATGAGGAATGAACTGCTTATTATTAATAATACACAAACGGATTGGTGTTTTCTTTTGATGCCATTACATTAACATCCCAATGATTTTCTTCTTTCCATTGATTAAACATTTTGACCAAACGTGAAATAAAAACTACTTCGATATAGTGGCCAGGGTCGATGGCATGAAGGTTGCTAACAATCATATCATGAGCGGTATGATAATAAATATCTCCTGTAATATAAACATCAGCATTTTGTTTTAAGGCTTCTTTATAAAATTTTTCTCCACTACCTCCACAGATGGCAATTTTTTTAACTAAGGCACCCTCTTTTTTGGTAATCAAGCGCAGATAATCTAAAGAAAATATCTTTTTTACTTTTTGGGCAAACTTAACTAAAGAAGTTGCTTCAGATAGCTCCCCTACTCGTCCAATCCCGTAAGAGATGCCATTAATTTCATGCGTTTGCTTTAAAAAGCTCTCGTTTGTTAAATTCAACATTTCCATAAACCAATCGTTCAGTCCAGGTTTAACGATATCAATATTGGTATGTGCCACATAAACAGCAATATCACTTTTAAGTAAATCTGCATACATTTTATGCTGTGGATCATCCGTATCTAAGCGTTTTGCTGCATGAAAAATTAATGGATGCTTAGCAATCAATAAATCAATTTTTTTATTAATTGCTTCTTCTACTACTTCAGAACGAACATCAAGTGTCACCATCACACGTTTAATATCTTTTTGTAAAGTCCCCAAATGCAGTCCTACCGGATCATTTTCTTCAGCTAAAAATAAAGGACAATATTCTTCAAATTTATCAATCAAAGTTTGAGCCTTCATTTTTTAAGAACCTTCTTAATCCAGTTAATTTCTTTTTGTAAAACTTCTTCTTTTTTTTGATTAGGAATTGTTGCTTTTTCCAGTGAATTTAAAATCTTTCTACGATTTATTAACTCGCACTCCCATTTTTTATAAAAGACTTCTTTCTTCTCCTCTATTAAAAAAGGACCAAAAAACAACTCTTGCTCTGAATAATACGCGATTCCTTTTTGGGCAACAATAATTTCATAAATTTTTTGCTTTTCTTCAAAAATATCTTCAACAAAGATTTGATAATCATTATTCATTAACCAATATCGAACATAACTTTCGCCAATATTTGGCTGCAGAATCAATCTTTCTTTCCCATTTAAACGCTTTTTTTGCAAACCCATCTCAAGAATTTCTGCAATTAAAATTCCACCCATACCGGCAATTGTAATCACATCAATCTCATCATCTAAAAAAATAGCTTCTAAGCCGTTGCCCAAGCGAACTTCAATATAGCTTTTCAAATCATTCTTATCAACTTGTGCCAAAGTTTTTTCAAAGGGCCCTTCTATTACTTCACTAGCAATAGCGTATGAAATTTTTCCCGTAAGCATACAAAAAATAGGCAAGTATGCATGATCACTGCCTATATCTGCTAAGCGAGTTTTTTTAGGAATATAAGAAGCAATTTTTTCTAAGCGTTTAGATAATTGTATTTCATTCATAGACTTTTCCTTACTCTTCTTACTTAGATCCTTTAACACGGTTTCTAGCGAATTGCTTGAAGATCATAAACAGGCTCTTACACTGGATTTCTTGCATTATCCCCCCCATATAAAACTTCCTCAGATAAATATTTAATACGCTCCATTACACGTCTTCCTTGCATCAGTTCATCATTTCCTTTGTTATCAAAGCGCAAATGTTCTTCTAAGCCTTTAAAATCACGATTTGATGTAAACATTGTTGGTAATTGTTCTTGCATGCGATACTGAAGAATCCCTAATAAAATATCATCTCTTGACCATGATGTCACCGACTCTGCACCAATATCATCCAAAATTAAAATTTCACAAACTTTCACTGCCTTAATCTTGCTTCCAATTTCTTTTTTTTCAAAATTCATAGCATCACGTAACTCGGCTAAAAATGACGGAAAATGAAGCAAAGTTGTCACAAAGCCTTTAATGGCTAATTCATTGGCAATAGCCCCCATTAGAAAACTCTTACCAATACCAAAATTGCCATATAAATATAAACCTTTATGGGGCGTAAAAGGATCTGCAATAAAAGATTTTACAAAATTTTTAGCTTTTTTTATAGCCAAAACACGATGAGAATCTCGTGTTAAAGTAATAGTTTTAAAAGAAGCATTGCGCACATCTTTTGGCATATTCATTGCATGAATTCGCGCTTTAATCTCTTCTTCTCTTTGTTCAGCAAGCAAAACTTCAGTAGGCTCATAAGCAACATCAATAGAATGATTATGAAAAATTAATTTAGGCTCATATCCAGGCGCTACGTATGTTTTATCTTGCGTTAAAAATTTATCCTTTTGTGAAACATACTCATATAATTTGGTAAAGCTACGATTAACCTCTTTTTCTGTCAATTCATCCTTATGCTTTTTTAAAAAAGCTTTAATCTCTTTGTCTGATAAAATACCTTTATGAATTTTTGCTAGTTTTTTTTCTTCAATTGTTTTGTTAAACAATGGATTTAAACCACGACTACTTCCAATATATTCGATCATAAGGACTCACTTCCTTTTAATCATCAAACGATGAGATATCTGCTAATTCTTTTTCCAATTTTTTAAGCTCTTCTTTACTAACCTTTTGTGTCGTTTTCTTTTTAATAAAATCAGGAATTTTCTCTACTTTTTGATTTTTCCCCCGCTTATTTTTTCCTTTGGGTTTGGCCGCTTTGCTATTAGCAACAATCGTTTTTATATAAAGAACAGCTGAAGCTGCATCCACTACCTTTTTTTGCGCCCAATCATTAGCGATTTTCATAATATAATTATAAGAAAGTGTTGAATTATCTTGAATAATTAAGGCATAATTAATCAAAATATTAATTACACCATTGCTTAGACCATTATTTCTTAATTCACTTAATAAACGACGTTCACTAGGATCTACAAAACCGCCTTTTTGCAAGCGAATATTTTCTAAATAATCATTTGGGGCTAACTTTTCTGCCTCTTCAATAATTTTAGCCTCTGCTTTTGAAAAGTTCATATTTTGCAAAGTAGTTGAAAGTTCTTGCTCACCTGGCAAATTTACCAGTTTACTAGCACGATTTTCCAGCATTTGTTTAAGTTTAGTAATATTTAAGATATTATCTGCACATGCTAAACTTACCGCTTTATTAAAAATTTCTAATTCATTTAAACCAAATAATGCATGAATAGCTAATAATTGTAAAGGATCTTGCTTTTCTGAGTGAAAAAATAAACCTTGTTTTTTCATCATCTCTTTAAAAAATTTTAAATCAAAGCTATCTTTAAGTTTATTTTCTATTCTTTTTTTTGCTTGATTTAAACGCTCGTCTTCTTCATTTAAAATATTTAAATCAAAAGTGTAAACTTCGGTAAATTTTTTCGAAATATTATTCATATCTTTAATTTTAGTAGCAGTTTTTTCATAATCTTTGACTAATTCATCAAAAGCCAATTGTCCAATTTTTGATAGTAATAATCCTGAAAATAGTGGCTCTGTGAAAAACAATGGTGGCAGAAATGGTGCGTTTAATCGATATAAATACTCCACTCCAAACTCAAAAGAATCTTGTACAAAGGTTTGCAATAAAGTCATGCCTTCAAGATGATTTTTTGCTTTACAAAAACGTGCACCGCTCATGCCGACCATATCAAACAAGATACTATGAGCAGTTGCTTTAGAATTTTTTTTTGAAGTACTTTGTCCAAAAAGGGCCATATAAAGAGTAAAAGCCTCACTACCAATAATAGGTAAGTAAAGTCTTGATAAGGATACTAGCGAATCAAAAGCAATCATCCCCATAATTTTTACCGTATAAAATTCACGCGGATTTGGTATTACTTGACGCATTTTATCTCCTTTTAAATAACCAGGTAAGTTTAATCGCCCTTTTTTACTCGTTTGACAATATCTTCTAATTCAGATAAAAAGACCGTCATATCTTTAAATTGTCGATATACGCTAGCAAAACGAATATAAGCAATTTCATCTAAATTTACTAACTCTTCCATCATAAATTCTCCGATTTGCGCGCTAGTTATTTCTGTTTCGCCTAATTCGTGCACACGACGTTCCACGATATCTACCATATTTTCCATTTGTTCACTTGTCACCGGCCTTTTCTCCGCTGAGCGAATTAATCCTCGCAATAATTTTTCTCGACTAAATTCTTCACGAGAATTATCCTTTTTAATAACCAATAATGGTATCTTTTCCACTTTTTCAAAAGTTGTAAAACGATAACGACAACTTTCACACTCGCGTCGTCTACGAATGGCATGTGCATCTTCACTTTGACGGCTATCGATAACGCGTGAGTGATTATGATTGCACTTTGGACATTTCATCTTTTTCCTCCGCTAAAAGCCTGCTTTGCACGTAATTGGCCGCAAGCTGCATCAATATCTCTTCCAAATTTTTGACGGATAACGCAATTGATCTTATTTTTTTTTAAAAGATCATAAAAACGCAGAACATCTTCTTTATTTGAGCGCACATATTGATCATGTTCATTAATAGGATTATAAAGAATTAAGTTAACATAGGCTAATTTTTTCTTATTCTTTAATAAATTAGCTAGCCTTTTTGCATGATGCACTTGATCATTTACTTTACTAAGCAAAAGATACTCAAAGCTTACCCTTCGATTGGTTGTTTTCGTATAAAAATCAATTGCTTTCATTAACTTTTCAATAGGAATTAAACGATTAATGCGCATTAAACAAGAGCGAATTTCATTATTTGGCGCATGAAGAGAAATTGCTAAATTTACTTGCAAATCATCAGTTGCAAAATCATAAATTTTAGCAGCTAAACCAGAGGTTGAAACGGTAATGTGCCTTGCACCAATTGCTAATCCTCTATCATCATTAATAATATGTAAAAAATTTAAAACATTTTCGTAATTATCAAATGGCTCACCAATGCCCATAACGACCACATGAGATACTCGCTCATTCACTAAAGAATGCTGAATTTGCATAACTTGTGCAACGATTTCTCCTGTACTTAAATCTCTTTTTTTATTTAACAAACCACTAGCGCAAAATGAACAACCCATTTTGCAGCCAACTTGCGTTGTTACACAAACAGATAATCCATATTTTTGTCGCATTAACACTGTTTCAATCAGTTGATGATCTAAAAGCTTAAAAAGATATTTTTTCGTTCCATCAAATGACTCTTGGATGATTAACTTTTTTAACGGATTGATTACAAAATGGGCATTTAAACAGTTAACAAAATCATTTGAAAGATTTGTCATTTCATTAAAATCCGTAACACGTTTTCGGTAAAGCCATTCCCAAATTTGAAGAGCACGAAATTTTTTCTCCTTTTGGGCAACCACCCACTTTATTAGTGCTTTTTTTGTTAAATTATAGATAGATGGTTTCATTAATAAACAGCTCTTAACTTTTTACTATTGCCGAAGCTACTATTAGATCAAAGGCTTTTTTTGTTTTAATATCATGTTCTACGGTTTCTTTAGGTAAAACATTTTTTAATTTTTCAACAGACATTTTATATTGCTGTGCTAGCTCTTTCATTTCTTTTTTGACATCTTCATCTATTACTCCAATTTTTTCAACAGCAATAATTGCCTCAAGAACTAAATTCATGCGCACATTTTTATTTGCTTCTACTTCATATTTTTTATACAAATCATCTTTTGTAGTATTTGTTATTTTTAAGTAAGTTTTTTGATCAATTCCGTTTTGTTTTAGCTCATTAAAGAAATGATTCATTAAACGATGCGCTTCTTCATGAATCATTTCTTCTGGCAGTTTGATAATTTCTGCATTTTTAACAGCTTTGCAAACTATATCTTTTTCGAATTGTGTTTTGGCATTTTCTACCTTTGTTTTTTTTAATTGTTTACGATATTTTGCTTTTAATTCATCCAAAGTTTCTACTTCATCATCGACATCTTTAGCAAAATCATCATCTAAATCAGGTAATCTTTTGCTTTTAATTTCATGAATCTTTGTTACAAATAATGCTTCTTTACCTGCTAAATCTTTAGCATGATAATTTTCAGGGAAGCTTACGCGCACATTTACTTTTTCACCAGCTTTATGTCCTACTAATTGATCTTCAAACCCAGGAATAAATTGTCCTAAACCAAGTTCTAATTGACGATTTTCTCCCTTACTGCCTTTAAAAGAAACACCATTAATTGACCCATCAAAATCAATCACAATAAGATCCCCTATTGCTGCAGCTTCATCTTCTTTAAGAGATAATTCTAATAAATCATTGCGATCCTTTTCAATTTTTTGATTAATATCTTCATCTGTTACTTCAGCAGCCTTTTTTCTAACTTTAAGACCTTTATATTCGCCAAGTTTAACCTTAGGTTTTAACACCAAATCTGCTTTAATAATCCAATCTTCTCCTTTTTTGATACTTTCAACATCAACTTTAGGCTGAGTTACTGGTTCTAATTTTGCCTCTTTTATAGCTTTATCATAAGCTGCTGGCAAAATAATATCTAAAGCTTTTTCATATAAAGCCTCTTCGCCATATAATCTGTTAAAGATCTTACGAGGTAGGTGTCCTTTACGAAATCCCGGAGCATTCAATTGTTTCTTTATGCGGTTAAAAGCTTGATCTAAGCCTTTTGCAATGGTTTCTTGATCGATTGAAAATGTTAAAACACCATGGTTTGTGCTTGTCTTTTCGAAAATAACGGTCATAAATTATTCCTCCGAATTTTTCAATTTATGCTTAAATCATCATAACGTAATGAGAGATAAATGTAAAATAAACGAATTTGAGAATAATTCTCTCAAATATCTGCTAAAAATTTTTAGCAAATGTAGCTAAACTTATAATGATGAGGCTATAGTTTTTTTAAGCTTTTGGAAGATACGAGATATTTATCCAATTGTAATAAAAATTAGCAAAAAAGATTGCACATTTAGCGAAATCATATTACAATGCAACTGAAAGTTAGGTAAGGGGATAAATATAAAGATAGAGGGAGAAAAATTTAATAAATTGGCTTAAAAGTAAAAGTTGCATTTTACTTTTAAGTGTCAGTTGGATATTTATCTTTTTTAGTAATTCAACATTTGCTGTTCCTGTAACAACAAGTTATGATCCGTGGGATGATCATGTAATAAATGGAAATGCTTGGTTTGTCGAGCAAGACGGTACTCCGTGGTGTAGGATCACATGTTCTAAAATAGTGTTGTGGGACATCCTTCAAAAAGCTGTGCATAGAGGAGGTGTTCCCGCGCATATTATTGTGCCTAATTTAATGAATTTTTTTGAAATAGGAGGTGGTGCACCTGCACTACCTGTTGCAGGTCCACCAAATAATTTTGATGAAATGCTTATGGAAAATGTGTTTATAAATGGCCAAGGTAAAGTTTATAAAAAAAATTTAAATAGCTTGCCTGTAGGAAAATAGGAATGCATTCATTGCTGAGATTAGATCTTTTTTAAATACTAATAATGGACATTTGAATCCTGTTTGCCCAGCGCTAGGTGGTGGCGTTTGTAATTGTATGATGCCTCCTTAAATGTTGAATATAATTACTGCTGCAGGAAATGAGGAAAATTTGGTTGGTTTTTTCGATGCAATGATTAGTGTAAACCCTCAGGTGGTGCCAGCTGGGACTTTAGCAACTACATGGAATGCTTTCAGTGCGATCGCACGTAATTGTCAAGGCATGTTTTTTGGCAGTTCTGAACCAGCTGTTGATCAAGAGATGAGTAATATTTGTACTGTAGGAGTGGTAAACCGGGTACTGGTTAACGCAGCAAATTCGCAAGCTTCATGGGATGCCATCCGAGATGAGATTGTGAGACATCAGCGGATGGTCATTGTCACATTTATAAATCCAGCTAATCCTGAAGACGCTCACTGTTGTGTTGCTTTTGCTGCAGATAACGATGTAGGAGCTGAAGCTTTATATTTATATAATCCATGGGGGAATTGGTTTAATGTTATGGGAGATAATCCTGGAATGACTCATAATATGGCCGCCATGGGATCCCCAGCAAAGCATTGGGATATTTATCAATATATAACTTTTAATTACTAATCGTTACAAAACAAAAAAGAAGTAATTAAAAATCAGAAAGAAAAGAAAGGAAGTTTTAATTATGAAAAAATTTTTTACGGGGTTAATATTAAGTTGTGTAGCAGTGTTTAGTTTTAGTGTCGTAGGTCATTGTATGACTCAACAAACAATGGATAGTATATATATATCTACGTATAAAGGAAGATAGTTGGTTTAAATCAGAAGTGGAGAAGCAAGCTCGCAGTAATAATTACATAAACTTACTAGGAAATTGGTATCAAAAAGTAAGGGTACCTTTTAAAGCAATTGTTGTTGATAAAAAGCCAATTATAGATTCTTTTATTCCTGTCAATGCAATATTACAGAAATCAGCAAGTTTCGATTTATCCATTCCTATAGAAGATAGATTTTTTGGATCACAACAAGTAGCGTCATTTAATGTAAAGTTAAGTAAGAAAGTAGAATCAATTGAAAAAATATTAAATAAACCAAAAAAATCAAAAAAAATTTTTAAAGCAAAATTCCTGAATAGTTTTGGCGCAGAAGGAACAACATATGAAAAAGAAATAACTATGATGGAAACAGAAGCACCGGATGTTCAACTAAATGACAAATGGGAAAGGGAGCCAAGTTTAACGATATCTGAGTTGCCGTTTAATTTGATGGAAGATAATTTAAAAATAATCCCTATTAGTCTTAATTTTGGAGACTTTACTTGGGGTTATATATTAACACCTAGTCTTGATGCACCAGTGGAGAATGCAGTTATTTGGTTTGTTCGTGTACATCCAAGGTATGAAAATCGACGGTTTTATAACTTAAAAAGCGTTTTAGATACCCATTGGGGCATGAATGAAGCACGATATAAATCACTTTGCCCTGCTTAATTTTTTACCTTAAATATATAAAAAAATACATAACTCGCTAATGCGGATCATCAGAGAAAAGACGACCTTAAAAAAGGTGGTCTTTTTTATTGATAAGCAAAAGCATGACACAAATACAAATAAATAAAAAGTAGTCATATTTTAAACGTATGTATTGCCTGTTTTGGTACATCATAATTCTGAATTACCTCCTTAAACGAAAAAATGTTAAACTTAAAAATATCTATTTAGATGAATGCGAATGATTGTAATATCTACGTCAAAAGTAAACTTGCAGAGTACCGAGTAATGAAAGGAGTTAGTCAATTTTTGAAAGTTAAAAACTAGAAATTTTTTTAATTAATAAAAATGTGATAAGATAATATCTAATTAATAGTGAAAGCAGGAGGGCATGAAAAGTGCATAATGAAACAAATAAAGACAACGAAGAGATTCAATGTTCATTTTGTGGAAAATCACAAAATAAAGTCAAAAAAGTAATTGCTGGCCCTTCTGTTTACATATGCAATGAATGTGTCGATTTATGTAAACAAATTATGGATGAAGACTTACATGAGCAAATTATTAAGGAATTTTCTGAAATACCTAAACCAGCGGAATTATTAATAATTTTAAATGAATATGTTATTGGTCAAAATCAAGCAAAAAAAGCATTATCAGTAGCTGTTTACAATCATTATAAACGGGTTAATCAGCTTAAAGATGATTCAGATATTGAATTGCAAAAATCAAATATTTGCTTAATTGGACCAACTGGTTCTGGAAAAACATTTTTAGCTCAGACATTAGCACGTAGTTTAAATGTTCCCTTTACGATTGCTGATGCAACTAGTTTAACGGAAGCTGGATATGTTGGAGAAGATGTGGAAAATATTTTATTAAAATTAATCCAAGCAGCTGATTATAATGTCAAACGAGCTGAGCGTGGAATTATTTATATTGATGAAATTGATAAAATTTCACGTAAATCAGAAAATGTTTCGATAACTCGGGATGTTTCTGGTGAAGGGGTTCAACAGGCTTTACTTAAGATTTTAGAAGGAACTGTTGCTAATGTCCCACCTCAAGGTGGTCGTAAACATCCTCAACAAGAAATGATTCAAATTGATACGAAAAATGTTTTATTTATTGTTGGTGGAGCGTTTGACGGAATTGAGCAAATCGTTCGCAATAGAATGGGTGAGAAGATTATTGGTTTTGGTGCATCTAATAAAAAATTAGCCGAGGAAGAAAGCGTTGTCCAACATATTATTTCTGAGGATTTATTAAAATTTGGTTTAATTCCAGAATTTATTGGACGCTTGCCAATTATATCAGCTCTTGAAAAATTAACAGTTTCTGATTTAGTTAAAATTTTAACAGAACCTAAAAATGCTTTAGTAAAGCAGTATAAGAAATTATTATCATTTGATAATGTAGAATTAGAATTTACACAAGAAGCTTTGGAAGAAATTGCTAAAAAGGCGATTAAAAGAAAAACGGGTGCTCGTGGATTGCGTTCTATTATCGAAGAAACGATGCTTGATGTGATGTTTGAAGTGCCAAGTAACGAAAAAATTGTTAAAATTTTAATTACCAAAAAAGCCATTAATGGTGAAGAAAAGCCGAAATTAATTTATCGTGATGATCTTGCTGTAAGTTAATTAGGAGTGAGCGTTTGAAGGTTAATCATGCAGAATTTATTATTAGTGCGGTAAAATCAGAACAATACCCTAAAGAAGGATTGCCCGAGATTGCTCTAGCAGGTCGATCAAATGTTGGCAAATCTTCTTTTATTAATGCTTTATTAGGACATAAAAATTTAGCTCGAACTTCTAATAAGCCAGGAAAAACGCAAACATTAAATTTTTATTTTATTGAGAATAAATTTTATTTTGTTGATCTTCCTGGTTATGGTTATGCAAAAGTTTCAAAAACTAAACGTGCTAAATGGGGGAAGATGATTGAGTACTATTTAACAACAAGAAAGCAGCTAAAAGCTGTAATCTCCTTAATTGATTTGCGTCATCTGCCAACAGTAGAAGATCGGCAAATGTATGAATTCTTGAAATATTACGAAATACCCATAATTTTGGTGGCAACAAAGGCTGATAAAATTCCACATAGTAAATGGCTGAAATATGAAAAAAATATTAAGAATGAGTTGTTTTTTGATAAGAAAAACAACTTTATTCTTTTTTCAGCTGAAACAAAGTTTGGCAAAAGTGAAGCTTGGCGTGTAATTAAAGAAAAATTATAAAAGCATAAAAATTAATTTTTGATATTAAATTATAAATAATTTATGTTGCTTAAATTAGAAATAAAAAACAACTTCAAGAAGAGTTAGAAGGAGTAAAAAAACGGAAAAAAGCACGAGCAGTTGATTTGTATTATGAGGTATTCTGTGCAGTTTTGTATGTTTTGACGACAGGCTGCCAATGGAGGAACCTCTAATAGTAGATTTTCTCAACTGAAAAAATGTCTATTCAAGGGAAAAAATCAAAACAATTTTTAGCTTTTCGGTCAAAGTAATCAAACGCTCAAAGCTTCATATGTTCAAAATAATTTCGAAGCGTTGGGTAGTGGGGCGAACATCTGCTGGGCTTGAAAACTATCACAGATTTTGGAAAAATTGCAAACGAACGCTGGAAAATAACAGACAATTGTGCTTCTTTGCTGGAATTGCCTTGCCATTCTTTTAAAAAAATTCTAGACACATTTTATGAAATCTATTGATATTTTGGTTCTTACTTTAATTTATTTTGTGTTGAAAAAATGCGCAAATCTTTTTTATTTTTCTATTGACAAACAAGAAAAGGAAGAGTATTACACCCTTCAAGCGCGCTTATCTGTTGTTTTTAAAAGTTTTTGTGTAAAAAAAAATTGACAGATATTTGAAAAAAATGCAAATTTGCACTTATTTTGTTAATTTTAAAATTATGTTGTTATTAAAAATTTTTTAGGAGATTTGGAGGTTTTGTGTTATGAAATGAATTTAAACTTTAAAAAATTCTGTTTTTATAAATAGTTTTTAAAGAAAGGGTTGATTTATATGAAAAAGGAAAAAGTTTTAAAAATAGCATTTGCTGTAGGTAGTTTAGTTATAATGTCATTTGTAGTAAACATTGTAATTGCTCGAGGGATTCAAGAGTATCACATCATCATGCCAAGAATTGGATCTACGACCACTGGTCGTATCCACAAAGGAAATGCGACAGGTGCTGTTAATAACAATACTTCCGTTGGGAATAATTATGATATGTATACAGCCATTCGTATCGCAGATACTGGACAAGACGTAACTCCAAATACTGTCGTAGGAGCAGGGCAACGAATAGGAATTCCATACTATAATGTTCATCAAGTTGTGAATCAAGATACAACTCTAGCCGCATCAACAGCTCCGCGTGTTCTTGTTCGCGTGGAAGCCCATGGTTCTTGGAGTCCTGATTCAAATTAAAACTTTATTATTTGGGGGTTTAGTTAATAACTAAATTCCCAAATAAATTGAATTGAATTGAGAGGATGTTCTAATGAAAAATAATTTAATATTAGAATTTAAAAGAGGTCTCTTATCTAAAAAATTTTTTATAGCTATCTTTTTAAACTGTTTATGCCTTACTATTGGTATTTATAGCAATCGTTTGGCTTTACTAGTAGATAAGGGTCTTATACTATATTACATAGGTTATCTTCTTACACCAGGAGGAATTTTAAGTATTTTTGTTCCCATTATTGTAACTTTTCCTTTTGCTGCTTCTTTTATTGAAGATAGGGAGAAATTTTTTTTAAGAAATTTATTGATTAGAGAATCACGTCTAAATTATTTGGTGAAAAAGTATTTGGTTACGGGTTTTTTAGGTAGTTTAGCAATTTCTTTACCACTTTTAACGTTATTGTTAGTAAATATCATCTTTTTACCAAAAGGAAATATTCAACATATAACTTCTGGCATGTCAGGAGCATTTAGTGAGGTTTATAACCATAGTCAATTAGCGTATGCATTGCTTACGATTGCAAATGCGGCTATTTTTGGTTTTATTTATGCCAATATCGGTCTGATGATAAGTTTTTTTATTAAAAACAAAGTAGCTGCCATCATTAGTCCTTTTTTGCTCTATATATTGCCAAGTTTCTTTTTTATTTATCTTAATTTAACACCATTTGAACCTAGTTTCACTTTTCAATTTAACGGTCAGAGAGATATTAGATTTTTTATTATTGTTTTAGAATTTTTATTTTTACTTATCTTCTCTATTATCGCAGGTTATATCAAATTTATAAAACTAGATAAGGATGAAGTATGAACTTGTTTAATAAGTACCAGTATCAATGGCAAACAGTCTCATATCTTAAAAAATATCTTTTGCTTTTAAGCATCGCTTTTTTGCAAACAACTTACCTATATTCCGCAACTTTTTATGCAAAGGGAATTTCGCTTTCAAAAGTTTCTTTTTTAGTTTGGATATTATCTAGTTTTCAAGATATATCTACAGCAGTGCATGGTTTTCCTTTTATCTATTGTTTACTGTTAGTGATTTTATTTAAAGATCATCAGATAAATGAGCTAATTATCCAAAGATTTAACAGCTCAAAAGATATAAAATTAAACAAATTAATGGTAATTATCTCAAATTCATTATTTTTTGTTTTAGGTATTGATTTTATATCCATTATCTTTTCATACTTTCCTTTTGGAAAATTTTTTTCCTTAACAAAAGAAGGAGATGCTTTTTTCTTTCGCAATTTCAATCAGCATTTATTATCAAATTATTCATTGGCTATACAAGTAGCGCATTCTTCTGCGCTTGCATTTTTTTATTTTGTCCTGCTGGGCCTTATATTTTGGGGAACAACAATTTTAGTAAAAAAGAAAAGTGTTGGTTTTATTGTTAATATTATTTTTATTATTATGCAAGCTGCTATTTTTAGAAAGCAAACGAAATCTTCTTTTATCTCGCCAATCAATCATTATATTTTATATCTCAACAAGAATAGAGCTGCTGCTGCTTTGTTTATGTATGATTTATTTTATTGGCTTCTTTTAATAACTGTACTAACAGTCATCATTTGGCATCTTGATAATAGAAAAGGAGTTATTTAATGAAGAATTTTTATAACTTCTTTTGGGTTCAAATAAAAGAATTTGATCTAAAACAAATTTTTCTGGTAATTTTTCTGGCTTTTTTTAGTATTTTAGCCTCCCCAATCTTTATGCGACCAAAGCAACCATTGTCAGCCCTTTTCTTAGGATCAATTAGTGGCCCTGATTTTAAAGAAATCAGACTTGTTGAAATTTTTCAAATTCTCCTTTTATGGACAGTGATTATTATTAATATAATGAAAAAATTTGAATTTTATGAGCAAATGAAAGAATTAATCGTTTTGCGTTTTACAAGTATCTATAAGTGGATAATGGTTGAAACAATCAGTTTTATGATTTACGAAATTTTATTTTTATTTCTATATGTTTTATCCATTTTGCTTTTAAATTTGCTTTTTTGTCAAGGAGATTTAAATTTACTAACTACTGGTATCATTGCTTTAAAAGCATTTTCAGTATATTTTTGGGGAAGCTTATTATTGATTGTCACACTCTTCACAAGCCTTTTACTATCTCACTCAACTCAGCAAACTACGGCCATTATTTTTTTGATCATCTGCTTAAATGCATTTTCATTTCAAATTTTTGGCAAACTTTATTATCTTTTGCCTGGGCAAATATTTTATATCGGCCGGATATTCAAGCTTACCTTTGAACAGTTGAATTTATTAATCGTTTTTACATTAAGCGAAATTAGTTTACTTTTATTATTTTTTTGGCGAATTTTAAAAAAGCATGATCTATATTTAATTGAAGAATAAGGAGATAAGATGAGAAAGACTATCGAATTAAAAAATGTTGCGAAGTCATTTAAAAAACAAGAAATTTTGAAAAATATAAATTTTTCCTGTTTTAGAGGAGAGATTATTGGTATCGTTGGGGTTAATGGCTCTGGGAAAAGCGTTTTATTTAAGGTGATTTCCGGATTACTATTCCCAGATAAGGGTTCTGTTACCATCATGCAAGAAGAAATTACAAAGTCCCAAAAAATTCCTCAAGCTCTTTCTGCCTTAATTGAAGAACCTGGATTTTTACCTAATCTTACCGGTTATCAAAATTTAGAACTGTTAGCTAGTATTCGCAGGAAAATTACCAAAGAAGATATTTTAGATACTTTGCGTACAGTTAGGCTTTTTGAAGATCGAAATAAAAAAACCAAGCACTATTCTCTTGGAATGAAGAAAAAGCTTGGAATAGCTCAGGCGATTATGGAGAAACCTAAAATTATTCTTTTAGATGAGCCGATGAATGCCTTAGATAAGAAAAGTGTTGAGGATATGAGAAATTTGTTTTTAAATTTGGCTAAAGATGAAAAAGTGACCATCGTGATTGCTAGTCATAATTTAGATGATATTAATCTACTTTGTGATAAGGTTTATCAGCTTAAAATTGGTCAGTTGGCTGAAAAAGAGAATAGTTATTAAAATTTTTTTATGATGGATGGCGTGAAGTTAAAAAACAAGGTTTGTATATAGCAAACTTTATAATTTTAAATTGCTCAAATTTTGATTTCTTCATTTAGCTAGAACGTTCTAAGAGCCTATCTACTTATTTTTGAGCAACGAAATTTTTTGATAATTTTGTTGCAAGAAATAGCAAACAGACTCTTAAAAATTTTTTATTTATGAGTAATATACTTTTGATAAAGTCAAGCAACTTCACACTGGCAATCTCTATTAATAACATTCATTATACTTAATTTATTGCTAGTGTATACACCTTTTCCTACGTCTTGTCCTTTTAGGAGTAAAATTAAAATATTACTTTCTTGCTCTGAAACTACTTGATTTAACATATTTAAATCTTCTATAAAAGATAATGATTCAGAAGGTTCATGCAAAAAATATTGAGTATCAACCTTCTCTGAAAAAATCAGAAAATTATTAACATTAACACCTCCAAAAACTAACAATTGAGCAACATCAATTAGATAAAGAGAACAATGATTAGGTTGAGCTGATAATGAAGCTTCGCATACTACCTTATGAGTAGTTGTATCGATTATCGGAACGCAAATAAAAATTTCGTCTACTTCCTTCTTATAATTTAGGCAAACCGTATATAACATATGGGTACTATCTACTACTAGTCCCTCACGTGATATGCCGGGATTAGCTATTTCCCACAATGATGTAAAATCATTTTCTTCAAAGCTTATCTTACTTTTAAGAAGATCTTGTACAATTGGATTTTTAACAAATCTTAAATCCGTTACAGAAATAAAACCTGCGCTAACTAGCAATGTATTACTATTAATACACAGAAACAAAAAACATAAACAAACAAAAAATTTTTTTATAACTTTCATGAATATTCTCCTCCTTTTATATAATCACCATTGAATTAAACAGTATTCTGAAAGATTTCTGGGAACTCCACTAACCACCAAATAACGAAAAGCGTT
Source organism: Streptococcaceae bacterium (assembly GCA_031269775.1). Classification (GTDB taxonomy): domain Bacteria; phylum Bacillota; class Bacilli; order Lactobacillales; family Streptococcaceae; genus JAIRLR01. The sequence goes on from JAISYQ010000004.1 coordinate 23,605, forward strand.
ACGAGTACAATTAAACACTTTCCTGCCAGGCATAGGATCATACACTTCTATGCTATTTGCATTAACTCCGTACGTTATGCAAGCATGATCAACATGTGGCGGCGCTTCAAAATGCAATATAGCAATGCCTGGCCTTACACCACCACCTCCTGTAAGAACATTATGAATTTCATTATAAGCTTGTTGAATAGATTTTGTAGGAGTAATGGCATGACGTGTACAGATAATTTGTGAATGATTACAAGAAAAGTGGCTAATCTCAGCCTTAATTTGATGAAATGCCATAGTAATTTCCAAATTAGTCCCTGTTGCAATTAATCCAGGGCGAATTTGTCCATGACCAGGACCAATTGTACCATTATTTTGAAGAACTTGTAAGTAACTCAATGCAACGTCTGTACATGCACGTACACACCATTTAGAGCCTGCTGGCTGCTTTATTGCACCGGGACCCGTAACGAATTGCTCAATCCCAGGTAATGGATTAGCATTAATAGAAATACCATTTACAAAAAAAACAATAAATAAAAATGAACTTAAAACCCATTTGTGAATATTGAATAACTTTATTATAACCATTTCCCATCTCCTTATAACTTTATTACAATTAAATAGCTTATAATCTCAGTTTATTTATTACTTATAAAACTAAATTCAGTATAGCACTTTGTAAAAAATTATCAATGCCTAACTTTTCGCAAATAATTGTTATACAAAATCAAGAAAAATCTCTCAAGAATTGTCAGCTTTAATTGAAGAACCGGGCTTTTTACCTAATCTTACCGGTTATCAAAATTTAGAACTGTTAGCTAGTATTCGCAGGAAAATTACCAAAGAAGATATTTTAGATACTTTGCGTACAGTTAGGCTTTTTGAGGATCGGAATAAAAAAACCAAGCACTATTCTCTTGGAATGAAAAAAAAGCTTGGAATAGCTCAGGCGATTATGGAGAAACCTGAAATTATTCTTTTAGATGAGCCGATGAATGCCTTAGATAAGAAAAGTGTTGAGGATATGAGAAATTTGTTTTTAAATTTGGCTAAAGATGAAAAAGTTACCATCGTGATTGCTAGTCATAATTTAGAAGATATTAATTTGCTCTGTGATAGAGTCTATCAGCTAAACAATGGACAATTGAGTAAAGCTAATTGAAAATTTTTTAGAGTTTGTCTACTTATCTTTGAGCAGTGAAATTTTTTGATAACTTTGTTGCAAGAAGTAACAAACAGGTTCTAAACTCAACATGCTAAAAGTGGACGATTATTGAAAATCATTTCAGGAGAATTATTTAAAATTTTGAACATTCCCTTTTTATCTAAACTGTAAATTGTGTTTGCTAAATTAGAACATGTGCTTATTTTCCCAATTAGAACCTGTTAACATTTACAACACATCTGAAAAATGAGGACGCAATTGTTTAAAAATACTTACCCCAATAAACAATAACAAAAGTGTCACTCCCCAAAAGTAAATAGTTTCCTTTGGATGTTGCCAAAACCAGCCATCACTAAAAACTGCTTCCCGATATCCTGTCACTACATAATATAGCGGGTTTGATTTTAATAAAAAAACAATCTTGGGATGATCAGAAAAACTTGAGATACTATATAAAATTGGCGTTGCCCATATTAAAATCTGCATAATAACAGCAATAAATTGATTAATATCTGGTAAAAATGGCTGAATAGAACTGGTAATCCAAATTACGCCTATTAAAAAAGCCATCAGGCAAAAGCAATAATAAAAAATCTGTAAAATATGAAATGTTGGCAAAAATCCATAAATGGCACAAATAATCACACCTACGAAAAAAAAGAACCCGTGCATAAATAAATTGGAAATCATTTTCATCGTAGGTAAAAGTTTTACATTAAAGACAACTTTTTTTACAAGATAGCTATACTCGCGAAATACTCCAGTACCTGAAATCAAAACATCTGAAAAATAAAACCACGGAATTAAGCCCATTACCAAAAAAGCCACAAATGGATATTTGCCATCAGTTAATTTCGTTTTAAAGCCAACCGAAAAAACAAACCAGTATGTTAAAACTGTTACAATCGGTTGAATAAAGGCCCAAAAAATTCCTAACATATTCCCCGCAAAGCGTGCACGAAAATCATTTAATGAAAAGCGAAACAAAAGTTGTCTATTTTCGCCAATTTCCTTAAACAAAGAAATTAGTTCTTTGACTGCTTTCATTACTTTGTTAATCATTTATTTCCTCCATAAATACGTTTTCCGTCACGAAGGCCTTTAAATGTTGCACGAAGCTTTGCTTGTTTTTGATCTTCAAAAAAAATAATGCCAACTAAATCATGGATAAATTTCTTATAAAAAATTCTAGCAAAACCAGGGAATTTCCTGCCATATTCTTTTACTAATTGAATGCCATTTCGAGCAACGTAGTATTTCCTCTGAGCAGAGTTAAACGTCGGCTTAAACGACATTCCTAAAATTTTATACTCTTTTCTACTTCCAACCGTATGTGAAAGATAAGGCTTTTTTGTTACGATAATTGAAAGGTTCGCTTTTAAAATCCGCAAACAATACTCTGTATCAATATGATCAATAAAAAAAGAACTACGAAACAAACCTAACTTTAAAAAAGTTTTTGCAGGAATTAACATCCCACTAGAAACTACAAATGACACTTTTAAGTACTTTTCATTATTTTGCCAAAAAGTCTTTGTTTGATAACTATTTTTTGTTAAAACGCCAAAATTGGTTTCTCGTCCTAAATTAACATCATAAAAATTAGAAGCAAATATGCCAATTTTTTCTTTTGGATGAGAATCTTTATAATTTTTAAAAGAATTTATCAAATCTAAAACATAACCATCATCAACCATAGAATCGTCATCAAAAAAAAGGAAAAAATCAAAATTTTCTTTTAATCCAAGCCTAATTCCTATGTTTTGCGCAGGAGCTAAACCGATATTTTTTTTATTCTCAACAATCGTTATCCTACTTTTAAAATCACGTTTTATCTTCCTAATCACATCAAGTACTTCTTCGCTGTTATTTATTAAAAATACATGTGTATTTTTTTGCAAAAGAAAAACCAACTTAACAATCTCTTCTGTTGGATAAAAAGTCACAATGATTGATGCAATTTTCATATTTTTTGCTCACTTTTATTTTTTGTCAAAATAAACCATCGTCTTAGTAGCTGAATAAATAATAAAATTCGCGATTTAACTATCAACTTCATCAAACGAGACTCACCGGACAAAGTTTTCTTATGACGCCTGTAATAGACTAACTTTTGGTTAAGATGAACAACTCTCTTCTTTCTTATGTAACCTAATAAAGCAATCCAGGAGTCATGATAGTCAACACTTTTAGGAAACGGCAAAAATTCCTTAACCAACTCACGACGAAAAGCCATACATGCACCAATAAAGGAATTTTTCCAAAAATTAGCCCAAAAACCAGATCGCCAATGATAATTGTATCGCTCTTTTGGTAGAATCTGCAAATTTTCATCAACAAAACAAGGGGCAACCATTAAGATATCTGCCCCTTCATTAAATTTTTTTTTAGTCTCTTTTAATCGATCTTTATGCCATACATCATCTTGATCAGATAGAATAATAATTTCGTTTTTTGCTTTTTGTATTCCTCTAGCAAAATTCTCCTTAAAACCAAGAGAATGATTCTCAAATAAAAAAATACGCAAATCTTGCAAAAAAGGTTTAATGATTAATAGTGTTTTATCTAGAGAACCATCATCAGTAATAATTAGCTCATCATTTTGTCCTAACTGCAGTAAAATACTATCAATTTGCTCTTTGATATATTTTTCTCCATTAAAACTTGCTAAGACAACAGAAAAATTCACGTGAATACACCTTTTTCAACGAACCCAGCCTGCAGTCCCTTCATCATGCCAACCAGCTTCAGTTGCTTTTTCCAATTCAACTTTACTTAAAGTTAAAAAATGCTCTCCATTGCCAGGATTAAATCCACGACAAACAGGTTCTCCTTCTCCTACTTCTGCCATGTAACCAGCAATTCCTTCATATTTCCATCCTTGTGTAATCAACTGATCTTTTTCATTTGAATTAATCGTTAAAAGATGGTGTCCTGTTTTTCGATTATATAAACGATATAAAGGCATTCCTTTATTTTCTTTACAACAACGAAAAGCTTTTCCTTCATAAATCCAACCGCATTGTTTTAAATGCTCAATCTCATTTTCATCATTCGTATAATGATGAAAGCCATTATTAGGATTATATAGCCGATGGAAATAAACAGCCGGCTCATAATCTTCAAAATCAAATCTGTCTAACTTATACTGCTCAATAAGATTAATCAAACTACTTGCATATATTGGCGAAGTAGCATATCGTCCTTGTAAAGCAAAAGCTGCCTCACGGAAAGTTAGAGCATTTTCTCTTAATGCGCCAGAATAAAAATCCCATCCGCGCAAAAGTTTTGCATAATCCTTAAATGATTCTACATAATCTGGATATACACGAAAATGAGCATTTACTGTAGTATAATGATCACCTTCCCACTCTTGGGTTGAAAAACTAACCGATTGGCCATTAAAATTTCCTTTAATGCCAAATAAATTATGATATGGCGGACTAGCTAATTGGCTTAGACCATTTCCATATCGACTTTCTAACAACGCCTGAGCAAGCATTATTGATGGATATAAACCATTATCTTTAGCAATAGGAATTACAATTTTGGCCCATTCTTCAATCAAATCAGAAGTATAATCATACCCTCTTGCTCCTTTAGATACTGATGATTCAGATAAATCGTACGCTTTAACCTTTGTTAATGACGATGCTGTACTCAACAAAGATGTTAAAGTTAAAATAATGCTTGCTTTTTTACTGCCATTTTTAAATTTAGCAATCCTCTGCCGCCTCTTTCGCATTTTTCTTAATTCTTTTCGTTTTCTTCTTGAAACAACCATTATAAATTCCCTACCTTTCACAAAAATCTATTGCATGGATTCTCGCATTTTTTCCAACGCTTCTTGCCAAGTTGGAATGAGAAAACCTGTTGCTTTTGCTTTTTTTAAACTCATTACTGAATATTGCGGGCGTTTTGCATTTTGTGGAAAATCGTTACTACTTACTGGCATAACTTTCACATTTGTACCTTTTAAAATTTCTTTAGCAAACTCATACCAAGTTGCCGTATTATCATTTGATAAATGATAAATTCCATAAGAAACTCTTTTTTTGTGTTCTGCAATATACATTATAAACTTTGCTAACGTTCTTGTCCAAGTTGGACGTCCCAATTGATCATTAACAACAAAAATCTCAGAAACTTCTTTTGCTAATTTTTGCATAGTAAAGACAAAATTGTGCCCATATTTACCAAACACCCAGGACGTGCGAATAATATAATATCTGGATAGAAACTTCATCACAGATTCTTCTCCTAAATACTTTGTCCGACCATATTCATTTTGAGGATTTGGCAGATCATCCGGGTAATATTCTCGATTTTTAAGTGTTCCATCAAAAACATAATCAGTTGAAATATAAAAAAGTTTTGCGCCAAACTCTTTACTAGCTTTAGCAATATTTCTTGTTCCTTCAACATTAACTTTATAGGCTAATTCTTTTCCCTCATCTTCTGCCTTATCGACTGCTGTATATGCAGCCAAATGAAAAACTACATCTGGTTTTACTTTAGCAAACCTTGCTCTAACCTCTACTTCATCTGTAATATTCATATCAAAAATATCCGTTACAACGTACCCAATTTTACGCTCATTTAATAGAAAACGCAATTCAGTCCCTAATTGACCATTTCCACCTGTCAGTAAAATCATTTATAAATCCTTTCAAATCCCAATAACATGACACATAATGAAAACGTATAAAAGTAGTATACCAAAAAATGACCTTTATGCTTTACGTGCAGATAAAAAATTATTATTTAGTTTCACTTTGATATAATTGTTGATATTGTTGACAGGATTTCAATAATTTTTCATGTTTATCAACCGCAATAATTTTTCCTTGATCCATTAAAACAATTTGATCAAATTGAGAAATACTTGATAAACGGTGAGCAACCACAATCAGCGTAGCATTTAAAGAAAATAAACTGTTCATAATGTTTTTTTCGGAAATGTTATCTAGGGCACTTGTTGGCTCGTCCAATAAAATGATTTTTGGATTTCCAAGAATTGAACGACAAATCGAAAAACGCTGTCTTTGACCTCCAGAAATATTTTTTCCTTCTTCAGAAAGAATGGTATGCATCTTTAACGGAAAGCGATGAATAAATTCGTTTAAATCTGAAATTTCAATTGCTTTTAACAGATCCTCTTCAGCAACTTCACGTCCCATCAATAAATTTTCTTCAATTGTTCGCCTCCTTAATTATTCATACGAATCAACCATACACTGACTGCCAACCTCCACCTCTTTTCCTTGGCGGATTCAACTTTTAAGATAAATTTCAAAAGCTAACATAATCTATATCGTTTTTTGATATAGAGAATATTCATAACAAAAAATAAAATTGTTAGAAGTCCAACAAGCAACAGGCTTTTATAAAAATGATTTACAGGAGAAGCATACTTTATAAAGAAAAAAGCTAGCGCTAATCCAATAATAGAGGAAAGATATTGAACAATCGTTCGTGACTCCAACATAAAATTTAAAAATAGAATGAGCAAAGAAAAAGTAAAAGTTTCAATGATCATAAAAGTACTTAATTTAAAGAAAACAATCTGATTGACATCAGGGGTCATCATTTTAAAAACAACACTTATAATTAAATTTAAAAAGATGCTGAGAACTGAGAAGAAGATATTTTTTTGCAATAAAAATGGAATAATTTGACGATTTTTTAAAATAGATAAGTCAATCATCCCACTCTTAAAATCCTCTTCATATACAGAAAGGCTGAATTGTGTATAAGCAATCGGCAACATTAAAAATAAATACTCTAAAGCAAAAGAGCTTGGATATTTAAAATATATAAATGCAAAAAAGATTAAAACAAACACTACTGATACTGGATTCTTTTTTTGATTTTTATAAAAACAAAGACACTGATATACGTAAGGAGTCATACAATTCACCTCGATGATATTTTTTATTACTTCAAGCGATATTTCTTTTTTATGTAATTTGTAAGAACTATTAACATTAAAATCAAGACTCCATTTAACACTAAAAAACTGAGAAGAAAATGAGAGAAAGGGCTTATATGTTTAAAAACGCTAAAAGCCAATATGATTATAAAAATTCCTAAAATATACTGCAGTGTTATTTTGGATTCAATGATAAAATTTAAGAAAAAAGTTAAAATAGCAAGCATAAAACTTTCTACGATTGTGATTATAGAGAACTTTATAACATCGATAAGCATCAAATCCTTTGTAATCGCCCATGAAAAGGCTCCTATCAAAAATAGAAGAAGAAGCTCGATAAGCAATAAAAAGCCGTTTTTTTGTAAAAAGAACAATCTTTTTTTATATTCTTTTAAGATCTGCAGATCAATCATCCCAGTATTAAAATCTTCCTCATAAATCGGAGACATTAATTGACAAACAGAAAGTAGAACTTCTACACATAAAAATTCTAACTGATGTATATCCTTTATCTTCCAAGAAAGATATAAAGAAGGAATCAACAGTAATAACATTACAATCAATAATTTTTTTTGCTTTTTAAAAAAGCAGATATTTTGATAAATATACGCTTGCATACACTCACTCCTAAGCTAGATTCTTTTTAACTTTTAACATTCGACTAGCATAATTTTTCTCAAATTCATCCAAATTTGAATAGTGAGAAGCTTTCTCATCAATCATTACTTTTCCATCTTCCATAAAAAGAATACGATCAGCCATTTCATAACAGAATTTTAAATCGTGTGTAATCACCAAAATAGGAACCTTTTTATTACTCAACTGATTTATTTCTTTTTTTAGCAGTTGAAGAGTTTCATAATCAATTCCATTCGTCGGTTCATCTAATAAAATCAATGAAGGATTCCTGCTTAAGCCAGTGACGAATTGCGCACGTTTCTTTAAACCCGTTGATAAATTTTTTACCAATTGATTCAAATATTTTTCCATCTTAAAGCGCTCTACCCAAAGATTCTCACCCGCTGTTAACTGACGCCATCCTTTTCCACCTTCAAGCTTCCTTAAAAAAATAATATTCTCCTTTACCGTTAAATTTTGATAAATACCTTCTTCATTAAGACAAGAGAACGCTTTTGATAAATCGATTTTTGTTTTTATTGTTCCTTTTGTTTGCTTTAAAGCACCGACGATTAGCTTAAACAATGTTGTTTTCCCAACACCATTTTCCCCCATAATTACCGTAATCTCTGAATAAAGATCTAAATTAAACGAATGAAAAATGGATGTCTTTTTGTAAGAAAAATCTAATTCTTTGATTTGAATCATCACTTTAATTTCCTTTCTATACGGTTAACGTCAAAATATTTGAACTATCTTTTTCATTATTGAAATGAAGACAAGCAAGTCCTACTCCGGCAACTCCCGTAAATAAGCCAACCGTTTCTATTTTTCGCAAACGCAAAATATGAAAATTTCCATTTAACCATCGATTCATGATCATAGTGCTTAGATATTGATTTCTATACTCTTTAATTTTTTTCAAATCTTGACTCCAATCACTGATCAAATAATTAAACAGCTCAATCATGCCTGCATTGCCATGACAAAGACAATCATCATTCACAAAAAATTGAGATATCCTTTCCATCAATTGATGTACTAATTTTTCAGTTTGTTGCTGAATTTTTTCATTAGGCAACATTTTTATTACCGTTAATCGTGCCAGAATTAAACCAGGTAATCCCCAACATAAACGATAATCCTCCTGAGAAGACAAATGATCAAATTCATAAATGAGAAGATTTTCAATCAATATACTCAGTGTTTGACTAGGCATTAACTCGTATAGGCTTGCTAAACCTCTAACGATTCCTGATATACCATGTGCAAATTCGATCTTAAGGTCATTAACGTCTTGTTTACGCCATTTTTCTATAAATAAATTGCCTTGTTCATTTAAAATCTTTCGTAACTTTTCTGAATGAGTCATTTTATATGTTTCGACCAATAAAGTCAGAATGCTTACCTTCCCGTTTATCCAATCATTAGAATCAACTTCGAAAAATTTTTCAGCAATGATTTCTTGAACTGTATCATCAATATAAGAAATAGATTCAGATTTTCCTGTGTTTTTTGACTCTGACAAAATAGGAAAAAAAGGAGCTAAACGCCCTTGATAAGCAGAAACAAATTTTTGCTGATTTTTAGAAATATTGATTGCTGATTGGATAAGTATTTTATAAAAATCGATATACTTTTCTTCTTTCGTCTGAACAAAAAGTTCATAAAAAAAGAAAGCAAGCCCTGATAAACTATCATATAAACCTTCATTCGTCGGACGAATTCCTAATTGCTCACTTTTAGCTAAAAAATCTAGTGTCGCAAAGGAAACTTCGTTATGAGCTTCATTCCAAACTGCCTTTTTCATTAGGTCATCAGCAATTTCTTTTGCTAATGCAATACCATTTACTTTCACCTCTTTCTTTAGTAATGGAAAAACAACTTTTCGATTTATGAGCGAAACATCCTCAAAACAATCTAGTGTCACCAACAAATAATCGATTTGACGCTCAATTTCATCTTTATTAAGACTTGCTATCCGATTTTTAGCTCGCTGTATTCCAGGATGAGAATAAAAATTTTTAATTACCTGACCACAACTATCTTCCAAATTTGTTGAATCCACACAAGAATAAAAAATAGGGATATCTCCGACTAACAAGTCCCGAATCTCACTCATAACTATTCGTTTATCTGAATGAGGATACGCCCAAATATTTTCAAACAATTTCTCACGATAAAACATTTCTTGTGTGTAATTAGGATGATTCGAAAAACCTAAAATCGATGCATATCTTTGTGTTCCTTTTAACAGACAACGAACTTTCTTACCTTTAAAACAAGTTAGTGGTCCATTTTCATCAAGCAATGTTTTCTTTTCTTGCTCTAAAAAACAAATGGCTTCTTTAAATCCTTGAATGATATCTAAACGATAATGCAAATAATTTACTTCTTTATCTTTAATTTTTGGAATATTTTCTCCCTTGGAGCGAATGATCTCTTTCTCTTCAAAACGAAAATTTGCTTGATTTAAATTAACCGCTTGTAAAGCTTAAAGCTTTACCTCTTTCATTCCACCTGAAATTCCACTTAAATCTATTTGATTCCCAAAATCATCGGAAATTTCCACTGACCTTGGAAGTAATCCAGATTCCATCACTGTCGTTTCAACTTGGGCAACTTTCAATTTTGCAAACGCAGTTCCCTCAAAATCAACCTTCGATAAAAATTAGCCACTTCCTCTTCAGTTTGACAACTATCATAAGAAATAAATTCACAAAAAGAATACTGCTTATAATAAATTCCTCTTGGGACTTTCATCTCCAACAATGAAGAGCGTTGATTAAACCAAGAAACCAATTTTTCAAACGATTGGGTAACTTCTAAATTTTTTGGTTTATAAACAACCTTTTTATTACTAATTTCAACAATAGAAACATTTTTCCCTTGTTCATGAGAATCTCCTGCAGAAAGATGAACTTTTTGAATACATAGTTTCGAAATAGAAAGCAAACCCTTTAATTCTGCTTGACTTTCTTCTATCGCAGCAATAAATTTAAGATAATTATCTAAAGCAAACTTTGTACGAGTTGCAATTTGACGAGTACATACTGCATATTTAGAAAAAAATTGATAGTAACTTTTCTTATCTGAAAATATTGTTTTCAAAAAATGGTTAAAACACTGATCAGAATCTTTTAATACTTCCGGATGACTTTTTTTGTATAATTCCAGCTCAATAACTAGCACTTTGCTAACAATTTGTAAAATATCAACAACATAACTATGAATAAAACTTTCTTGCACTTCTGAATGCAAATCAATGGCGGAATCAATAAAAGTCGTTGCTTGAATTTTTTGTTCCACATAATTGATAAACGGTAATACAGAAACACCAATATCATCTATTTCATTTTCTTTGAATATGTATTCACTGAAAACTTCATTTACAAGTAACAACCAGTCAGGAATATTTTTTGGAAATTCTTCTTTAAAATCTGAAACACCAAAAGCAAATTCTTCTTTTGTTATTTTTCGATAAAACAAAATTTCCTCAAAAGTCTCTTCTTTAATCAGTCCTTTAATGTTTTTCCATTCATTTAACTTATTATTGCTGACCTGAGAAAAATTTGGACGACAATAATCAAGCTTTTCCTCAATTGTTAGCGCTTTTCTCCAAATTTGTTCAATGGCTTCTCTTTGATATTCTTTGTAATTGTTAGTTAATTTCTTCTCTTTAACGACCACTGAATCTTCCCTCTTACCTTTCTATCGATATTTCATTTGAACACCTAAAATATACGTTTTAATGATTTCAATAATTTAATTCGTAATCATTCAGTTACATTCAAAATTTCATCAAAATTCGTCTTTTCCTTTGCTATGAATATACTAGCCAGAATTTGAAAGACTTTTTTCCTTTGTTTCACAGCAGTTTCAATAATAGGGCTAATTTTAAAAATTCTCTCCACCAGTAATGGTCATAAAACCTACAGAAATTTTTGCTTAACTTTAACGTTTTTAATCGCCCTTTTCGCTCTTTCAACACTAAGGTGATTGTTTTTTCATATTAGTCACAAAATTTACCGCTGCAATTTTTTGAAAGATTAGTTTGTCCCATACTTTTTTTCTTCAATTGTCATTACTTTACGCCAAATATCATCTAATGCTTGTTTTTTGTTTTCCGTTGTATTTAAATCAATAGAATTTTCATTCCTATATGTCATAATCATTATTTTAGCTCCTAAAAATTTTTGAATAGAAGTGTAAATTTCAATATTTACAAATCCATAAAATTATTAAAAATACACAAAATTTCTTAAAATATAACCGAAAAAAATTTTTCCGCTACATTATAACAGTCTTCCAATTTTTGTCAATAAATAATTGCCTTAAAAATAGAAAAATTTTGCGCAAATGATATAAAAATAATCAAATCTTTTTAAAAATGTGCTTATTATAAAAACAGGTAGACTAATAATCATAGGATATGTGTTTTTCAATAAAACGAGCAAACAAGGACAAAGCATAACAAATAATAAAATAACCTACTGCTAGTGCTATAAACATTGGCAAAACATAATTAGAATTCTGTCCATAAATAATTTGTGCTTGATGTGTAAATTCTGGCAGAGTAATAATCACTGCTAAAGAAGTATCTTTAATAAGTGAAATAAACTGACTAAGAATTGCTGGAATCATCATTTTATATGCTTGTGGAATAATAATAATACGCATAGTTTCAATAACACTTAATCCTGTTGAAAGAGCTGCTTCCATTTGACCTTTAGGCACTGCATTTAAACCTGCGCGAATAATTTCTGAGAGCATTGCTGATTCAAAAATTGTTAAAGCAAGCACTGCTGAGTAAAAAAGATTAAGTCTAACCCCCGAAATTTGCGGCAGGGCAAAATAGGTAAAGAAAATAATCAAAAGTAGTGGTAGATTGCGAACGATATCAATCAATACGCCCAAAATTTTACTAAAAATAGGAATCTTCCAAAAACGCAATACGCCCAAAACAGAACCAATTAAAAAACTAAGCAAAATAGATGCAATTGCCACTTCAACGGTTACTTTTAAACCCATTAGTAAAAAACGAATATTTAACCAACTAAAAGCTTCCACCCAAAATCCCTCCTTGATACACTTTAGCGATGTTCAAGATAAGTCATCAAATAATTTAATGGCAAAGTAATAATTAAATAAAAGAAACCAACTAGTATATAACTAGGAATTGTCTGAAAAGTTGTTGTAGCTACAAAATCACCTTGATACATCAAATCAAATCCTGCAACCATGGCCAAAATAGCAGAATTTTTGACTAAACTAATAAATTGATTGCCAAGTGGTGGGATCACAATTTTAAACGCCTGCGGTAACACAATATAGCGCATACTTTCCCAGTAAGAAAAACCTTGCGAAAGGCCAGCTTCCATCTGACCTATGGGAACTGATTGAATTCCTGCTCGCAGTGTTTCGGCAATAAAAGAAGAAGTATAGATAGTTAGACCAATCACTCCTGCTTGAAAGCCAGTTAAGAGAATTCCTTGCATTGGCAAAACAATAAAGAAAAACATCACAATTACAAGCAAGGGAATATTGCGAAAAAGCTCGACATAAATATGAGCAATTGCCTTGATTATTCGATACCCAGAAAGCTGAAAAATAGCCATAAATGTTCCAATGATAAAACTAAATAAAAGAGCAATAATACTTGCACTGATTGTATTTTTGAATCCCAATAAAAATTCAGACCAATAATGTTGAATTAAAGCAATCATCTTATCCCTCCAAGTTATATTGCTGAACTTGAAAATTCTTAACTTTATGCAATTTTTGTAAACCACTTACGGTAAATATGGTTATATTGACCATTTTTACGGATCTTTTGTAATGCTTGATTAATTTTTTTGACAAAAGCGACTTCTCCCTTATTAACAGCAATTCCATAAGGTTCTGTGGTAAATTTTCCACCTGTTAAAACATAATCGAAATTTTGTGCAGCAATCCCCATTAAAACGGCATCATCTGCTGTCATCGCTTCTCCTTGTCCTGACTTTAATGCTGTGAAACATTCTGAATAATTTTCAAGTTCTAGCACTTTTGCCTTGGGAGCTACTTTAAAAATATTAACTGCAGATGTCGAGCCTTTTACTGCCAAGATTTTTACTCCATTCTTTAAATCATTAACCGAATGAATCTTAGAGTTCTTTTTTACTAAAAGTGACTGACCAGCGTCAAAATAAATATCAGAAAAAGCAATTTGTTTTTGGCGTTCAAAAGTAATCGTCATGGTTGCAATAATTGCATCAATATTGCCATTTTTTAATAAAGGAATACGCGTTTTTGGTGTTAGTTCAACAAAAACAGCTTTACCTGATTTACCTAAAATTTCCTTAGTTAAAGCTTTTGCAATATCAATATCAAATCCTTCTGCTTTACCAGTTTTAATATTCATCAAGCCAAATAAACGAGTGTCATTTCTTACCCCCCAAACGATCTTTTCAGATTGTGTAATTCGATATGCGACATCTTCTTTGGAGAAATTCTCCCTATTACAAGCAGTGAGAATAAAAATAAGGCCTAAAAAAAGTATCTTGCGCATTTTCCTCACCAAGCAACTGACCTCCTAATGATTAATGACCTTACTTAAAAAATCTTTTGCTCGTTTATTTTGCGGCTCAACAAAAAATTTTTGAACATCTAAAGTATCTTCCAAAACTTTACCATCTGCCATAAAAATCAAACGATCTGCCATTGCTTTTGCAAACCCCATCTCATGAGTAACTACAATCATACTCATCCCTTCTTTAGCTAGCTTTCTCATAACATTTAAAACATCCCCAATAGTCTCAGGATCAAGAGAAGAAGTTGGCTCATCAAATAACATCATCTTAGGCTTCATCGCAAGTCCTCTAGCAATTGCTACTCGTTGTTTTTGTCCACCAGAGAGCATCTCTGGATATGAGTCTTTCTTATCCCACATGTTAACATATTTTAAATATTTCTCTGCCACCTTATTTGCAGCGCTTTGCGTTTCTCTTAAAACTTTTACCGGAGCTAAAGTAATATTTTCCATCACCGTTTTATGAGGATATAAATTAAAATGTTGAAAAACCATCCCTACATTTTTGCGAATTTTTTGCATATTTGTTTTTTTATCAGCCAAATTATAACCATTAACAAGCAAACACCCTGATGAAATAATCTCAAGAGCGTTAATAGTTCGAAGCAATGTAGATTTGCCACTACCGGATGGACCGATAATTACGACCACTTGCCCTTCTTCAATTTCTAAATTAATCTCTTCTAAAGCGTGGAAGGATCCATAATATTTATTGACCTGCTTAAATTCAACCATAGACATCATTCATACCTCCTTAAAGAGTTTGTTTACTTGTCCTGCAAAAAATTTTTTATCAGACTCTTAAACTCTTTTACTAATTTGTTTACTTTTAAGCCAACGTTTTATGCCCATAATCATTGCTGGCAATAAAGAAATAAAAATAATTGCTAGCATAATTACTTCAAAATGTTTTTTCACAAATGAAATTTGTCCAAATAAAGCCCCTGCTCCCACAGATAAAATAATCCAAGTAACGCCGCCTAAAAAATTAAAAATCATAAATTTTTTATAAGGCATAAAACTACTCCCAGCTGTAAACGGAACAATCGTCCGAATAATCGGCATAAATCGTCCTAAAAAAATGGCAAACGTTCCATACTTTTCAAAAAATTCATGTGTTTCTTCAATATGCTTAGGTTTTAAAAATTTACTAAACTTTGAATGTTTTAGCAAAGATTTACCAAAACGTTTACCTAACTCAAAATTAAGCATATTGGCAATAAATGCTGTAATGGATAAACTTATCATTAAAAACCATACAGATATTTCTGAATCTTTTAAAGCTGTTAAACTTCCAGCGAAAAATAAAATAGAATCTCCCGGTAAAAACGGAAAAATCACAATTCCCGTTTCAACAAAGATAATAGCAATTAAAACCAAATAAAAATATAAAACTTGCTGATTTAATAAATTTTGCAATATTTCATTAAAATTTAAAAATAACAGTGGCATCATTAACTTCCTTTTTTATTTTTACCCTTAGAGATTATTTTTTCTAAATTATTTAAAACAAGCTTCATTTCTTTTCCAGCTTCAAGCTCTTTTCCTAATTTGATAATAAATTTTCTAAGATCATTCTTTACTTGTCCATGTGTTAGCCCATACTCAATTGAAGTTTTTAAAAAACCAAACTTATCCCCAACATCATAGCGTTTTCCTTTGAATTCATGAGCAAATACTCTTTGTATTTTATTTAATGCATCAATTGCATCTGTTAGCTGAATCTCACCTCCTGCACCAGGTTTTTGATGTCTTAAAACATTAAAAATTTCAGGAGTTAACAAATAACGACCGATGATTGCTAAATCAGATGGAGCCTCTTTTGGCTTTGGCTTTTCAACAAAGGAAGCGACATTGTATAGATCGTTTTTCACCTCACCATGCGGTTCAATGACCCCATAAGAAGAAACCTCTTCATGAGGCACTTTCATAACAGCAATGGTTGAAGCATGCGTTTTTTCATAATCATTTATTAATTGCTTAGTCAAAGGAATTTTATCCATCATCAAATCATCCCCAAGCATGACCACAAATGCTTCTCCACCTACAAATGCTTCAGCTTGAAGCACTGCATCTCCTAAACCTTTAGGATGAGGTTGCCTGATAAAATGAAGACTAATATTTGTTGTTTCCTCTACCATCTTAAGCAACTCATTTTTACCCTTACTACGAAGAGTCTCTTCTAATTCAAAATTAGCATCAAAATGATCTTCAATTGGACGTTTACCTTTTCCTGTAATAATTAAAATATCATCAATGCCTGAAGCCAATGCTTCCTCCACAATAAATTGAATTGTCGGCTTATCTACAATAGGTAGCATCTCTTTGGCCATAGCCTTTGTTACCGGCAAAAAACGTGTACCCAAACCAGCTGCGGGAATGACTGCTTTTCTGACTTTCATATTTATCTCCTTTTTATTTTTTTGTCGAATTTTCTTGTATCAGTCGGGTAAGGTTTTGTTCAAATTTTTCTGTAGCATCAAATCCCATGGTATTTGCGCAAAAATTCATGGCAGCCACTTCAATGATCGTAGATAAATTGCGCCCTGTTTTAACAGGAATACGAATTTGCGCGACATTAACATTTGCGATTGAAATCATCACCGTATCACTGCCCAAGCGATCATAATTTTTATCTTTAGCCCATTGTTCTAGATGAATTACTAACTGTATTTGCATGGATTTGCGTACAGAACTTGTGCCAAATAAATTCATAACATCAATAATTCCGATGCCACGAATTTCAAGAAAATGTTTAAGAATCTCTGGTGCCTCACCAATAAGAGTTAATTCATCTTTTTGATAAACATCTACACGATCATCAGCAATTAATCGATGCCCCTTTTTAATTAATTCTAAGGCTGTTTCTGATTTTCCAATACCTGAGTTTCCTTTAAGTAATATACCAAGTCCATAAACATCCATTAAAACGCCATGAATACTAATTCGTTTGGCTAAACGCTCATCTAAAAAATTGGTGATAATTCCAACTAAACGCGATGTTGCAAGAGGTGAGCGTAAAATAGCAATATCAGCTTTTTTTGCAGCTATAACAAGTTCTTTTGGATAAGCTAATCCACGTGAAATAATGATTGCAGGCAAACCTTTAACAAACATTTCTTTTAAAATTTTAAATTTTTTATCAGTAGTCATATGATTCATAAAAGAAATTTCTTTTCTTCCAAACATTTGCAAGCAATTAGGAGTATAGTAGTTAAAATAGCCTGTTAATTCTAGTCCAGGACGCGAAATATCACTGGCCATAATTTTTTGCTCAAGAGCTTTTTTAGTGTTAATAATTACTTCGAATTTTAATTTTTCAATAAGTTCTAAAACGCGCACAAAACCATTCAAAATAATCAGCTCCTTAGCTGTATAATAACATTTTTGAAAATCTTTTTTTAAAATCGTATTTTATTTCATTTCCGATTGAGCATTTCATATTTTCATTAACGATCATATTTTCTTAATTTTTTCGCAAAGCAAATTGTTATTTAACTAAAAAACGAAGGAATTTTCCTTCGTTTTTTAGTTAAATAGTAAACATCTCAGAGCTTGTTAACGATCTTTATATAAGACAAAAAATTACCTCAAATTCGCAATTATGGAAAAAATTTAGCAGGCTCTAACACCACCACGCCACACCTTCATCTATCATACCGGCTGCTGTTGCAGCTTTAACTTCTTCGTAGTTTAAGGTATAGATGTGCTCGCCACTGCCCGGGTTATAGATGCGATATACGGGTTTGCCGGACATTGAAACGCGCCAGCCAACACCTTCATCTCGCCAGCCTAAAGAAAGCAACTCATCTTTTTCATGCGAATTCATTGTAAAAAGATGGTTTCCATCATTTGGATTATACACACGGTACAGCCACCTCTCACCCTTATCCAGAAAAGCCACCTGTTCATAGTCCCAGCCATTATTAACCATCTGATCAACTTCATAGACGTTGCTTGTGTAGTTATGCAAACCAATGTAGTTATCAACACGACGTCCCGGATCGATCGGATCGGGATAAGTGTAATTTGTAAAAATTGCTCGTGGCTGATAAAGGCGGTAGACAGCGCTTATCATTGGTCTTCCCGAAATACCGTAAAAAGCAGCATTTGTTAAATGAGAACCTGGAAAGTCATTTTCAAAAGACTTTCCATGACGAATATTAAAAATATTTAAAATATCCCAATATCCTGTTCGATAATTGGAATCAGGGTCGATTACAAAAGTTTTTCCATTTTGAAAACCTTGTAATATAAACCCATGCAAATATTTACTATTAGGATTAAATTTACCAGAAGCTAGCACGGGATTGGAAGTTTTTAAAAAGTTCTCCAATTCTTCTTGGGTCCAAAGTGGAATTGCTTTCAAATCCATTAAAGAAGCGGCATACACTACTGATGAAGTCGGAGTACTATCAGCAGTAGCTGCTTCTTTTGATTTGCCTGCAATACCCTCATCATAGTAACCAGCATCATACAATTTCTTTGCCCATTCCAGAGGAGACATAAGATTACCAAAACTACTAAAAACCATTGCATAGCTAGTTGGTCCACAGCCATTGGGACCAAAGGGAGCATCTCCTACATATTGATCATGCCAAGCTGGATCTCCTTGGGAAAAATACACCACGTTACATTCAGGGAAAGGGCGATCATAGAAATTGTGATAGCGTTGTTCCTCACTTGTCGGATAAAAAGAATCCGCTTGCAATTGATCATGAGCAAAAAATAAAAGCGAAAATGCAAATGCAATTATTAATTTTTTTTTTAATCTCAGCTGCAAAGCTTACCTCCTACAATCTATAAACACGAAAAGCCACACCCCAGTCATGCCAGCCATGTGCGCGTAAATGATCCCGCTCACCACTATTGGACGTTAAAATAAAATCATAATTATGAGGGTTATAAAGACGATATATTTCGGCGCCGTCGATAGAAGCATTGAAACCTACACCTTCATGAATCCAACCACCACCCCAATTGCCAACTTCAGCCGTATTTACAACAAAACGATGAGCGTATGCAGAATGGCGAAACCTATGAACTTCCTGCAGATGCCAGCCACCAGCAAAGAAGGCGCGGTGCTCGATATGGTAGCCAAAGCGTGCTTCATTGGCGTTAGTTGTAAATAGATGCCAACGGCCATTAAACATGCGATGGACTTCCCATAATTGGGGTTCTGATGGTCGCGATGGTATTACAATTTTTGGACGGTTAGCTTCAGCTTCATTTATTTCTCTTTGTATTTGTGCTTGTCGTTCAGCTTCTTTTTGTTTTTCGATTCGCTCGTTTTCTAATCTCTGACGTTCGGCTTCTTCTCTTTGCTGTCTGATTCGCTCGTCTTCTAATTTTTTACGTTCCATCTCTTCTCTTAGTTGCCTGATTCGTTCTTCTTCTAATCTTTGTGCCATTGTTGGAGGAGAAACTACTATCTGTGTTGGATTAGAGTAAGCAATCGATACTGCCCCATCAGACGTAGCAGTAATGGTGACACTGGGATTCATGCTAAAAGCGACGTTCCCTGCACTTGTATCTCCTAGCACTCTACTAAATTGATATAAAGCATCGTTTTGCATCTTAGTTATGATATTAAAGCTCGCATGAGCAGTGGCTAAAGTTGCATGCAAGGTGCGTGGATCAACCATCTGCATCTGTGGTATGCTAAAAGTTGAAGCTGGCACTACTTCTCTTCCCGTATTTGAAGAAGTGAAAATTCCGCGCTTATCCAAATTTACACTCAGTAAAGTAGAAAAGCCTGAGAATGGACTATCAGCTAACTTTACAGCCGCAACATCAGGATAGGGACTTGGATCGCCCTCAAGCCAAAAAGTACCCCCTCCGCCCAGTTCATCAGGACGAATCCAACCTCTTTGCAGCAAATCGGCATGACAATGCTGAAAAACATTTGTAAAGCCGCTGGCCAAAAGCTGATTACGAAAAGCCGCGACGTTTGGCGTAGGATCAATCCGATCGACAACAAGAGCAGGATCACTTAAAACATTCACCACTGGTGTATCAGGGGCAAGGTTCAAAGAGCGAATCTGAGCAACTAACTCAGTAGCTTCAGCAATTGCTTCATCAGGTGATTGAGCAGTGCTTACGAAAGATACTGCAAGTTTTAAGCAGGCTGCTCTTACCCCAGCGACTTGTTGCGGAGCAAAAGGATTAACTCCTGCATCAATTGCTTTTTTTCCTTTAGCTAACTGCACTACCATACCATCTATCCCATGATTTTGCAAGATTTTAAAATTCTCCTGCGTAAGAGCACCGTGATCCTTAGTAACCTCGACAAAAGCTCCGTTACCTAAAGCTTTATCAGGAAAAATAAAGATGGTTAAAACGGTTAAAAATAATAAATAAAACTTTCTTTTCATTGCATATTACCTCCTTTTAAAAACTTTAAATATAACCAATTATGTGCGTTTCTTTCGCATTGGGCAATTGCACTCTAATCTACAAAATCCTCTTCAAAACGATAAGAAAACACTTTTATAAATTATATGGTACTTTAGAATCTTTTCTCTGTCAACAAAAAAAAAGTTAAAATTTGCGCATTTTATCGTTGCAGACAAAAAAGAATTACAACTAGAGAAAATTTTGGCTAATACAAAAATGAGTTAATTTTACAATAACTTTTGAGAAAATTATGAAATGCTCAAAATGTTGATGTTATCAAAATTATGGAAATTTTTAAAAAAATTTACTGTCAAAGTCAAATTTAATCACTTCTTTCACCTATTTTGTATCCCAAATACTTCATTACATTTATTGCAAGAAATTTTGGAATTTTTAGGATATTTCCTGATTTAAGATAGTATTTTATTTCATTAATAACATATTTGATCCCTTCACTTTCATTGGTCCCAAAAGGAGCTAATAATTCTTTATATTCTTTATTAAAGCGACCTGCTGCTTTAAAACGTCGGTACTCTTCGAAAAGAGAAAAGCTGTGTTGATGGTAGACAATAGCTTTGGACGTGTAACCTACAGTATAATCGTTTAAAATAGCTTTTGCTGCCATATATTGATCTTCTGCAAAACAAATTGTCTTTGGAAAACTTCCCAATTTTTGGACAATTTTGACATTGTACACGACAAAAGCATCTGATTGAAAAATAGTTTTAATTCCAAGCTTGTTAATCGAATTCTTTGATTTCACCATATCTTGATCAGGGTAGTTAAACTTACGCGAACGTGCTTCATAAAGTGTGCCGATCTTTTCTTCTACCAGTTGCCTACCATATGCCGAGGCCATTTTTTTATGAGTATCAATAAATTCAACCAATTTTAAAAATGCATTATCAAAAGGTTTAATATCTTGTGTTACCATAACTATATAATCACAAATACTAAGTTCTTCTAAAGCATGCCTTCGCACACGGCCATGAGTAAAATTTTCTCGTTTAATGGTTTGCACTCTAAAATTTGCATCATACAGAAGATGAACAGTATTATCAGTGGAATTACTATCAATGGCAAGTTTTTGATCAAATAAATCTGCTGAATTTTTTATCTGCTCAAGCAAATATTTTATTTCTTTTTCACCATTAAATGTTGGGATAAATAAACCAATTTTTTTTCCGCTATACATAATCTTATCCTTTTAGAACCTGTTTAATACGCCCCATCTTTTTCTAAAATTTTTAAAAAAGCATGATAAATAATTACGATATCAAATTTCAATGATCGTTTTGCCAAATAACTTAGTTCCATATCAACTCGCTTAGGATAAGTAATATTGCTTCTGCCGCTAACACCCCATATGCCAGCAATTCCAGGTTTCATCGAAAAAAAAATTTCAGACTTATCTCCATATTCTTTAATTTCTTCTGTAATAATTGGTCTTGGTCCCACCATACTCATATCTCCTCTTATTATATTAATAAACTGAGGAAATTCATCGATACTTGTTCTGCGTAAAAAAAGTCCTAATCTAGTGATACGTGGATCTTCAATTGGTGATAATTTGTAGTTATTATTTATATATTTTTGATAAAGTTTAGGATTTGCTTTTAAAATTTCTTCAGCATTTATTCTCATCGAACGAAATTTATAAATGGAAAAAAACGTTCCGTCTATTCCAAAACGGCGTTGCTTAAATAAAAGCGGTCCTTTGTTCTCTCCAAAAGAATACGGAATAATTAATAATAGATAAATAATAAAAAAAACAATTAAGCCAATACTTCCTAAAATTAAATCAACAGCACGTTTCCCTAAAAAATATAAAGGTGTAACATGCTTAACAAATACTTGTTGCTGCTGAAAAAGTTTTTTCGTTTTTTCAGGATTAAAACGAAGATTATAAACTTCAAGCACAGCAGCAACAAAATAACCTAAAAGTGCCCCAAAAAACATGCTCAGTGCGGTAATTCTTTTCCAAGCAGAAGGAATAATTCTTATTTCATTAGCTTCTTTTACTTGAACATCACCAATTTTACTTTGTACAACTTTTGCAATAGCTCGTGTTAATTTGCTTGTTTCTCTGCGACTTTGTGTTTGCAATAAAATATTTGCATAATCTTCTTTTGGAACTTTTTCCACCACTAAGCGATGTTTAACATTATCAATTGCTTTAGAGGTTACTTTTTTTTTCATATTTTTAAGCACTTTGGCAATCCATTCATTTTTTTCTAATAAATTATAACGAATTTCATTAATTTGGCGGATTATTTCTTCTGTAGATTTGCTCTGAAAAATAATTGGCGAATACGAACGGTACTCTTCACTAACAAGTACTTTAGAATAAAGAAGACTTGAGCCACTCATCATAATCATAACTAAAAAAATGAGAAAAAAATGTTTTTTAATAAGCTTTAAAAGTTCACTTAAACAAAAAGTAATAATCATAACTATAAGAAGTTAAGACAATTTCTTAAATCAAAGTCATTTGTTTTATTTAAGGCTTAAATAATTGTCTTGTTTTCTTTATTCATCTCCTTAATTTTATTCTTTTAATGGAGCAAGAATATCCAATTGTTGTTTTAACAGATCCTTTGTTACAAGTACAAAAAAAGCAACCATAACATAACTTAATCCGCGCCAATCAAACAATAAAAAGCTTGCAGGAATTAAAAAGATTAAGCCAAAAAAGAATAAATCGTCTACTGTTTGATAAAGAGTAATTTTTTCCTGATTTAACTTTGCTTCTTGCATACGATCAATTAAGATCGTAAAATCAAGCTTTGCCCGTATAATATAAAATAATATAGGAAGTATCACAATTAAACCAAATTGTGAAAACCAAGCTAAAACTGTATTTAATGCTGGCATTTGATTATTTGCTAAATAAATTTGAATATTTGTGATGGAATTACTATATTTTTCTGGTGCTAAAACAATTGCATAAGGACTAGAAAAATCATAGCCAACACCAATTAAAGGATGATGTAAAAATACACGAAATAAAGCAATCGCTGATGCTGTACGATTAGCTTCTCCTAAGTCAATTGTTGCATTGGGGAAAACATAAATTAAAGCAACACCTAAGCCGATCAAACTTGTAACAATAGCCCCTTCCTTATAAAAAAAATGTGGTCTGTTTTTTTTTTTGATAATGATAATGGGAATTGCAAAAATAATACTTAAGCCGCCAAAAACTAAGCTAGCTAAGGTTTGAATAGCGAACATTAATAAAATAACTAACCCCAATAAAGTAAGATACATTATTCTACTTTTATTTTTGTTTTTCACTAAAAGAAAATCATTTTTTAAAGCTGCTAGTAAAAAAGATACGACAATAATTGCTAAGCGAATTGCTACGTCTCGTCCTTCAGGATCCAGTCCATTCGGACGAGCAAACTGTTTAAGATAGTCTACAGTGGAAGTTAAATAATTGGGATTAATCGACTCACTATAACTACCTTGTGCAAAATTACAGCCAATAAATTCAATTACAGATTTAAGCCATCCCGTTTGAATAAAAATAAACTGAATTACTAATAAAATTGACAAAATAGCTCCATAAAAAAAGAAGCCTTTTAAAAATTTATTAATCTTAACATCTTGATCTAAACTGTTTTTCAATACTAAATAAACAATTAAAAAGTAAAAAATTAAAAAAATAAATTGAAAATATTTCTCAAAAACACCTATCCCAGTTAAAGGAAATGTTAAAATAGTTCTTATGGTTGCAAATCCTTGTGAAATTAACACAATTAATAAAAAAAGCAAAATGCCACTAGTAATAGATAAATTAAAATTGCGTTTTTGTTTTATTAGTAAATAAATAAAGTAAATGCTAAGAATTACAGTGGGGATTGTTTGAAAATAATCAGGTAAAAATTTTATTACATGTTTACCAAATAATGAAATCGGTAGTAGTAATATCTCCATAACTTTGACCTGCTCTCTAAAAATCTTTTTCAAATGATATATTTATAAATATTTTACAAAAAAATAACATATTGAGAAGAAAGTGCGTTAATACTATACGTCAATATGCTATACTTTCATAAATAATACGAATAATGAACCGTGTAACTAAAATTTAAGGAGGAGAATATCATCAATAGGATCACACATCTTAATTTTTAGTTTGCCCGAATTTACACATTTTTAGTAAAGAACATTTTATGCATTTGGGCTTTTTTGCTGTGCAGTGGTAGCGTCCAAAGAAAATCATTGTATGATGTGCTTTAATCCAAAGATTTTTTGGGATATTTTTCATAAGCATCTCTTCTACTTCTAACGCACTAGCGCTTTGCTTTACAATTTGTAAGCGCTTAGCAATTCTTTCAACATGTGTATCAACAGCAATTCTGAAAATACCAAATGCATCTGCTAAAACTACGTTTGCTGTTTTTCTTCCAACACCTGGTAATTTCATAAGATCTGAATGAGAATGTGGCACTTCTTCATTAAATTCATTTACTAACATCTGCGAAGAGGCAACAATATTTTTTGCTTTATTACGATATAAGCCAATTGCTCTGATTTTTTCCATGATATCTGAAATATTAGCATTTGCCAAAGCATCTGGTGTAGGATAATCAGCAAAAAGTAAAGGAGTCACTTTGTTAACAGCTACATCAGTTGTTTGTGCACTTAAAATAACAGCAATTAATAATTCAAAAGGATTATTAGCATTTAGCTCTTTTTTGGCATTTGGAAATAAATTGGCCATTTCACTTAAAGCTTGTATGGTTCTTTTTTTTGATAACATTTTTATTCCTTCTATAACCATTTTTCAATTGTTACTTTCGGCTGATTTTTAGCACGTTTATGTGCTTCTTTTTGATCAATTTCTTTTTGCAAAAGTTGTTTTTTTCGATGTTCTTGTTCTTTGATTACATCGGTTTTCGTGCGAATATTTTTCCCTTCCCATGTTAAAAGAATGCGATCGATATAATTAAAGCTATAGGCATTTGCTAGCACTGCTTCGGTTAGTGCTAGTTGAATAATTTCTGGGTTATATTTATCTTGATCTAACCACATACAAAGTCTCTCGATCTCAATAGGTGTTAGAACTCTACCAAACTCTTGTTGAAATTGTAGATTTAATTCGGCAATACCAATCTTTTTGACTGATTTTGCAGAATGCTCTTTTTTTTCAATAATGCAAACTTTTTCTAAATGATCAAATAAAAGATATGGATCGTAAAAATCAATTAGTTTACCGTTTTGCTTTTTTTTTGATTTTAAAGCTAGTAATTCTTTTTGAATTAAACAAGTAATAATTTTTGATATTTGCGTTGTTGATTGATTAGTTAGTTTTGCTAAACATTGCATGCTTGGAAATAAATTACCTGTTTTGTGAAAGCGATAAATTTGCAGCCATAATAAAAATTCACCGGCCTTTATTTCTAATTTTCCTAGATATTCAAAAAGGTAAACAGGAAGGACTATAAATGTTTCTTCCATTTGTGCTCGTAAAGATTTCATTCTAACACCTTTCTTAAAGATCATAAACAATTTATTACATAATTAATCTGTGTTTT
The DNA here is from genome assembly GCA_031269775.1 of Streptococcaceae bacterium. GTDB lineage: Bacteria > Bacillota > Bacilli > Lactobacillales > Streptococcaceae > JAIRLR01. The sequence continues at coordinate 49,818 of JAISYQ010000004.1, forward strand.
TAATTTTAGCACAAGATTTATCATAAGTTTCATGAGATTTTATTTTCAAATTTTTTACAAATTAAAAAAGAGATTGGTTTCCCAATCTCAGTAAACTGATTTATATTATTATTTACAATCTTCACATAAACCATAAACTTCTAAGCGATGATCTTTTACTTGAAACCCTGTTAAATTTTCTGCTTTTTGTTCAACATCTGCTAAATCTGAATATTCAAAATTGACGATTTTACTACATTTTTTACAAATAGCATGATAATGCAAAACATCTGTAAAATCAAAACGACTTGATGAATCTCCATAATTTAACTCTTGAACAAAACCAATTTCAGTAAATAAGCGTAGATTATTATAAACTGTTGCTACACTCATATTAGGAAACTTTGTTTCCAATGATTTATAAATATCATCTGCTGTTGGATGAGTTTGATTTTCGATTAAATATTCTAATACTGCATAACGTTGCGGCGTGATTCGAATATTTGCATCTTTTAACTCTTCAATTGCGTCTTTTACCATTATATGCCCCATAATTAATCCCCTTTATCTCGCCTTAAATTTACTTTTCAAAAAAATTTATTATTTGTTCATTTTGTAAAAATTAATGAAACATTGTGTTTAGTTAACTTTTTTGAAAAAAATTTTAAGCTATTTTTATATAAATGCTTTTTTAATAAATATAAAAGCATCTTTAAGTTATATTATATGATAATATCTATAGGCGATTAAATTTACGTAAAAAAATACACATATTTTTTATAACAAATATTTATAAAGGTTAATATTATCATAATTTATAAAAATTAAGATAAATTGAAATTTGGAACTTTTAGTAAAAAATTCCCAATTAATTCATTTTATAAAAAAGATTTTTGAAATTTTTTCACCTAGAGCCTGTTTATGATCTTCTAGCAATGAAGTGACTTTAGCTATTTTTTCACACTTTTTCATTAAAAAGTCTTGATTTAGCACCACTAGGCCTACGTTTTTTGCCCTCAAATTGTGAAAAAATAGCTCAAAAATTCATTTCACTAAAAATCAAACAGACTCTATACCTTTTTTTCTTTGCGAAAAGAAAGTAAAAAGCCAATAGCAAAGCCCACTAAAGAAGGTACAACCCACCCCAACTGTTCAGCAAATAATGGTAAATTTCTTCCTAAATTTAATAATGGGCTCACAAATGATGATTTTTTAAGCCCTTCTGGCATGGCATTTAATGCATCAAAAACAGCTGCAATCCCTGCAAATAATGTTGTCCAGACATAAACTGGTTTACGATACCCCATAACAGACTCTAATAAAGCAAGTAAGACAAGCGTAATAGCTAATGGATATAAAAACATTAAAACAGGTAAGCTAAGTTTAATAATTTGATCAAGACCCGCATTGGCAAAAATCATTGGTAGTACGCTAATAACGATAATTGCCCATTTATAAGATACCTTTTTATTAAAATTTATGCTTGCCTCTCCAATAGCAGCTATTATACCAACTGCTGTTTTCAATGTCGCAAGAATCACAATTACCGCTAATAACACTAAACCATATACCCCTAGATAGTATTTAGATAACTGTGCTAAAGCAATACCACCATTTTTAGAAATTTTAAAATGACCAATCGACATCGCTCCTACAAATGACATAGCCGTATAAATCACAGCCATTAATATCACAGCGATTAAACCTGACTTTAAAGTACCCTTTGCAATGTCTTTTGGCTGCTTTAAACCTAAATTTTTAAAAGCTGAAATTACCAAAACCCCAAAAGCTAAACTTCCCAAAACATCTAAAGTATTATATCCGTTAATTAAGCCTTGAGTAAACGCGGCATTCACATAAGTTCCAGAAACATCCCCTTCACTAATAACGCCCAAAGGTTTAACAAATGCCAAAATTAACAAAAGACTTAAAAAAATTAAGAAGCCCGGATTCAACCATTTTCCAACATATTCCATTAAACGTGAAGGTTTTCTTGCAAATAAATAGGCAACGCAAAAAAATAAAATAGAATACAGCGCTAAAAATAAAGTTGATTGCCCCTTTGAAATAAAAGGCGTAATCCCAATTGTAAAAGATGTTGTTGCGAGCCTTGGTAAAACAAAAAACGGGCCAATCGTTGCATATAATAAAATCGTAAAAATATCCGCATAACGCTTACCAACTCTTGCTGCTAAATCACGAACACCGCTAGAATTTGTAACACCCATTGCTAAAGTTCCTAAAAAGGGCAACCCAACGGCTGTAAGCAAAAAACCAGCATTGGCAATTGACGTATTAGCCCCTGCGTTTTGTCCCATATTTACTGGAAAAATTAAATTGCCAGCTCCAAAGAATAAACCAAATAACATCGAGCCAACAAAAACATAATTTCCAAATGAAAGTTTTTTTTGATTCATTTTTTCAACTCCTTAAAAAATTGTCTCTTTTTGATTAAAAAGGTAACCAACGCCTAAGCACATTCACACGCTCACCTAACAGGTGATCTGCAATCGTTGTTTTTAAAGCTAAAATAAGATAAAGCAAACTACTTACAATTGTGACAATAAACACAATTATAAATGCAGAAATTCTTTGCTCAGGATCTAAAAATAAATATAAAACATTACGTATTACTAATGTTCCAATGGACATTATAAAGGTTAACAAACATAATAATAAAGCTCGTCTTTTTATTTTTTTTATATTAACATGTGTTTTATGATAAATTTTTCGAAAATTTAAATATACCATCAAAATAGTAGCAATCGTTGTTGAAACAAGCGGCCCATATACTTTAAATAAAGCAATCATCGGAAATTGCATTATTAATTTTAAAATCATCCCAAAAGCCAAATAAACAGTAGCCATCTTACTTAAGCCTAAACCTTGTAATACACCAATTGTTAACATAAAAGCAGCTAATAGCAACGATTGCAATGATGAGTAAACTAAAAGTGATACTCCTAAAACATCTTTGCCACCATAAAAAATGGTATTTAATGGATGTGCTAAAATGACCATACCTAAAGTAGACGGTAGCATTACAAATAAAAATAATTGAAAAATGTTGTTTATTAACGTAGCTAATTTACGAAACTTTTTTAAAGTATGATTTTCCGTAATTAAAGGTAAGCTTGTTAAAGAAATCGCAATTGCTATCCCAATTGTAATCATCGTTAGTTTATCTGGATTAGTACTTAATAAGCTAAATAATGCTTGCAAATGTTTTAAAGAATCATGAGTTAAGATCTTCATTATATGAATAAACGTCCAGCTATCAATTAATTTTAAAATTTGAATCCCTGATCCTGAAACGACAAAAGGGATGGCTTCTTTAATAATTTCCATAATCAGACTGTAATTTTTTACTTTTTCAAATGATTGATCATATTTACCTTTAGAATCTATCTGAAATTTTACTTGAGGAAAATTACTTTTATTTTTTTTCATAAACCACAACAAAACCACCATGCTGCTAAGCATGCCAATAAAAGCTGCAAATGTTGATTGAATCACTGCTTGGATATAACCTGCGTGCTGCACTTTCATGATAATAAAAACCGTAAATAACATCCAAAACACACGAGTAATTTGTTCAACTATTTGCGATAAAGCATAGGGCATCATGTTATTATTCCCCTGAAAATAGCCACGTATCACACTCATAACCGGAAAAAGTAAGACTGCTACAGCTAATGATTTCATCACAGGAATTAATTCACGACCTCCACCTGCTAAATCAGCTAAAAAAGAAGCTCCAAAAAACATAAAACTAGCGCAAATTATCCCAAATATTAACATTATTTTCACAGCACTTTGAAATATTTTCTCACTCATTTTAAATTTACCTAACGAATTATAATGAGCAATGTATTTAGCAATGACTGCTGGAATACCTGAAGTAGAAATTAATAAAAATAAAGCATAAATGTTATATCCCATACCAAATAAGCCATTAGCTATTTGTGCACTCTCTCCCATCCATGCATACCAAGGGATCACATAAACAGCACCTAATAAGCGCGAGAAAACATTACCTAAAGACAACCAAAAAACACCTTGAGTCATTTTAGCTTTCTGAACATCTTTATTTTTAAAAATTCTGCTATTTTTTTTTTGTTTTATCATCTTTATTAAGAGTTTAAATCCCAAAAAATTTTGAATTATTAATCATATTCAGCATAATTAGGCAAGATTCTTATTTCAAGTTTCAAGAACTTCCTCAAAAAGTTTTAGCGATTGATCTTTCTTTCACTACCACAGGTTTTATATTGGGATTTGTTTTTTGCAATTTTTTTAATTTTTTCTCTGCTCGTTTTTTTCTTCTCAGCAACAAGCATATAGTCATAATAACCCCACATGCTAGACTTCCAATTTGAAAAGATTTAATAATTTTTGGCTACTCATCTCAGTAAACCAAGTTTCTTTGCTAGTAGCAATAATATCATTTGAGAGTTTTTGTTTTTCTTCTTTTCAACTGCTGGATTTTACCATCGATCAAGATGTAAGATTTAAACTAACCCCGCTTTCTTTGCGTTAAATGCTGCTACTAATTTTGTCCTCTTTTTTTATTGGAGTACTTCCATATAGTAGTATAAATCTATCTCTTTTAAAAATTTTACTTAAAAATGCTGCAATGGCTTTATTGTCTCTTTAAATTGAGTAAATATCAATACCATTTCTCGTTTATCACGATTTGTTACTTCGACATCTTTATTTGCTTCTTCATCAATATCATCAGCTAAATCAAGTCGTAAGTGCAATCGCATCTGCCAATGCCATTTGCCACCTTTTTGCATTTTACCAAAAATTTTTTGATAACATTAAGCTTTTGCTGATTTACCTCAACCCACTTTCCCTTAATAAAAGAAAAGCCCTAGTTTGATTAAGTACATTTTGAACCTTTTTTACCGTTAGCGCAACATCCCCTAAATGAATTTTCGGGCGATAAGGAAATTAAAGCATCAAATTCTACCTTAGTAGGTGAAGTTTTTTCAACAGTCAAAAATAATTTTGTTCGATTTTTTTGTTTCCACCAAAAACAATGCCATTTTTTTCATAAATTGATAATCCTTGCAAAAAGATATAAACTTCCTTTATATTTTGCTCTTTCAGCTGATAATTCATCATTTCCTCCTCTCATACTTATTTTTTACTGATACAAATCTCGCATGGGGGCTTGTACTAATTTTATGACATCTTCAACAATCATGCCAAAAGCGCGTTCTTTTTGGAACATTGCAGAGAGTATTTCATTTTTATTGATTTTTTTAGCTATTTTTTCTATTTTTATTTGTTCTTCAGAATTAGGAACTTCTCCTTTTGTGACTTTTTGCTCCAAATTTTTTTGCATATTTTTAAATTCTTCAAATAATTCAAAAGCTTTACAATCTTTTTTAATTTTTGTAAAAACTTCTTTTAAGGTAATGTATTCAGGTAAAAAACGTAATTTACGCTCTAATTGATTAGCTGTATCATAAACATTCATATTAATTTCCTCCAAAAAAATTTTTTATTTTGCTGAATTCTTTTTTTGCTTTATTTATAATTCTATCAAATTTCCCAGCATTTTCTTTTGCTTTTTTTAGAATATTTTTTGCTTTTTTCTTTAAATTTTTGACTTTATTATCTACTGGTTTAGTATCCTGATCTAACTCTTCTATATCTTCGCCTGCAATATTATAAGCATCTTGAATTCCCGGATATAAATGATCAAAAGTTTTTTTTGAAGTAATCGGCAATATTCCACTAGCTACTAAACGAAAGATAGTAGCGCCTTGCCTAGCTGAAGAAGCTTCAAGATAATGCATTTCATCAGTAGATTCAAAGCCTATCCAAGTGGTAAGAACAACATCTGGATTATAGCCAATAAGCCATTGATCTTTTGATTTATTAGCATCAAAATTTGTTTCTGTCGTACCTGTCTTCCCTGCCAATTTATATCCTAAAGGCGCAGCACTAGCTCCTGTTCCATGACTAAAAGTACCAAGCATCATGCTGGTCATTTTCTTAGCTACTCCTTTTGAGACAATTACCTTGGTTTCTGGATTCACCTCATAAACGACATTTCCTGTTGCATCTACAATTTTGTTAATTAAATGTGCTTCAATCATCTCCCCGTCATTGCCAAATGTCCCATAAGCTTGAGTTATTGTCCATGGCGAAACACCACAAGCAAGGCCACCTAAAGCTAAACCATAATATTTATCTTTCTTTTGCAAAGGTAGTCCAAATTTCCTTCCCATATTAAATGCTTTATCAAGTCCAATCTTACTTTCTAAATAAATAGCCGGTATATTTAAGCTATTAGCTAAAGCTTGATACATAGGTATATTATCGCTATAGATATTACCGTAATTTGTTGCAATATCTGCTTGATCAAAGCCTGGTACTTTAGCAATTTCTTGCAATATTTCTTTGTTATTAGGCAACATCTCATTTATTTTATAGCCTTGTTGAATAGCCGGCGCATAGACGACAAGCGGCTTGATTGCTGAGCCAGGGGAGCGCATGCTTTGTGTTGCATAATTAAACTTTCGAAATATATGTTTTTCTGGATTTCCAACTTCACCAACTAATGCCTGCACTTCTCCTGTTTTCGGATCTAGCGCAATTGATGCTGATTGCGTTACTTGAGAATCTATTGCTTTTGGAAAATTACTAGTATCTGCGTAAATCTCTTGTATCGCATTTTGATATTTTTGATTTAGAGTTGTATATATTTTATAGCCTTTGGTTAAAAGATCTTGCTCTGAAATCTTCGCCTTTTCCTCTGCTTCGGAAATCACTGCATCAAAAAACGAAGGATATTTATAATTATCTTTTTTTAACGCTACATAATGGCTTTGTGAAATAATTTCAATATTTGCCTCGTCATCTGCTTTTTTTTGATTTAATTTTTTATTATTAACCATCAGCTGCAAAACAGTATCGCGACGATTTTTGGCGTTTTTCGGATAATTAATTGGATTATAAATCTCAGGGGCCTTTAAAAGTCCTGCCAAAATTGCTGCCTCACCAATATTTACATCCTTTGCACCTTTCCCAAAATACTTATAAGAGGCATCTTCCACCCCCCAAATACCATTACCAAAGTATGAGTTATTTAAATACATTGCTAAAATATCTTGTTTGCTATATTTTTTATTAATTTCAAATGCTAAAAATAATTCCCGTGCTTTACGATCCCATCTCTGTTTTTGCGTTAAGTAAGCATTTTTTGCTAGCTGCTGGGTAATGGTTGAACCGCCACCAACAATCTTTCCATGCAAAATTCCGCGAACGGCTGCACGAAAAATTCCAAAAATATCAATTCCGCGATTTTGATAAAAAGTCCTATCTTCTGTTGAAATCACTGCATCTTGAATATGTTGTGAAATATCATCCAATTTTACATATGTCCCTTTTTGTCCAAAAAGATACCCAGCTTCAGCACCTTCATCATCATAAATCTGCGTTTTTGCTGACAAAGATGCTTTCAATGTTTTAACATTTGCCGTTTTGGCTAGATAAAATAAATATGCTGAAGAAATAAGAATAAAAATTAATGTTAATAAAATAATTATTTTGTTAATTTGATACTTACGCCAAATTTGCTTACACCATGCATGAAACTTAATAAGATGTGGTTTTAACAAATTCCAGATATTAGCTAAAATAAACTTAAATCGCTTCATCGCTGCCCCCGATTAGATTGTTTAAAAATAATTGCAATTTTTTGATCAGAGTTAATTTTAATATATTTTACCTTAAAAATCACTTTGCCGAAAATTTATTTTCGGATAAACTATTATTAAGCCCTAATCTTAATATAAGGATGCGAAAATTTTGCGAAAATCATATAGAGTGAAAAAAGCAAAAGACTTTCAAGCCGTATTTAATACAGGAAAATCATACGCCAATAAATGTTTTATCATTTATAAGTTATCTTCACACAAACAGCTCCATTTTCGTGTTGGCATCTCTGTTAGTAAAAAACTTGGAAATGCCGTTACAAGAAATAAGATCAAACGTAAAATTCGTCAAAGCGTTTTTGATTTATCTATAGAAATTTGCCCTGATGTTGATTTTATTGTAATCGCTAGATTAGCTGCCAAAGACTTAACTGTTTTTGAAACGCTGAAAAATCTTCGACATGTATTAATGATCGCTAAAATAATTCAAAAATTTGATTAGTAAATTAGTAAAAAGGAGATTTTCTTTATAGATGGATAATAAACGCTATTATACTTTTAATAAATGTCTTAAGCAGCACTTTGGCTTCAAAGTTTTTAAAGTTCCTATTAATGCAGGTTTCTCCTGCCCCAATCGTGACGGAAAAGTAGCCTTTGGTGGCTGTACTTTTTGTAATAACAACGGATCAGGGGGAAACATCGCTGCAGCTCTTGATTCATTACCGCTACAATTTCAAAAAGCTGTTTTTGCTATGCATAAAAAATGGCCCAATGTTAAGCAATACATTGTCTATTTTCAAAATTTTACCAATACATATGCTTGTGTTAAAACTTTACGAAAACGTTATGAGCAAGTGATCTCACTTCCTGGTGTTGTAGGTTTATCTATCGGTACGCGACCAGATTGTTTGCCTTTTGAGGTCATTGATTATCTAGCAGAATTAAATCAACGACTATACTTATGGGTAGAACTTGGCTTACAGAGTACTTTTGATCTCACTAACAAGTTAATTAACCGCGCTCACTCCTATCAAACTTATCTTAGAGCCGTTAAAAGTCTGCGTAAACACAATATTCGTATCTGCACACACTTAATCAACGGATTACCTAAAGAAACAAAAACGATGATGCTAGAAAATGTTCGTCGCACTCTCCTTGACTCAGACATCCAAGGCATTAAGCTTCATCTTCTTCAGCTAATGAAAAATACAGCTATCTTGCGTGATTATAATGCAGGGCAATTGAGATTAATGGATAAAAAAGATTATATTGATATTATCGTACGCCAATTAGAAATCATTCCAGAAAACATCGTTATTCATCGCTTAACTGGCGATGCACTTAAAAATTCGTTAATCGCTCCGATGTGGAGTCTTAAAAAATGGGAAGTGCTTAATGCTATTGATAATGAAATGATTAAACGAGGCACTTGGCAGGGAAAGTATGCTCTTAAAATAAGATAAATTTGATTACGTTATTTGAAATATTATGCCTACTATTATATTTTGATAAATAAGCTCTTTTTTCTTTTTTTGCGAAACAATCATCTTTAAAGTATACTACTCAAACTGAATTGGGCAATTGAATTAGATTGGAAGAGAAAGAATAAATTAAGCTCTTTCTTAAAATTCTCACTCATAACTTTCCTGATATCTGGCCATCTCATCTCTATTTGCCCAAACTAAATGTTCCGGTTTAACCTTTTGAAAGCTTGGCTGATTTATTGAATAATCATGCATATTAGGATCGTATACAATCAATTTTTTTTCACGCTCTAATTTAGGATCAGGAATTGGTACTGCTGATAGGAGCGATTTTGTGTATGGATGAACTGGATGGTTAAATAACTCTTCTGTTTTAGCTAACTCCACAATATTCCCATGATAAATAACTGCAATTCGATCAGAAATAAAACGCACAACAGAAAGATCATGAGCCACAAATAAATACGTAAGACCCTCTTCTTTTTGAAACTTTTTTAATAAATTTAAAATTTGTGCACGAATTGAAACATCCAAAGCTGAAATTACCTCATCAGCAATAATTAAATCAGGGCGCATAATTAAGCTTCTAGCAATGCCAATTCTTTGTTTTTGACCGCCGGAGAACTCATGTGGATAACGATTTAAATGCTCTGGTAATAAGCCAACTTCTTTAATAATATTAGCAACCTTATGCTTGCGATCAGCTTCATCTTTAAAAAGATGATTATTATAAAGACCTTCTGAAATAATATAATCTACTGTTGCTCGTTTATTTAAAGAAGCTGATGGATTTTGGAAAATCATTTGAATTCGTAAAGTAAGTTTTGCTCTTTCTTTTTTTAAAAGTTTGCCATTAATCTTTTTGCCATCAAAAATAATATCTCCCTTAGATGTAGGATTAATTCCAATCACCGCACGTCCAATCGTTGTTTTCCCAGAACCAGATTCGCCTACTAATGAAAAAATTTCTCCTTTATAAATATCAAAATTTACATTTTCTACTGCTATAAAACGTTTTTTTCCTTCACCAAAAGCAATTTCAACATCGTGAATAGAAAGTAAAACTTTTTGCTTAAGCTCGTTCATTAAATTTTTCTCCTTTGCTAAAAAGAGGGTGGAACAAAAGTCATTTACTTCATTTTTTACTATTTATTCAATTTTACTTGACTCATCACTTCTTCAGCAAAATTATCTTCTTTTTTATCAATACCTTCACCCACTTCAAAGCGAAAAAAGGACTTGATCAAAGCACCTTTGCTTTTTAAAAATTTAGCAACTGTTTTACTATCATCAAGCACGTAACTTTGAGACAATAGTGTATATTGTTGATCAATTTCAGTATTTTCTTTAACAAATTTGTCCATTTGACCAGGAATAATTCTATTCCAAATTTTTTCAAGTTTACCTTGCTTAGCTAAATCGGACTCTAATTTAGCTTTCGTTTTTGCTAGCACTTTATCAGTTAATTGCAGTTGACTTCCATAAGTTGGAATACGCAAAGCAGATTTTCCTGTACGTTTACGATCTTTATTTTCGATTTCAAGACGTGCAACAAGCGCCACCATTTCTTGCTCGATGAATTTTGGATTAAGATCTTTGTACGATAATACTTGTGGTCTCATGGCGGCAATGTGCATTGCAAGGTCTTTAGCTAGTTTTTCATTGCCACCTTCTACAACCGTGATTACACCAATGCGCCCTCCCATATGAGAATACACGCCAAAATTTTCTAAATTGGATTTTTCAATAGTTTTAAAACGACGAAAACTTAATTTTTCTCCAATAATTTGTGTTCCTTGAATTAATTCTGCGTCAATCGTTACTCCTTTATCATTAGTTAATGCCATAGCTTGTGTTAAATTTTGAGGTCTATTTTTAGCTACAATTTTCGCAATATCAGCAACGATTAATTTAAATTGCTCATTTTTAGCAACAAAATCAGTTTCTGAATTAATTTCTACCAAAGCAGCTGTATTACCATCAGTGTAAATTCCTGTTAAACCTTCAGCTGTAATCCGATCTATTTTTTTTGCAGCTTTGCTCATCCCTTTCCTGCGCAAAAGATCAATTGCTTTATCCATATCTCCATCTACTTCTACCAGTGCTTTTTTAGCATCCATTATACCAACACCAGTGCGTTTTCGTAATTCTTTTACTTGAGATGCAGTAATCACCATTCTCTTATTCCTCCTAAAATTTTTAAATTAAAAGCCTTTTTATAATGTAGGGAAAATCTTATTATTATCAGCTAAATTTCTTTATTTTTGCAATTAGCATTTTACCTTCAAACCGTTTTAGTGTCTATAAAATTGTCAAAATTTATCGTTTATATCGGATTTCATTTATTCAAGCTATTTGGTATTATGAATCATTCACTTTATAATCAAATTTGAAAAATATAAAATTTAAGAAATAAGCAGTAAATCTTAACACAGCTAAATTTTTTATCACTTGAAAATCTAAAGCTTTATAAGGAGGAAATATGTCTGATGGAAGAAATTTACCAATGTTTTATTTCACTCTTTCTCAAGATGGAGCTTACGAGTTAGAGATAAAAAAATCACGTTTTCTTTGTCAACTAAAACGAGTCCCTACCAAGAAGATGGCAAGAAATTTTATTGCTGAAGTAAAAAGAGAGCACTTTAAATCAAGGCACAATTGTTCAGCTTTTATTGTTGGTAATAATGGTGAAATAAAACAAAGTAGTGATGATGGTGAGCCTAGTGGAACAGCCGGGGTACCAATGCTTGAAGTATTAAAGAATAAACAATTGATTAATGTTTGTGCGGTTGTAACACGTTATTTTGGTGGGATAAAATTAGGAGTTGGTGGACTTATCAGAGCATATACTCAAAGTGTTGCAAAAGCTTTGCAAAAAGTTAAACTTGTCAAAATAATGCTACAACAAGAAATTCATTTAAAAATTGATTATACACTGAATAGAAAGTTGCAATATTTTTTTACTTTGCATCCAGAGTATATGGTCAAGAAAAGTTTATTTATGGGGCATATTGAAATCATTGTTTTTGTGTCAAAAAAATCAGTCACTTCTTTTCAAAAAGAAGTTAAAAATTTATTAAATGGTAAGGTAAATTTTAAATTTGGAAAATTTACGTATAATGAAGTGTTGATTTGATTTAAGACTTTTTATGTCCATGGCCGGATTTGAACCGGCGATCTACCGCTTAGGAGGCGGTTGCTCTATCCAGCTGAGCTACACGAACGAATATGAATTCTATGCTTTTATTATATCAAAATTTTGGTTTATATTGATTGTAACTTAAAAAAGCTAGAGGAAATTGTTTAATTGATTATTTTAGTTTATGTAACTATGTTTTTTTATGACAGTAATTCTTTTAAGTATTATTAATCACTTCTTTCCTCGCATTCCTTATGCCGTTAATTCAGTTAATTTTTGCCTTTTTTTAGGATATTTTGATTCAAAACATGCACTGTGTTTAAATTCTGAAATATTCTTAAACATCGTTATTGCGCCTCTTTCATTTCGAGAAGGGCAATATAATTTGAAATTGATTAATTATCTGAAAGCTAATCATATTCGTGAAAAAAAAATTTTACATGATCACTCATTTATCGAGCAAACTATTATCAAATTAAAGCTAAATAATGTCGAAGAGATGATGCGCGGGGTATTATTTGGAGCGTAAAATAATTTTTGAGTGTAAAAAAAAACGATTAACTGGGAAAAAAACGTTAGAATTACAAAAAAATGTAAATATATTAAAATCTTATTTCGTTAAAAGAAAAAGATCCTAATTTATTTTTGCTTATTTGATTTTTTAAGATTATATTAATTAAGGTCTTTTTAGAGTTTCATTTTTAATGATTGCTTTACATTTAATTTATTGATATTAAGATATTTTCTTTTTTGTTCACGTGTAAGATTTTTAAATGCAGCCTCAGCAGCTGTTGCTTCACTACGTGTAGCAAACTTTTCAAGATGGATCATTTTTACAGGACGGCGTTTTTTTAAACGTGTATATTTGGCACCCACTCCATCATTATGATCTTTTAACCTACGTGCGGGGTTAATAGTATAACCGGCATAATAAGTATTATCGTTAGTAAGTAAAACATAAAAATAGTGTTTATTACTTTTCATAATAGATTTCCTTAATTTTTTAGATCAGTTTTATCGTCGATTTTATAATTAGAAAGAAGAATTTTGTATGTTTTATGCAGTTTTGCGTGATATTGTAGCAGCTTTGTTGTGGATTTTTAATGGCAATATTCACTTTGCTAATAGGGAAAAAATCCCCAATGATGAAAATTATATTTTAGTTGCTCCTCATCGTTCTTTATTTGACCCAGTGTTTATGGCTATTGGTGCTAGACCTAAGCGTTTTATTTTTATGGCAAAAAAGGAATTGTTTATCCCTGTTTTTAGCTTTATAGTTCGTCGTTGTGGAGCGTTTCCGATTGATCGCACAAATCCGGGATCTGATGTCTTAAAAATCCCAATTAAAGAACTAAAGTCTTCAAATAAAAGCTTAGTTATGTTTCCTACTGGAACACGTTATTCTAATACGTTAAAAGGCGGTGTAGCAGTGATTGCCAAGATGGCAAAAGTGCGGATTGTCCCCGTTGTTTATCAAGGTCCGTTAACATTCGGGCAACTTTTTTTACGAAGACGCATTGATGTCCGGTATGGAGATCCAATTAATATTTCTGATATTAAAAAAATGAATAGTGAAGGAATTGCAGAAGTTGCTAAAAGAATTCAAACTGCTTTTGATCAATTGAATAATGAGATTAATTTGAGTAGGAACTAATTTTTTTATTATTTCAAAATTTTTTGTTTTTTTCGTTCTTCTTCCAGCAACTGTTGATCAATTATCCTTTTTTTATTTATTTCAGGTAAGTCAATTTTCGAAGCTTCTTTACGTTCACCTTTTTCATTATGTTTTTTTGTATTTGGATCATCTAATTTATTAGGATCAGCAGCAAATTTTTTAAAAAGTTTATCTAAAGTATCTTTACGTCCATGTATCAATCCCATAATTTATTCACCTCTTTTTTGTATTGTTAGTATATCATCGATAAAAAGATTTTTCATTTTACTTTTGGGAGGATAAATCATCTCAAACAAAATTCCATAAAATAATAAAACATGTTTATAATCTATAAACATGTTATACTCCAATCAAAAAAAGATGAAGTAATAAGTTGTAAAGGAGGCGCCTTTGTGGAAGCTGCATTAATTGATTTAGTCGTGAATCGTGTGATTGAAGAGTATGTAGATGAATCAAAATTTTATAAAAATCAGTTGAATTTGACGAAAGAAGAATGGGAAGCTTGGAAAAATAATGAGTTTGTTTTATCGGAATTTGCAAATCAACAGTTGATTTTTCTTTTTTCTGATTATGAATGGATGCTAGTGCAAAGAGTAATTCGTCTAACCAAAATGATTCCTGAAAAAGAGCAACAAGCAGTTTTAGAATACCGGAAAATGAGTGCTGCTATTGCAAAAAAATGGATAAATTCTGATTTAGCTAATATTGAAATTGTTGAGAAGATGTATAATAAAAAGGACTTAGAAAAGTATATACAGGTAAAAGTTGTTATGGATTATAATGTTTGGAGCTATAGTGATATTCTCTCCTTTACCTTTCCTGCGATTGATCGTATGCGTGTAACTAGTTCTAAACAAGAGTTGATTCAGTTAATGACAGATACTTATGAATAGAGAGTAGGATTTTTTTGCGTAAAATATTGATCTATGTAGCTATGATTTTTTTAGTGATTATGGTTGTGTACGGACTCTTTTTTTCTTTTGATAAAAAACAAACAGAGCAAAAAGTTGCTATCTTACCTAAGATTTCATCTATTAAAAAGAAAGTTTCTGATCATTTAAAAAATTTTCCTAATGTTTATTCAACAGATTGGAATTTGCAATTGGTAAATAGTGAGCATGAAGTTTCAGATCAAGAAATTAATTTAGAGGTAATTCAGGGAAATTTTCAATTAGATGCTAGGATTATAGAAAAAACTGAGAAGCTTTTAGAGGCAGCGAAGAAGGCAGGTATACCGCTTCAAATATTATCTGCTTATCGGACAATTTCTTATCAAGAGCAATTAGTAAAAAAAGATATTTATCAAAATATTGCTAAAGGGATGACAGAAGAAGAAGCTAAGCAACAAACTTATCGCTTGCTAAGTAAGCCAGGTCATTCAGAGCACCATTTAGGACTAGCTATTGATGTTGTAGATCAGGACTATTATCAACAGCATGGTGCTCAACTGTTGCCAGAGATTGTTTCTACATCAAAAGGAGCGTTATGGCTAAAGGAAAATGCTGCAGATTTTGGTTTTATTTTACGTTACCTTCAAGGTAAAGAGGAAATTACAAAAATTAATTACGAAGCTTGGCATTATCGTTATGTGGGAGAGGAAGTTGCAAAATATTTGATGCTTAATAGCTTGACATTAGAAGAATTTCATAAAAAATTAGAACAATTGGGCAGGCAATAAATAAGCTCTAAGAGTCTTTTAACGATCTTTTTATTGATAAGTTCCGTATTAAGATTGTTAACAGGGCATAACTTTTAGTTTTTTAGAGATTTACTGATAAGACTTTAACAAGTTCATTCCCAATTTCTTTGCAACGCTTCCAAAACTTTTAAATTGTTCTTTGTTATCAATAACTAGATCTACTTTTTAGCTCTCCTAATTGACCAATAATTTCCAAATGGCAAATTGAGCTCATTATGTTAAATCCTAGAGAAATGAAATCTTTACTAAAAGTAATGGGAATTAGGTATGAGTTCTTCATTAACTATTAATTAAGGGAATGCTCCTGCTAAAAAATGTGAAAATTCTCCTGCGCATAGTTCATCCTCGATGCTTTCTTTTTCTTCAAATAGGAAATTCAACGATGTCACATCTAATGACTTTTTCAAAAACTAGTAACTTAAAAACTTCTTCATAGATTTGCACTTTTGTTACACTAAAACCTGCACCCTGATAACACTCTTGAATTAATTCAGGACAAAAATAAAGAAAAGGATCCATACTGGAGTAATTTGCAAATAAAGTGCAAGCTTCATAATAGTTTTTTAAACCATTTTGCACTTTCCTTGTTTACAACAAATAACAAAGTGTGCTTACTGCGCCAAGCAAACCAACTAACCAAAATAAAAAATCAACTTGCCATTCACTCCAAGCCTTACCGTAACCACTAAAACCTCCTAATTCAAAATGATGATGAATCGGTGTCATTCGAAAAATCCGTTTCCCACCAGTTAATTTAAAGTATAATACTTGTAATATAACTGATGCTGTCTCAAA
Organism: Streptococcaceae bacterium; assembly: GCA_031269775.1. Taxonomy (GTDB): domain Bacteria; phylum Bacillota; class Bacilli; order Lactobacillales; family Streptococcaceae; genus JAIRLR01. The sequence continues at coordinate 66,262 of JAISYQ010000004.1, forward strand.
TACATAAACAATTCCAATAACAAGCAAGGTCCACTCTTTATGTAATTGAATCGAAATAGCAGCCAGTATTGCTCCTAATGCAAGAGAACCGGCATCTCCCATAAAAATTTTTGCAGGCTTTTTATTAAAGATAAAAAATCCTAACAATGCTCCAATAAGTGAAAAAATCAACATTAGCACATCTATCTGTTTCTGCCTCCAAGCAATTACGCCATATGAAGCTAACGAAATACTTACTAAAATCGAAACCAACCCATCAATTCCATCTGTTAAATTCACTGCATTGGAAAATCCAACTAACCAAAAAATAACAAAAGCTAGATAAAACCAACCCAAATTAATATTGTCCAAATCAAATAAATTAAGCTTAAGCGGAAAATTTTCATATAATAAAATAAAGAAAAAAACAATGCTGCCAAAAATCTGACCTAAAAATTTCTGTTTTGGCTTTAAACCTTCATTTTGTTTGCAAAAAACCTTTAAAAAATCATCCAAAAAACCCAAAAAACCATATAAGAGCAAAATAAATAAAAGCGCAATAAAATTTAAAGTAAATAAATTAAAGTAAACTGCGCTAAGTAAAGCAGAAAAAAACGCACTCACCAAAAAAACAAGCCCACCCATGGTTGGTGTCCCTAGTTTTTTAGCATGTTGCTTAACATCTTTTAGTGTGGTCTGCCCTAATTTTTTCATTTGAAAATATTTAATAAATTGCGGCATTATACCTACCACTAGCAAAAAACTTACCACAAAAGGCAAAATATATTTTTCTAACATTATTTTTTCGCTCTCATTCTAATTTTCCAAGCCTAACTTCAACTTTATCTCCTTCTTGAATATCCAAATAAGATCCCACACTTTGCGCAGTTGCTAAATTACCTTTTCCTGAATATTTAATATTAATTTTTATTACATGCGCTAGCGTATTTATATCTTTTTTCCTCCAACCAATAATATCTGGCATTTGCATTTTGCCACTAGCTCGAAGAATAATCTTTGTATTAGGCCAAATTTTGGTTTTCACTGCAATAGACTGATTTATAATTTTTACACCGTCTCCAATTAAAACTGGTTGTAAAATATTATATCTAGCTTCATTTTCTGCATCTCGTGGACTTTTTCCTTTATAATCTGGAACTCTTATTTTTTCTGTAGCTGTTATTTTTTTATCTTTTCTAGACTTTTTGATTCCTACATCTAACGCTTGTTTTAATAAAGGATTAGTAATTTTAGATAACATCTCAACATCATCAGGAGAACCTGGAAGTTTAATTGTTACATATAAAATAAATTGAGGATCTTTGCTTGGGGCAATAATAGCAACAGAATGCAAATATTTTCCATTGATATAGCCTTTACCATTAGAAAGAGCCACCTGAGCTGTTCCTGTTTTAGGAGAAATATCATATCCTGGAACAGCATATAATTCTTTTTGTAAACTATGGCTATAGCCTACCCCCCATTCATGATCTTTTACCACTTGTGTTAAATACTCACAAGTCTTTTGCGCCGTCTCTTTTGTAATAGGATAACCTACTATTTCTTTTTCGATTTTTTTTTTAGCCTTAGTATTAGGGTTTACAATTTTTGAGATAACATGTGGCTCAAGCATTGCTCCATTATTGCCAATTGCACTCATTGCTCGCATCATCTGCATACCAGTTACATTAATACTTTGGCCAAAGGAAGACATGCTCATATCAACAGGATTCTCTGCTTTAGGTAAATTTCCATAAGATTCATAACCAAGCCCACTATTTAAAAATTGTCCAAAGCCAAAACGTTCTTGATATAAATGAAATAATTCATCGCCAACACTATCTTCTAAATAAGTCATTGCCACATTACTAGAAGCTGCTAGTCCTTGAAGATATGTTTTTTGATGAACTCCGATCCTTTGATCATTATAATCCCAATCTCCAATCTGTGTATCATAAATTTTTCGTATTCCTGCTAGAAAAGTCTCCTGTGGATGAAATTTTCCTTCATTCTGTGCAATCGCTGTTGTAATAATTTTCATTGTTGAGCCTGGTTCATAATTATCTTGAAAAGGAATATTTTTCCAATCCATACCTTTATTAGCTAAACCTTGTTTAGTATCAGGATTAAAAGATGGACGTTGTGATATTGCCAAAATTTCACCAGTTTTTGCTGACATTAAAATGGCCGTCATGTTTTCTGGTTTTTGCTCGCTTGCTACTTTTTCCATCAAAGTTTCTAAACGATTTTGCAAACGTATATCAAGAGTTGTATAAAGATTTTGTCCATTTGTTGGCTTATTTTTTATTACCTCTGTGCCTGGGATAATATCTCCATGTAAATTTTTTTCATAAACCGCTTCTCCATCTTTTCCAGCCAACATACTTTCATAGGCTTTCTCTAAACCAAAAACGCCGAAAATTCTATTCTCATTTTTTTCATCCAATTTAGTATAGCCAATTAAATGCGAAGCAAATTCGCCATTAGGATACTGACGATTAGCATGTTCATCAAAAAGAACCCCTACTAATTTTTGCTTTTTTAGCTCCTTTTGAATTTTTTGTCGATCATTTAATGTTATGCCTTTGCCTTTAGCTCCAAATTCAACTTGATATAATCCCTTTTTAGCTCCTTTTTCCATGCTTTTGATAGCATCTTCTTTTTTAATTCCACAATATTTATTTAAAACACTTGCAAGCTTATAGAAATCTTTTTCTTGTGCATAAAGTTTTTGATTCCCCTTAACAAAACTTTTTGAAAGAATGGCCTTGATAGAATAAGAATTAACATTCTCCACAATGGGATTTTTATTTCGATCGTAAATAAGACCTCGCCTAGCTTTGATAACACGACGTCCTTTATATAATTCTTGTGTTTGTTTTTTTAAAGAAACATTACCAATTTTTCCTGTAAGTGTAATTTTTGTGATCCTATAAGCACTAATAACAAAAAAAACGAGGGTTGTATAAAATAAAATTTTTCCTACACGTTTTCGATTATCTGCAAGATGCAAGTTACTTTTATTTATTTTGTTAAATAATTTCATTTTTATTTAATCTTCTCTCGTTAAATTATTTATTATCGGAAAGTCCTTTCTTTTTTGCAATTTTTTTCACTCGATCTGCACGCAATAGTTCATTTACCTTTTGCTGCAATTCATCTACGGACTCCTTCATTTTGTCATTCTCGGCTTTAATTATTGCGTTTTTGTTATTAATCGTTTGTACCGTTGTAATAGAGTAAATAATTGCAAAAGCAAAAATAACTGCAACCATCGTAATTATTAAATAAACAATCTTTTCAATTTTTGAAATTTTCAATAACTTTCTTTTAGGAAGTTGAGAATCCATAATTTTAATTAACTGTTCGTTGCTATTTTTTCTCATATGATCATTATAATTATAGTCATTGATTGCCAAATATTGATCAAATTTAGCCATTTTTTCTTCTCCTTTTCAAAGCTTTTAATTTCTTATTCGTTCAACAATTCTTAATTTTGCTGAACGAGAACGATTGTTTTCTTTTAGTTCATCTTCAGAAGCAATAATTGGTTTGCGATTTATCATTTTTAATATCGGTTGATCATATGAAAGAACTGGTAAATTTGGTGGTAAATTTCGTATTGTACTATATTTTTTAAAAATGGTTTTTACAATTTTATCTTCTAGTGAATGAAAAGTAATTACACTGATCCGCCCGTTAACATTTAATAGTTCAACTGCTTGTTCTAAAGAATCTTTAATTGCATCTAATTCATCATTTACTTCAATGCGAATTGCCTGGAAAATACGCTTTGCTGGATGTCCTCTTTGCCTTCTTGCTGCAGCTGGAATACTTTTTTTTATTAACTCTACTAACTCTTTTGTTGTGTTAATAGGCTTATTAGCTCGTGCTTGTTCAATTTTTCGTGCAATTTGTTTAGAAAATTTTTCCTCCCCATAACGGTAAAAAATTTTAACTAAATCATTGTAAGAATATAAATTTACTACGTTATAAGCTGTTTTTTTAATATCTAAATCCATGCGCATATCAAGTGTTGCGTTTTTTTGATAACTAAAGCCACGCTTAGCTTGATCAAGTTGCGCAGAAGATACTCCCAAATCATAGATAAAACCATCTATCTTAGTAAGATCATAATTGTTTAATGTTACTTTTAAGTTACGAAAATTTGACTTTATAAAAGTAACCATGCCTTTATTTACAAAAAAAGCTAAATGCTTTTTTGCATGTTTGATCGCTGTTATATCTTGATCAAAAACATAAAGATGACCATTTTTACCTAATTGCAATAAAAGATATTTGCTATGCCCTGCTGCGCCTAAAGTACAATCTACATAAATCCCATTAGCTTTGACATTTAATCCATTTACTGCTTCTTTTAACATCACAGTATAATGATGAAAATCATTATTCATAATAACGACCACTTTCAAAAATCAAAAGCCAAACTCCTCCATTGCTGCAGAAATTTCTTCGATATTTTTTTCTGTTGCAGCATTCATTTGCCTCCATCGATCTTCATTCCAAATCTCAATACAGCTAGGATTGCCCACAATAACACAATTTTTTTGCAAATTGCCCCACTCTCGCAGTGCTGGCGGAATATTTACACGACCTTGTTTGTCAAATTCGCTTGGACTGGCTGAAGCAAAGAAAAATCTTTGTAGTTGGCGTGATTTTGGATTAGAAGATGGCAAATTTGAAATTTTTTTTGTTAACTTTTCCCACTGGGTCGTTGAATAACCGGATAAGCAATGATCCAATCCTTTGGTAATTACAAATTCTTCCCCTATCTGCTCACGAAAGCGAACTGGTATAATAAGTCGCCCTTTAGCATCAATATTATGTTGAAATTCACCCATAAACAAAGCAATTCACCTACAATTTTTTTGGAGTTAATTGATTTTATGTTTTTTACAATCAATATATTACCACATAAAACCACTTTCTACCACTAAAAACCACAATATCTATAATTTTAAGTCAAAAACTGATTTTTAGCTTATGATTATCGTCATTGCTTATGCAGCTATAAATTTTCTGGTTATTAATATATGAGAGATTCTAAGAGTATGTTTAGAATCTTTTTTAAAAAATGGCAATCTCAGCAAAGATGCACAATTGTCCGCTGCCCCCTCAAATAGAAAATTAAAAATAAATTAATAACATAATTAAAAATCTATTTTAAAGGAGAAAGTTGTTAAAATTTCGCGGGTATTTTTATATGAGACAATACGTTATAAAGGCTTTTTAAATTATACAATTAAAAATAAAAAAATTTAATGTATGGTAAAATCTGACTTAGAAACGAACAGCATTGCTTAAATTTATACTAAGCATGGTACATAAGGAAATGATTCTTAATGAGCAAACCAAAAATACTGGTAATTCTCGGAGCTACTGCAGTTGGAAAAACAACACTTGGTATAAAGCTAGCACAAAAGTTTAATGGTGAGATTATCAGTGGTGATTCGTTGCAAGTGTATAGAAAATTAGATATTGGTACGGCTAAAGCAACACATAAAGAACGTAAACAGGTGAAACATCACTTAATTGATATTCGTAGTCCGAATGATAACTATTCTGTAGCCGATTTTCAAAAAGAAGGAAAGCGCTTAATTGATCAACTAAGTAAAAAACAAAAATTACCGATAATAGTTGGTGGTACTGGTCTTTATATTCAAGCATTATTAGAAGATTTTTCATTGGGAGGAAAGATAAAAAATTCACACTCTCGTCAAAAATATGAGCAGTTGCTAAGAGAAAAAGGCAATATCGCTCTTTGGCAGATATTATATAAAAAAGATCAAAAAACAGCTAAAAAAATTCATGTTCATAATTCACGCCGCATAATGCGAGCATTAGAAATTTTAAAAGCAACTGGCAAAAGTATCCGTTCTTTTCATAAACAAGGGAAAATGCTTTATGATCCTTATTTTATCGGAGTGAAAATTAAGCGCAATTTGTTATACCAGCAAATTAATGCTCGTGTTGAAAAAATGATGAAAAATGGCCTTCTTGATGAAGCAAAGATGCTTTTTGATCTACCTCAAACGCAAGCTGCACAAGGTATCGGTTATAAAGAGTTTTTTCCTTATTTTAAAGGGGAGATTTCTTTAGAAGAAGCAATCGAATTGGTAAAACGTAACTCAAGAAGATATGCGAAAAGACAAATGACTTGGTTTACCAATCGAGTAGTAAATATTAATTGGTATGATTTTTCAATATGTTCTGATGAGGTAAAGATTAAAGAAGATGTGCAAAAATGGCTATTTAATTATAAAAAAGCGTAATTTTAAAATAAATTTTCATTTATATTATAATAATTTTTTCCTTTGATAAGGAAAGGTAGGTATCAAAAATGATCAAAACAATTACGATTTTCCCTAAACGCTGTATTGCTTGCGGACTTTGTCAAATCTATGCACCCAAAGTTTTTACTTACCATGATAATGGAATTGTCAAATTTATAGCTACTTCAGCAAAACAATTTAACATCACAAAAGAAAATTTTGAAAACATAACAATTGCTTCTCATAAATGTCCTACACAAGCAATCTTTTAAACTTGCTTACTTATCTTCAAGTACAGATTTAAAAAATGCTGATTAAAAAGTCGAA
>JAISYQ010000023.1 GCA_031269775.1 Streptococcaceae bacterium
GCTTTTTGACGCTAGAGGCACGGCTTCTAGGTGATGGATAAAAGAAAATGAACGAAAGTGAATTTTCTGTCGCCGTCAGGGAAAAAGAAAACGAAATTCTCATACATCTACTTTTCGAGAAGGTCTAATATCATGTTGCTTATTTAATTGATGAAAATAGCGTCATTTTTCTTATTTTAGCAGAGAAATCATTTTATAAACAACTTAAAAGATTATTAAATTAATTTTTTGATATATTATTACAGCTTATCTAAAGCATTTTTTTGTTCATCCTCAACGATATGTGTGTATAGATCAGTAACTTGCGTTGAAGAATGTCCTAACTGATGACTGACCAATACTTGTGAGTTTGTTTCAGCATAGAGTCTTGTTGCTAAAGTGTGTCGTAATTTGTGCGGAGAAACTTTTATTTTAAAAGCTTTAGAGTATTTACCAACCATTTTTTCAACAGAAGAGGCATCAATACGATTAGCATGGCCTTTATAGAAAGTTAAAAAGAGAGCTTTGTCTAATTTTTTAGCCTTATATTTAATTTTTCGTACGATAAGATACTGCTCCAAATAAGTAATGGCAAAACTGGCAATATTTACTGAATCACGTTTTCCGCCTTTACGGAAAACTTCTACACGTTGTGTACGCAAATAAAGATCATCCATATCGATATTGATACACTCTGAAAGACGGATACCAGAGCCAAGGATAAGCGCAATAATTGCTAAATCGCGTTCTTTATTTTTAATAAAAAAAAATTTAGCATGGTAGGAGAGTTTTTCTGCATACTCATTGTCGATAAATTTAAGAAATTCCTTTGTTTCATTACCTAAAAAAAGTTTTGGTTTAATATTTTCCGCGCGAGCTGCTAGGGTTTCACGTTTTTTATGTGTTTGAATTTTTTTCATAACATTGCGATGAAAATAAGGCTCACCATTTTCATTTTCAACTTCTTCAGTTAAATATTTAAAAAGAGAAGAAAGGCTTGAGATTGTTCTGTTAATAGTTGCCTGTGATAATCCTCGGTTATTAGACTTATTATTTTGTGTTGGACGCTCCATTAACATGTTAATGTAAAGTTCAAGATCTTTCTTTTTTAAATGTTCTAAAATTTTAAGTGGAACTTCTTTGATAGAAGATACCATGGTGATTTTTGCGTCGATTAACCAAGTAAAAAAACGCTGATATTCTTTTAGATACTCAAATAAAGTGGTAAAAGAATAAGGGACAATTAGTTTTGACTGATAATAATCTAATACGAACCAAGGCATTTTTTCTTTTAGCATTTCAATATGAGCTATTAATTTTTCACGTTTCATAGCATTTCCTCGATATAAATTTGTTTTTTGTATTTATAGCACTTTGATTTTAAATAGTCTCTTTTATTTAAATATCCATCATGCGTAAATAATATCCATTTCGATAATCTTTTCGTTGTTTGGCAGCTATAATGTAAGCTTGCTGGTCGTTTGATATGGGGCTTATTTTTATTTATGAATACTTTATAAAAAGAGTAGCATATTTTAGAAGCGTATGTGTTAACTTTTAATCAAAATACTATATTTCACTGTTATTAAAACTTCTCTTATCTGAGATAATCATTATTTTCGCAACGCATAATCCAAATGTTTCTACAATTATGTAAATAATGTAGTTGATATAGGGGAATTTAAAGCTTGCTTGTAATTTTTTTGCCAATTTTTAAGTTTCTAAATTTCTAATAATTGTAATCTATCAGCAAAAAAATGTTATTTAGAGATAATTTTATTAAATTATATTTAAAGTTTTTTTCAATTAATTATAAATTATATAGTTTAATGTTTTATAGCTAGCTGTTAACGATCTCCAAGTGACGAATGACCATTAAAGATCATTAACAAGCTCTTAGAAGGAGATAGATGGTATGAAAAATAAAGCAAGAAAATTTATAAAAAATTTTCTTTTATTGATAGCTATATTACCGGTATTTCTAAATTTTACTCAAGTCGTTTTTGCTGAAGAAGACGATGAAACAACAGAGCAAAGTGATACTCCTGCTTTCAATCAAGGAAAAGTTGGAGAAGGAAATACTAATGGGAACAGCTCTCAAACAAGTACTGCTATAACAGCTGCTTTATCTAATTTAGGATATATAATGCAGCTACAGTTGTTGGAACTGTTTGGGTAGCCTGAAGATATTAGATGAATGTGAGCGCTTTACCCATGCTTTTATTCACCCTTTTTGGAATTCAAGGGTGTTATTATGCAGGTCAAAATCCATTTGCCTCTCCTTTACATATATCTAGGAACTTGCAACGACTTTTTGATAAGTATTCTTTGAATCAAGATAATTGTAGAATTTTAATGGAATTTGCAGCTCCGATTATTATGCAACTTGCCCAAACATTAAAAGAAAGATGAATCGTCAACTACAGATTCGTAATCCACATAAATGAAAAAAGTGCAAAGATCGCATTGCTTAAAGTTACAAATTCTTGAATTGTTAACGTCTCTGCACGTCTTTTAGGATCAATTTTTGAGCTTTCTAAAGCGTTTATCAATTTATTTTGAATCTTTTGCTCCTTGCCATATGCATACACTAAATTATTCCAGAGAGTCTTTCGTCTTTTAGCAAAGGATGCTTTTATCAAATAAAAAAACGCTTTTTCATTTTTCACTAAAACAGCTGGAGCTCTATGTTTCGTTAAAGAAAGAATAACAGAATCAACATTTGGCTTAGGAATAAAAACAGTTTTTGGAACAGCAAAAATAATGTGTGCTTTCATAAAATATTGAACAGCAATTGACAATGAACCATAAACTTTACTGCCAGGTTTTGCTGAAATTCGCTCACCCACTTCCTTTTGGATCATAATAACCATTTGTTCAATATCTAATTTACTTTTTATTAAGTGCATGATAATTGGAGTTGTCACATAATATGGCAAATTTGCTACAACTTTAAATGAATGATCCGCAAAAAATTTAGAAATTTCTTGCTTTAAATCAATTTTTAAAATATCTTGATTAATTATTGTTACATTTTTATAAGGATTTAATGTTTCCGTTAAAACAGGTAACATTCGTTGATCAATCTCAAAGGCAAGAACTTGATGCGATGTGCGCGCTAGATATTCTGTTAAAGCACCAATTCCTGGACCAATTTCTAAAACATTAGTTGTTTGATCAACTTTAGCTGCTTTAATAATTTTTTGTAAAATATTTGCATTTATTAGAAAATTTTGCCCTAAACTTTTCTTTAACTTAAGATTATATTTTTTTATTATCTTTCGTGTTCTACTTAAAGATGCAATTTCTTGCAAATTTTGTTCACTCATTAATTTTTTCCTTTAATAATAATCTGCTTAAATTTTTATTTCATGCATATTTTCCTAATTTAAACAAATTATGAGCATTTTCTTTTGTCTGTTTAGCTACTTCTTTCCAAGAAATGTTTCGTAATTTGGCAATTTCCTCCACAACATAGCGAGCATATCCAGGTTCATTACGTTTTCCACGAAAAGGTACAGGAGTTAGGTATGGTGCATCTGTTTCTACCAACAACTTTGTGATTGGAACCTTTTTTGCTATCTTATGCACATCTTCTGACTTTTTAAAAGTTACTACTCCACTTAATGAAATCAACATTCCTAAATCAAGGAACCTTTTCATCCATTCCACATTATCACTAAAACTATGCATGACTCCACTGTAAGGTACACCTTCATCTTTTAAAATACGATAAGTATCATTTGTTGCTTTGCGTGTATGAATAACTACCGGCTTTTTTAATTCTCGTGCGATGGCTAGCTGGCGACGAAAAACTTTCTCTTGCATCTCTTTAGAATCTTTCATCCAGTGGTAATCTAAACCAATCTCCCCACAGGCGATCACCTTTTTAGAAGATACCATCTCATTTATTAACCAGACTTCGACCTTTCTTTGAAAACTCCCTGCTTCAGTTGGATGCCAGCCGATGATACTATAAAGATTTGGGAACTTCTTTGCCAAAAAACAAGCTTTTTGAATGGTTTTTTTATCAAAACCGACAATCGCCATTTCACTCACGCCAGAAGCTACTGCACGCTCAATAACCTCTTTTTCTTCCCCTGCAAAATCTTTAACATTTAAATGTGTATGTGTATCAAAAATCATAAAAACACCTCAAAATCTGATAATGAAAATCACTTAAAAAAATAAAAAATTTATTTATGCCGGATGCAGGATTTGAACCTGTGACCTACGCGTTACGAATGCGTTGCTCTACCAACTGAGCTAATCCGGCAACAGCGAAAACTTTATTACAAAATTCTAAAATTTTCCTGTCAAATTTACAAATTATCTCACAAACAATTTTTATATTCATTTTCCGGACGAACATCTCTAAGCATGATCTCTTTAATAACTTTGCATACATCAGCATTATTATATAAAACATCATAAATAGCTTTGGTAATTGGCATCTCTACTTTAAGTATGTGCGAGAGCTCATAAGCTGCCTTTGCTGTAGAAATACCTTCAATGACCATCCCCATACTTTTTTCTATCTCTAAGAACTTTTGCCCGCGACCTAACTTTTCACCTGCTCGCCAATTTCTGGAATGAATTGAAGTAGCTGTAGCAATCAAATCACCAACACCTGAAAGTCCCATATAAGTTAATGGTTCTGCTCCCATCGCTACACCAAGTCTAGTAATTTCAGCCAAACCTCTTGTAATAATCGCTGCTTTTGCATTATCTCCATAACCTAGACCATGCAAAGCACCTGCGCCAAGCGCAATAATATTTTTTAATGCCCCTGCTGTTTCAACACCAATAACATCATGATTTGTATAAATACGAAAATAATCATTTGTAAACATATCACACACAAAAATAGCAGCTTCTTTTTCAACCGAAGCTGCCGTAATCGTTGTAATATCACGTACTGCCACTTCTTCTGCATGAGATGGACCTGAAAGAACCACAATCGCTTGATAAAGTGAAGCTGGAATTTCGTCTGCTAAAACTTGCGAAAGAAACTTATGCGTACCTTGCTCGAAACCTTTTGATGCATGGATTAGCAAATGCTTACTACAAGCTACTTTGGCATATTGCTTAGCTACCATACGCATCGCTTTTGTTGGCACTGCAAATAAAATCACATCAGCCTTACTAATTGCATCTTTTAAATCATGATAAGCACGAATACTTTCACTTAATACTAAATCAGGTAAATAATTTTTATTAGTATGTTTATTATTTATCTCATTTATCTGCTCAGAAATATTGCCCCAAATATGCACACTATGTCCATTATCATCCAATACTTGTGCCAAAGCGCTTCCCCAAGATCCTGCTCCTAGAATTGCAACTTTTTGTTTTTCTATCATATAAACCTCCAATACTTACTAAGAGCCTGCTGTTGAATAATCATATCATATTTTTAAATGATGTTATTATTCGCAGTTTTTTCTTTCGTAAAAGACACTTCGATTAACAGCTTATTAATACGCCCAAAATCATAAGCATCAAGTTTTTTATTTATAAATAACTGCTTTTGCGCATTATCATAAAATTCTCCTGTTTTATGATGATGTAATAAAACAATATCCGCTTGATACTTTTCGCTCTCATCTACAAATTGAAAAGAATGAAAATTTTGAAATACTTGCTCAATTTGTTTTTTTGTATCAACTTTGTAAATTTCATTTTCTTCATTTGCAAAGTAAATTTTTGCTGCTCTTTCTGGACCAATTGGCAATTTTAATAGGTAAAAATAATAACATGCTAACTGATGAACATCTAAGCAATATATCTCTAAAGTCTTTATAATCTCTTTAGCTAAAGATAAACACTTTTCAAAATTTTCTGAATCAAACGATAATGCCTGTTGAAAAACTCCGCTTAGTACTACCTTTTTGGCTATTGGTAAATAAAAATTTAATCGATTTAGTAAGTCTTTGGTTTGCTCACTTGGTATATCTATAGTTAAGCCATCAATAAAAGTTAAAACAGCATTAAAACAAGATTTTACCTTAATATTTTCTACATTTAAGGCTGTAAGAGGAATCACTCCAAGATAAATAAATATGTTATATAAATAATCAATTTCTTCCATATACAAATTACTTAATAATCCCTGTTCTTTTATACACTGGTAAAATTTATGATAATGTTTGCTTGTTTTTAAATAAAGGTTTGAATCTAGTGGTTTAACATATCGATAATTACGCGATATTCTTAATAATTGAATGCCAACTCTTAAATACAATTCTTCACAAGTGCTTTTAGCAATAGTTTCCGCTCCTAAGCGTGAGATTATTTTATCTACCATTTTCTTAATTCTTTCTTTTTTAATAAAATAAACTGGCCAATAATTTTGACTCTTAGTTTGCCACCAAAATTGTAATAAAAGCTCGCGAATTACTCCCTCATCACCATCTAGGCGAAATCCTTTTTCACTAACTTTTAAAGAAAAACAACGAAATTCATTTTTAAGCTGTAAACTAATTCTCCGCAATTTTTTCTCGTTGATTTTCATCCTACTAGATATATTATGAATAGAAATATTCTTAAACTGCAATAAAAGGGAGGCAAATTTAAAAATTTTGGATGATTGCAATATAGCTTGTAAAAAATCAGCAACTTCTTGTTCATGTTGATATTTTAAAAAATTAAGTTTGCTTTTCATTTGATTTTTTATCCAAACTAATTTTTTTTGGAAATTAAGCTCTTCTCGTTTTTTCTCAAAAAGGATACGCAAAATAATCAAACGATAATGGGAAATTTTTAATTTTTCACAAATTTCAGCATCCAAAAGCCCTTCAGGATGCTTTTTAAATAATTTAATTAAATCGATCAAATAAGCTTCATTTACCTCCAAATAAAGTTCTTTTTTCATATCTAGTCACCTCACTAAGTAAATATTTTCAGAAGGTGATTATAAATGTAAAATTGCAAAATAAAAGAGAGTTCTACGGATTCAAGTATTCACTTGCCCGTTTTACCCTCAATCTGGAGCAATTATTAAACATATAACAGGTAGGCTCTAAGTCCAATCTTTCATTTGATCGATAAACTTCTTACTTTTCAATTTAATTCCTACATATTCATCATATAAAGAATCAATAAAAATACGTAATTCTTGCTTTATTTTGTCGCTAATGTTAATTGATTTAATTTGATCTAAATAAATATTAGAGAACATTCTTGCAAAATAGATCACCTGCGGGTTTGCTTTATAAAGTGTTTTGTCTTGCAAGTAATGCTTTAGGCAAACAATCCCACTCATATACGAAGAAAAAGCAAATTTATCTTGGGTATTCCCACAAAATGCACAAGAGCGAAAATTTAACTGCACACCAAAAAATGATAAAATCTGCAATTCAAAAATATTGGTAACAATTTGTGCATCATATCCTTCATCAATTAACTGCAAAGACTGTTTAGTAAAACTATAAAGATCTGGATTAGCTTTATTATCTTCAATAGCCGCATCTAACAAACTTAAAATATAAGTCGCAAAAGCATTTAAAAAAAGATCAGCTTGAATCTTTGAAAAAACATCGACAATTTTAGCATCATTTAAAAAAGAAAGAGTATCTTTTTGTAATTTTCCTATATAAGTTCCATAATGAAAATTCATTATCGCCTGCTTTAAAAAATTATTTTTTCTTTGAACATTACGCGCAAAAAACATCTTTTTGCCTGAATTTTTTGTGAAAATTTTTACCAATCGATCTTTTTCTCTATAATCTTTTGAAAATAAAATAATTCCCTGAAACTCTGCATTTTGAACCATAAAAATATATCCTTTAGACTCTATCCAAAAAATCATTTTAAAAATCAAATCATCAGTTCGTAATAAAAGTTTATTATCTAATGCTAAAAATTATTATCATCTTCTAATTTTATATTCAAACATTAACATATTTTGGCTATGTTTGGATAATACATAAGTAAAGATATCTTAAGTTTGGATATCGTCTACTAAAAAACGAAGAGATATTTCTCCCTTCGTTTTTTTACTTGCAATTTTATCGAATGTTTCCCCCGACTCTTTTATAGTGATAGGATTCTGGTTTTAATATCCGACTGATCGTATTTTGCTTCAGCCCATCTGTCATCATTATACCTTTGCACCGCAATCAGATTTTTTTCATAATCAATGCTCGCTTGTTTTCTGTCCTCTCTTTAATTTGCATTACCATCACTCCACTTCTCAACTGATGGATTAGCTTTGTGTTCAGGGGTCACATTCACTCCCTACTTCGTCACAGGGTGCTCGTTAGTTTAACGAAAGATCAATAAATAATAATAATTTTGCTAATAAAGGATCAATGGTAATAATTTTGCTGTTAGCTGGGATTGAAATTCATGAGGCTGACGTTGACCAAGCTGCTGTTGTCGCAAGAATTTCTCAAATCCATCCCAAAATTCATCACCTTTTACTCCAAAGCGCTTGCCCTCAGTTTTTTCAATACCTTTATACATATCTATTGCTGATAATAATATCCATTTTATTCCACCCTGCTCATGATAATCATTACTATACGAACAAGCTACTAATGCTTGTTCGTAAGTTTTTGCTTCCCTTAATAGCTGAAAATATTTTGTACCATCCGGACTTGTTGCTAATGGTAATTGAAACAGTATCTGAGCTGCTAGTTCATCGATTTTATGTGCTTTTTTCGCTCTATATATTTCTTTTGCCCTACGGTCTTCTGCCTCTCTCCATGATCTTGCCGCTCTACGTTCTTCTTTCGCTCTACGTTCTTCTTCCATTCTCCATGCATCTTTCGCTCTCAATGTCTCTTCCGCTCTACGTTCTGTTTCCATTCTCAATGATTCTGCCGCTCTACGTGTTTCTGCCAATTCATGTGCTCTTTCCGCTTCAAGTGCTTTTTTCGCTCTACAGTATTCTTCCGCTCTACGCTCTTCTTCAATTTTCCATGCTACTTTCTTTTTATGTGCTTCTTCCGCTCTACGTTCTGCTTCCTCTCTACGGTCTTCTTCCTCTCCACGGTCTTCTGTCATTCTAAATAATTCTTCCACTCTACGGGCTTGGTCTTCTTCTTCCACTTTACGGTCTTCTGCCATCCATGCCGCTGCTCTACGTGCTTCTGCCGCTCTCCGTGTTGCTTTCCCTTTCCATATTGCTTCCAATCTCAATGCTTCTTTCGCTATACGTACTTCTTCCTCTCTCCATTCTACTTCCTTTTTACGTGCGTCTTCCAATTTCCATGCTTCTTCCTCTAAACGTATTTCTTTCGCTTTCCATGCTTCTTCCGCTAAACGTGTTTCTTTCGTTCTCCATTCTGTTTCCAATCTCAATGCTTCTGTCACTTTACGGTCTTCTTCTTTTCTACGGTCTTCTGCCGCTCTCCATGCTTTTTCCGCTCTACGGTTTTCTTCCTCTCTCCATGTTTCTTCCGCTCTACGTGCCTCTTCAGCTTGAAGTATATGTTCTTCTTTTTTTAATCGTAATTTTTCGGCAAATCTAATTTGCCATATTGGTCGAAAATGTACTTCAAATCCATCAAAAAAATTTTTTGTTACTGAATTTTTTTTATAATTTTCAAAGATTTTTTGATAGTCAAACAATAAAATTCCATCTGGAATAGCCTCAATTGCTTTAATTAATTTCTGATATGACGCTACATCTAAATATGGATAAATTTTCATTACAATGTTATTCAATTCTTCCCAAGGACTTGCCGGATTTTTAAGTCGCTCTATTTCTTCAGAAGATAATGACGTTTGTACGTATATACGTGCTTCTTCCACAGGATCTGCATAACATTCTTCAGAGACACTAACAACTGATACAATTAAAGACAACATTACTAAACTTAAAACAAGTCTTAACTTTTTTAACTTAATCAAAACATATCTCCTCCTTATAATTGTCGTTTATTTTCTTCCAGGGGAGTTTCCAA
>JAISYQ010000026.1 GCA_031269775.1 Streptococcaceae bacterium
GCTTAAAATCTACTTCACTTAGTGTTTGTGCTTTTGTATAGTATGCTTCATAATCCATTCTTATTACCAATTTTAGTATATCAAATTAGTTGGGATTTTGAAGTTTACGAGGAGGTCTAATGAAATAAATGTTTAATCAATTGATTAGGTTTGCCACTCTTTAAGCTAATCGCTTTTGGAAGTAACGACAATGCATTTAATTTTGAAAATATATGCCTTTTTGCTATTCTTTCTGCCTTATACCAACCAAGTTTGTGAAACTGTTGTGCTTTTTTTTGATAAAATGTTCTCTCTTCAGCAAACCTAACTCCATCCAAAGCTTTTACGGACGAATCTGACTTTAAGTGTCGACGATAAGAGAAAGTTATATGATCTTTATCAAAATAAAATCTGCCACCATTTTGAATAATATCTAACCCCATATTCACATCTTGAATGACATCATAATCCGTATTAAAACCAACTTTTTTAGCACTTTGTGTCTTCCAGATAATCGAAGGAAAATAATGCCAACCATGGATATATGACTTTGCTATCTCTTCACCTTTAAATAATCCTCCATACTTTGGCATCACCACACGCTTAATTTTATCTACAAGTGGTAAATATACTTGATCATTTTCATCAATCACTTGAACATTTGGCTGGTAAAGATCAATTTCATCTAATGCTTTTAGTCTCTTGATAAACATTTCTAAAAAATTAGGCAGCATCATATCATCTGCCCCCATCATTACATAATATTCAGAGGTTACTTCATTCAATGCCTTTTGATAATTACCATTCGCTCCCAAATTTTGAGCGTTTTTTTTATAAGAAACTCTAGATCTTCCATTGCTTTTAATTTCTTTTGTAATTAACTCATTAAAAAACTTTTCAGGTTCACTATTTGGGTAACCATCATCAAAAACCTTTAGTTTCCAATATGGATAAGTTTGATGCAGCACTGAATATACAGCTTTTTTCATCATCTCGACATTGCCATAATAAGGGAACAATATATCAATTATTTTTTTCACTCATAAGCTCCTCTACCAAAAATATCTTCTCTATCTAATTAAAAACATATGATATATAAATAATAATAACAGTAGAAATAATAGCACTTCCTAAAATTAAAATTTTTTTTATTTTATCATCTATATATACTCCTTTATTAAAAGAAACAGTGATCATAGTAAGAGGTAAAATATATGGAGTAATGTACCTTCCCTGTACCCCACCAATAATCTTCTTAGAAAGAAGAACAGAATCTGGAAAATTTTGATACGAAACTAGCAGGATTATAATATTTAAAAAGTAAAGAAATATAGCCGTCCATGCCCACTCTTTTGTTTTAAATCTTACTTCATCTTCATTGGTTGTTAGTAAAAAAACAATTATAATAGTCCAACAACAATTTAATATACTTGAATTAAATGTTAAATTGCCACCTAAAATCTCAGAACTTAACGCCATATTGCTTGGATAAAAAATTGTATTAATAATTTTTATTATTGTACTTCTTGCAACCAATTTGATAGTTAAGGCATAAAAAACACTAACAGTTACCAAAATGATGAAAATACTTAAATATAAAGATTGAATTGATAATATCCTCTTTAGAAAACTATTAACAAAAAATTTACATAACGGTATTAATAAAAATAATAGCAATAAAATCATATTTGTTTTTGCACAAAAAAACACCAAAATAGCACTAATAAGTATTGGAATTATATCCGATAAAAAATATTGATCTTTAACACTTATATTTATAATCATCATTATAAAAAGCGAAGTGATTACAAAATTTAAACCATCATAATTCATAGAAGAAAGTAGCGGAAGCATTGTTGGCGTTAAACTTACAGCCATAAATAATTTTTTCCCATATTGCAATTTCCTAATGATAAAATATAAACAAATTAAATAAAAAATGCCTGAAAAAATCCGTGAAAAAACAATCATTACACCAATAGAAGGATAAATTAAAAAACCTAATTTCATCCCAATTGCAGGAATAACATGTCCCCAAAATTCATAATTTTTTTGAAATTTCGCACGTTTATCAAAGACATCTTTTCGATTAATTGTTTTTATTTTTGTAAAAAATAAATTCCTAATGTAAGTCTTTTCTTTTATCGACTGTTTTACATAATCAGGATATTCCCAATTACTTTTAGAAATATAACTTCTATCTATTACTGTATTAGAAATATACCCAGAACAATCAAAATGATAAAAATCATCTGGTGCTATAAATAACGGAAGAATTATTGAATATGCCAACACGCAAATCATTCCAACAATTAAGTACAATGATGTATCCCGATATTTAAATTTTTCTCTTATCTTTCCAAATTTCAAACTACTACTATGCATCTTTCTCTCCAAACATTAAGCTTATTGAAACTCGCATTAACTAATTTTCAAAATCAGTACTACCATGCCCACAACAACAATAAATGTTCCTATCAAAACCATCAACAAATATCTTTTCACGTGACTTCCTGAATAAGTTTGTCGCAATTTCTCTTCCTGTTTCAAATTATAAATACAATTAAACTCTTCATATTTTTTTTTCTTTGGCCAATATTCAGAAACGCCCAAATATTTTTGCACAGCACTAGTTAATGATGTATTTGAACTACTAAATGTCCATAATTTCCCAGAATCAACATAGTCTTTAACATACTCAGTTTGATAAAGAAAATAAGTATAATCCGTTGATAGACCACGAAAATAAAAAGTGCTTGGATCTTTATCGTTTTTAAATGAATACGAAGTAATTTTTTTCTTTTTAAAATTTTCAACAAATTCCTGATAAGCTTTACCACTTACTTGTACATCACGTGCTAAATTTTTTATTTTATAATTCATCGATTGCCAAACATAATCTTTGTGCTCATCAAGGTACTCAACATAATCTACCTGATTATTGTTCCCAACACGAAATAGCGCAAATTTTGCTCCTCTAATCGGCTTAGATCTAAAGCCATCATAAAGAAAGAAATTACTACCAAATGACTGAACATTTGATGATACTTTATCAGATTCTATTATTTCTCCACTACTATCTTTAAAATTAACTTCTGCTTTTACATAATAACCTAAATCAGGGTTAGCCTCTGAAATAATGGTCTTTTTTTCAGAAAATTTATTTTGATTTTTTATGACAATATCATAGTTATATAAATTATGTAAAATAGCAGAAAAAGAAATATTCATCTCTTTTTTATCTCCTCTAGCAAAATCTTCAGAAAATTTAATAACATAAGTCTCTAGCGATAAATTATCTTCTTTCAATAAATTTTTCAAATTATAAATGTTTTCACTAACAAGCAAAGAAGATCCTATATGAGGTTCTTTGTCAGAAAATTTTGTTTTTTTTTCAATATTTAGTTTACTGCTATCTAATCCTTCTACTTGAATTGTCCTTTGGTCAATTACTAAATTATGACTTGCTAAAAGCTTAATTATTGCACCAACAGAGTCTTTAGGTATTTTAATCTTTAAACGATAGTTAATAACTTCTCCGTAATTAGCACTATAAACATTTTTCACAATTTTTCGTTCATCAAGCTTATTAGTTAAACCAAAAGATTCTATACGAAATTGCATATTACTTTTTGCTTTCTTAAAAGCTAACTGATTTTTTTCACCTTTAATGTATATAATTTTTGGAATTTTTGTTTCTGCCTTATCAATAACTAAATAATAATGCTTTTTGAAAACTTTAGCTTTTGCTAGATGCTTATCACCTAAAATAAATTCCCGATCTGCTTTTTCTTTTCCATCATTTAAAACTTCTAAATAAGTTTGTCGCGTAAGAAAAAGCAGCTTTAAAACATCTTCTACTTGTTTGCTATCCAACTTGATATTGCAACCAAAAGTTAATGAATCTTTCTTAGAATTATCAATAAAATCAAATAAAGTAAATGTCTTTTTCTTACTATTAAAACTCACTCCTGCACCTAAATGAAATTTTTCTAAATTAACTTCGCTAAAATCTGATTTTTTAAAATTGCCAGATTTGATTTTTTCAAAAGCATAAGTAACATCTTTTGCTAAATATATCTGCCCTTTTTGGCTTGTTTCATCTTTTAAAGACAAAGCAGCTTCTTTTTTTTCATATTGCTTAGCAAAAACATCAATACTGCAAAATAATCCTAATAAAAAAAAGAAAGCATAACACTTTATTACTCTTTTCATAGCTATGAAAAACTCCTATATTTGTAACATTCTATCAAAAATTTTATATAGATCTACACACAAAAATATTTACTTTTTCAACAATTTTTTCTCTATCTTTTTAATCTTTGCTTTAAGCAAAGAAATTTCCTGAACCAACTTTTTCACATTTCCATCTCGTCTAGTACTAAGATAAGTATTTAAAATCTGCATCAAAAGTAAAAAAACAAGCGCTCCAAAAAATAAAAAATTCATGGGGGATTTAAAAGATAAAGCATTACTAAACCAAACAACCATATCTGGAAAAATAACCATAAATAAACAAGCTATACCTAATAATAACCAAGGAGAAGACTTTTTTAATGAAAAAATATTTTTATTGACCATGCGAATAATGATAAAAATCAAGATCAAAGAAAAAGTCAACATCTCTAAGCGCAGCATTAATGACATTAATCCTCCTCCTTCATAAATCCTGAGATAAGAATAGCTACTACAACCTCAATCATATACGTTAGTGAAGTAAGTGCTCGAATGGAAGATAACCCAACTTCCCTATCATACATTTGCACATACTTTTCCCCAATTCGAAAATGTTTTTTGAGCAAATGGACAATTGACTCAGGCTCAGGATAACTTACTGGATATCGTTTTGCTAGAAAAGCTGTTGCTTTTTGATTCGCCGCTCGGAAGCCTGATGTTGTATCATAAACTTTTTTGTGGCAAACAAGCCTAATTATTAAAGAAATAATCATAATCCCAAACCTGCGCATAGGTGTTGATTGAAAATTATCCTTTGCATTTTCAACAAATCTAGAGCCAATCACAAAGTCATATTCATCTTTTAAAATAGGCTTAACAATATTATTCAAACTATTAATATCATGCTGCCCGTCCCCATCAAACTGAACAGCAATGTCATAAGCTTTTTCTTTAGCATAAATATAACCTGTTTGAACCGCTCCGCCAATTCCTAAATTATTAATTAAATCAATATGATTAATCTTACATTCATTTAAAACTTTCCCCGTATTATCAGTAGATCCATCATTGATCACAATATAATCCAAAGCATAAGAAAGTTTATAATTCTTTTTAAATTCCGCAATCTTTAAAACAGTCTTTTCAATACTCTTCTCTTCATTAAAAGCAGGAATAATCAGCAAAACTTTCATTCTTTCTCCTTAACGATCATAATCACGTAAATTTTGTTCATTTAATTTTAATACTTCAATTCTCTCATGCAAAGTTTCTTCTACAATTTTTGCAATAAATTGATTAAAAGGTTCATGACTAGCATCAGGTGTTTTTTGCGTTTCATAAGGAGCTTCATTATAAGCATTTCGCATTTTTTCATTTGGTTTAACATAAATTGGCAAAAATCCTGTTTTTGTCAATTGAAAGTTTAAAAGCAAACGCGCTGTGCGACCATTTCCATTAATAAATGGATGAATGGTGACAAAACGTTGATGAATTTCACTGGCCAGTTTAACTAGATGAAGTTGCTCTTCTTTATTATTGGCCCATTCAACAAATTTTTCCATATGCGGTTTGATTAAAAATGGTTGTGGTGGCTTATGACGCCCTACCGTAACTTGCATTGCTCGATAAACACCTGCAACTTCTTCTAACTTTTTCGTACTGTGATAAATCAGATAATTAATATCGCGAATCATCCGCTCATCAAACGATTGTTTTTTGGGATTAAACGCAAGATTTCACATATAATCTAAAGCTTTAGAGTAATCAATCAATTCCAGATAATCCTTAATTGGTTTTTTTGCAATAGTAATCCCTGTTTCTAAAGCAACTCGTGTTTCATCCAAGGTTAGCGTATTTCCTTCAAGCCAAGTGGAAGCATGAGTCTCCTCAATACGATAATTTTCTCACAAAAGTTTAGCTTGTATAAAATCAAGTGGTCTAAAACGATTCATCTACTTTTTTAACTTATCTATTTTTATATAATCAATCACTGAAATCACCGATTAAAATTTTACCAAAAACCGTCCACTTTTTTTCGATAGATTCGGATTATAATAAGGATCGTTTTCAATAATATCCTTATACTTTCCCATCATATATTGCGACTCTGCCTCAAGCCTTTTTACCTTTTTCTTGGAAGCATCATCATAACCACGCGTTTGTGATTCATAATGATATAACTCAGCTTTATGCGCCCAGATATTATCTTTACCTAACTCTTTAAGACGGATCCCTAAATCTACATCATTATACGCTACCGTTAAATTCTCATCAAATCCGCCAATATACTCAAAATCTTGCTTTTTAAGCATTGCACAAGCTGCTGTTACCGCATAATAATTGACATTAATCTGCAATCTACCAAAATATCCAAATTCACTTCGCTCATACATATGATGCGGATGGCCTGCAACACCACCTAAACCAAGCACCACTCCTGCATGCTGAATATGATTTGTTGGATAATAAAGTTTAGCTCCAACCATGCCCACACGCTCAAATTGCGACAAAGATACCATGATTGAAAGCCAATCAGGTGCAATAACTTCAATATCGTTATTTAAAAACAGTAAATATCTCCCATTCGTCTCTTCTGCAGCCATATTATTAATCTTTGAATAATTAAATGGTATATCAAGTGAAAGCACCTTAAATCTTTGGCCTAATTTTGCTTGATATTCAGCATAAAGATCAAAAACTTCTTTATAAAAGCTCCCGTTATCAGTCATGATTATCTCATAATTTTGATAAGTTGTCTTGGCAAGGATCGAATCAATGGCACGCTTGCTATCTTCATAAGCATTTTTGGCCGGGATAATGATCGAAACCAAATCATTCTGTAAAATATCATAATGAATATCATACAATCCCCAGCCTGCGCCGTGGGTGACTCTCCCTTTTAATTTGCGTCGCTTAATTGCTTCTTGTACAGCTTTCAAGCCAGCTTCAAAAGCATACTTTTTCGTTTCCGGACTGATCGCTGTAGAAGTCTTTAACATCCGCCAATGATACAAAATTTTTGGAATGTGATGAATCTTCTTTGCATTTGTTTTTTCTGTAAATCGCAAAACTAAATCATAATCCTGAGAACCTTCAAATCCTCTGCGAAATCCTCCAATTTTTTCAATAATATTACGCCTATAAACACCCAAGTGACTAATATAATTCGTTCCCAACAATAAATCAGGGGAGAAATCTGGCTTAAATGCAGGATCTCCCCGATGCCCTTTCTCATCAATTTTATCTTCATCGCTATAAATTAAATCAAGTTTAAAATTTTTATTTAAAGCTTTCACCACTTCAAAAAGCGCATTGATCGGCAATTCATCATCATTATCTACAAATGCTATAAACTCTCCTGTTGCAAGCTTTAAAGCTGAATTACTTGCTTCACTAATATGCCCATTAACTTTGCGATACACTAACTTAACTCGTTTATCTTCTTTTTCATATTTAGCTAAAATTTTGAAAATAGCAGAATCTGTTGAATTGTCATCAGCAATGCATAACTCAATCTTTGAATAACTTTGCGCCAATACAGAGTCAATACACTTCTTAAGCCACTGAATAGGCACATTATAAACAGGTATTACAATCGAAATCAAAGGAGTATATGTAAACTGCTGAATTTCTTGTTGCATTTCTTTAAATGTCTGCTTTTCATTTTGCTTAATCCACTTTTGATAAGTTGCATCAGTAATTTTTGATGCTTTGCCTAACTTTAACTTTTTTAAAGCAGCTTTTAAGCCACTAGTGCGACAGTAGCGATAGCCTTTAATTGCCATTGAAACATTTTTGCTCAGCATTGCTTTAACTTTTTTTTTCATTCTATGTTTTACACTCTTCATACTTTTTTATTATCTTTTCAGAAGTCTTCTATAAAAATTACCATGATCAATTGTATTATATCAGCTAATGTCATAAGAAAAAAAACTCCTTTTAAAAGTGTCAAGTACATCAAAATTATAGCTTCCTTCTCTATGTTTTGCCTAATACAAACCTGCATAGATATCCTATCTAGTTATCAATCTATTTAACTTACGTGTAATGCTAATGATAGCATAAAAATAACGAAAAACTTTAATTATTTTGAAAGTTTGTTTGCGTAAATTAAACCGATTTCAGATCAATTGATATTCATCACTAAACACGTTTTAAGCAGAAATTAATCATTCGTAGCTTTTATAATTTTTGCTTGGATTTTTTGTAAAAATTTCTCATCATGATCGATTAACAGCATTGAAAGCTTAACTTTAATTATCAGTTGCTCTAGCTGTTCATGATTAAAAACATTCAAAAAATTAAGCACCTCATCCCAAAGATACAATTCTGTCTCTTGTAAAAATGATTTAGCAAGTTCAACCTTTTTTGTTGTTCCATGCTCATTTCTTTGATTTTATTTTGAAAAATTTCGCGCTCCATTTCCAATTTTTTCAGATTGCTTAAAAAAGTTTAGTAATCTATCTCTTTATCTTCCACAAATTTTTGCAAACTTCCCTTATTATCATAACTTTGCCGCACGCAAGAAATTTTTAAGCCTTGAGTTACCTTAAGCTACTCCTTTTGCCTCTTTTGAAAAATTTCTGAGCAAAAAGTTAAAAATAGTTTATTTACCCATACCGTTTGAGCGAATCAGTGCGATAGCTTCTCCTTTCATTAATTCAAAAGAAAGCGGTTTAAAAAGATTTTTTTGCTCAAAGCCTAGCGCAAAATTTTCAACACGCAACAAACGATTATGGTAATTAAGAACATAGTTCATTTTTAATGACTCAATAAACTCTAAATTTTTCAGCAATTTTTCTTTTTCTAAAAGTTCCCGCTGCATTCGTTTTTTCCATATTTTTGAGCTTACTTATCATTCTAGCCGCGTAAACACCAATATCGCCAATTGTAAGCTACGTATTGTTGAAAAATTAGAAAAGACTAAAGTGATTGGTCCGGCATTAGGTACTAAATCGCAAGAAATTTTAATAAAATCAAATTTTGTAAAAGTTGAAGATGATTCAAAAGACTATTTACAAACTCCAAATATGATTAGGGAGATATACAAAAAATATGGCCTTTTTTGGGTATTATTTTTTCATATTTTGTATATATTTTTTTATTAAATAGTAAGCTAGCATTATGTAAAAGATTTAATATTTATTTTTAAATGAATTATATTTTTTATAAGGGGGAGATATGTTTTGATTAAGTTAGAAAAGTTAAAAATTGTTTTAAGTTTAGTAATGTTGTCTTTAATTGTATCAGTTTTTAGTGTTTCTGAAGAATGTGCTGCGGTTACTGAGGAAGAAGCACGTGCATACCTACAAATGTCATTATTTCCTGAAAAAATAAAGCGACTTAAAGATCCGAAAATTTCTTGGGAAGAACTTGATAGCATCATAAAAAAAATTTATCCATGTTTAAATGTAGCATCATATGAGAAATTAGTTAAGGCAATGGAGGCCACTCCAGGTGGAATTTTATGGTTTGTCAGAGATGTCTTTGAAAATTATAAAAAAGAAAACGAAGGCTTAGAAGTAAAACAATTTCTTGATGAATTTGAATTATATTTTTGACCAATACGGCAAGTTAAACTTGAAGAAAAATTACGATTAGTTGAAGAAGCACGTTTAACTTTGCAAGCTCAATATGCATCTCAATTAGCAGAAGATATAAGAAGACATTCAAATTCAACGCGGGTTGAAAAGTTAGTGGGTGTTATAAAAGGTATTGAATGGCGAATTAGAGAAGCAAAAAAAATCCTGCTTATCAAGGTAAATTCTGGGCATCTGAAGATTATAAAAATATGTTGAGGATGAATAAAAAAGCTCAAACTTGAAGAAAAGAAGCTACGTAGAAGTTGAAAAAGTGCATTTAACTCTGCAAGTTCAATATGCAGCACAAAATAGTTAGCAACAAAAGTTAATTAAACCTGTTCCAAAACGTTGCATTTATTTTTACTAGGAGTTCATGAACAATAAAAAACGCATAGAAAAACTCAAAACTACTGAGTATTTAAAATTCTTCGGCATCCACAAACCCACTTTTAACCAATCAGAAATTGCATAAACAAAGAGATCAACTATCGCGCTTAAGCGTTTTAGAGAAATTAGTCATCAATGTTAGATTACTATCATGATAACCGCATATGCAAAATATTGCAATTGATTATGGAGTCTTAAAAAATCGTGTTTTTGATGCAGTAAAATGGGTTGAAGAAACACTTATCTAAAAGATGGTGTTTAGTTGCCTTCTTAATCGCAGACAAGGGTTATCAAGGCATCGATCAATTGCATTCTTTTAGTCTTATTCCTTTGATTAAGCAATTTAAGATGTTTAAGTATTGTTATCAAAACAAGCAGTGCAAACATTTTTTGCGATTCTCTTTAGTTTGTGAGTTGTTTAATTACGATTTAAGGTTTTAGAACGGGTCTAATAACAATATGGCGATGATATTAACATCAACATTTTATTCTAATTCTGCAATTAAGTTGGCTCCTTTACTGTTGGGTAAATTATTATGCAGAAAAACCAATAATGATATTATTAAATTTCCAATTACAGAAACGGAAATATATTTTGGTGAAAGTGATACTGCTTGTCATGCAAGTAAGGGGCGAACAGAGCGCACGCAAGTTATGTATGAAGCTGGTGGTATTGCTTATATTTATCTTTGCTACGGAGTACATAACATGTTAAATATCGTCACTGGCGCTGAAGATCATCCGCAAGCCGTTTTAATTCGAGGAGTAGATAAATATAATGGTCCTGGAAAATTAACAAAAGCACTTGAAATTAATCGATCTTTGAATAATAAGCCATTGACGAAAGAAAACGGCCTTTGGCTTGAAGATAATGGCAAAATAGTTGATTATGCTGCTACCTCTAGGATTGGTATTAAATATGCAAGTATAGAAGATCAAAATAAATTATGGCGCTTTGTTGCTAACAAATGTTAATAATGGAAGTCTTAAAGATTTTAATCAAAAAGTTAAATCATAAATAATAGACCTCCTCGTAAACTTCAAAATCCCAACTAATTTGATATACTAAAATTGGTAATAAGAATGGATTATGAAGCATACTATACAAAAGCACAAACACTAAGTGAAGTAGATTTTAAGC
>JAISYQ010000012.1 GCA_031269775.1 Streptococcaceae bacterium
AGAATCAGATAAGTTACTTCATTTAGAAAAAATTTTACATGCGCGTGTCGTTGGTCAAGATAAGGCAGTTGTTGCTATATCTAGAGCAATAAGACGAGCACGTTCAGGGTTTAAAGATCTTGTGAAGCCAATTGGTTCTTTTATGTTTTTAGGACCAACAAGTGTAGGGAAGACAGAATTAGCTAGAGCTCTTGCAGAAACTATCTTTGGTAGTGAAAAAGCCATGTCATCTGAAATAGGAGCAAGCCTCATCACAATCACCAATTTTGGAGCAATAAACGTTTCAATGAATGCTAAAACAAGAATTAGTACTAACATTATTATAAGCAAAAAAGTTTTTCTAAAAAATTATAAAATAAAAAAGATAAAAATTATCATTTTATTATCATTGAAGAAATGTTGAATTATTGGTAAAAGCTGTTTACACTGAGTCTTTTTTTATTTATACTAAATAGTATCTCTCTATAAAAAAACGCACACAAAAAGGAGTTATAATGGCATTATTAAAAGTCAAGCAATTGCAAAAAACATATGTAACCAAGCAAAATAATTATCCAGTCAAAGCATTAAAAGAAATTGATTTTGTCGTAGAAGAAGGAGAATTTATCGCGGTGATGGGAGAGTCTGGTTCTGGTAAAAGTACGCTTTTAAATTTATTAGCGACTTTAGATAAACCAAGTAGTGGTGAAATTTTGCTAAATAATAAACCTTTATCTAAAATTCCCGAAAAAAAAGCAGCACGTTTTCGTAGGGAACATATTGGTTTTGTTTTCCAAGATTTTCATTTGCTGGATACGTTAAACGTTAAAGATAATATTTTTTTACCCTTAGTTTTATCCGGTATTTCGTATAAAGAAATGGAACAAGAATTAACTTACCTTGTACAGAAACTAAAAATAGAAGATTTGCTTGAGAAATTTCCTTATGAATTATCAGGTGGACAAAAGCAGCGCGTTGCCATTATGCGAGCGTTGATTACTAGACCAGAAATTATTTTAGCAGATGAGCCAACTGGAGCTTTAGATTCTCATAATTCAAAAAATTTATTAAATTTATTTAGCGAAGTGAACAAACAAGGGCAAACGGTCTTAATGGTAACTCATAGTGCTTTAGCTGCTAGCAATTCTAATCGTGTTTTATTTATTAAAGATGGACAAATTTTTCATCAACTTTATCGTGAAGAAAAAAACAATGAAGAATTTTTATTAGAAATCAATAAAATCATGATTGTTTCAGCCGTTTAGAGTTTTGTTTATCTTTTCTTTAAAAGGAGGAAATAATGTTTTATAGCAAACTTGCTTTTGAAAATCTTAAAAGAAATCATCTTATCTATCTTCCCTTTTTACTATCTGTAATTTTTTTATTTTCTCTTAACCTTTTGATGAGCGGGATTTATGTAAATATTGGAAATCAAATAATACAAAGAACAGAAGCGGTAAAATTTTTATTTTCTTATGGAAAAAATATTATCTTTATTTTCTCCATTATTTTTACTTTTTATGCCAATTCTTTTGTAATGAAGCACCGACAAAAAGAGTTAGGGATCTATAATATTTTGGGAATGGATAAGAATGCTCTTAGCAAAATGCTTATAATTGAAAATTATATTACTTTTTTGATAACTATTTTAGGAGGTATAATTGGTGGTAGCATTTTTTCAAAATTACTTTTTCTTGTTTTAAAAAAATTAATGACTGTAAATAAAGGTGAATTTGCTTTTAAATTAAAATTTGATGTTTATTTTCCTGTAATTGTCTTTTTCATGATTACTTTTATTTTATTATCTATTTTTAATTTGTTCCAAATGAGTAGGAATAATCCAATTAAATTTTTACATGCAAGCCAAACTGGAGAAAAAGAACCAAAAGCACGTTTCATCTTAGCTACTTTGGGCTTTTTAGCACTTAGTATGGGTTATTTTATTTCCATGAATTCTCAAAAGATAATTTTTGATCCAAAAACTGTATCTGATTATAAAACATTTTGTTTTTTTGCAGCCATCATTCTCGTTATTATTGGAACATATCTTGCATTTATTACAGGAAGTATTGCTCTTCTTAAACTCTTAAAAAAGAATAAAAAATATTATTATCGATCAAAGAATTTTATTACAGTTTCAAATTTATCTTTTCGGATGAAGAAAAATGGTGTTGGTTTAGCAAATATCTGTATTTTAAGTACGATGATGTTGGTTACCTTAATTACAAGCATTGGTTGTTATTCAAAAGTTAAAGATCTGATTAAAAAGATAAGCACTTATGATCTTTCCATAATACAAGCAGAGGCTGTTGAAGGAAAAGAATCGTTAGAAATAGATCTAGAAAAAATTGCGCAGAAAAGTAAATTAAAAATAACAAATAGTGCTTATTTGATGCATGGTTTAACTTCATATTGCAAAAAAATAACTAATCATTCATTTGCTGCGTTTTCTGAAAAAGAACGTAATGATTCTTATAATTATAGTTATACTGAATTTGAATTTATGAATCCATTTGATTATGAAAAAATGATGAAATATCCCATAGAATTAGCTGATAAAGAAGTATTAATTTATCAAATTAATAATAAAAAACAACCGTATCCTGCAAAAGAAATTTCTTTTGGGCAAAAAACGTATGCTGTCAAAGAGAGTCTTCCTAAAGATAATTTATTAAAGAAAATTATAAAAGAATACAGTGAAACTGGGAATTATAATTATCCTAAAATAGAGAATTGTTATATGGTATTTTTTTCCTCTAAAAATGAGGCATTAGCTGCTTGTGCTGAATTAGCAACAAATAAAGTTGAGGAAATGATTGAAAAAGGAACAACACCATTTACTTATCTTATGAATTACTCTGGTAGTAAAAAACAAAGAGAACAATTTGAAACAAATGCTAAAAAATATATCGTAAAACATGCAAAACAACTTTCTATTTCAACAACAGATTACTCAGGAAAGCAAAAATATCCTTCTTCTATTTCGGAGTTGCCTTATTATTTAGTAAATTTTTTGGATGATGCACGCGAGAGAATTTATATTCAATTTGGTGGATTCTTATTTATTGGGCTTATCTGCTCGATTGTCTTTTTGTTAGCAGTAGCGCTAATTATCTATTACAAGCAGCTATCTGAAGGAGAGCAAGATAAATATCGTTTTGAAATTATGCAGGAAGTTGGCCTTGGAAAAGACGAAGTGAAAAAAATTATAAATAATCAATTATGGATTTTCTTTTTAGGTCCTTTGTTTTTTGCTGGTCTAAATGTAACTTTTGCCTTTCCAATGATGCATAATATGTTGAGTAGTCTTTTTGATCAATCCATGAAAATAGAGATTATAGTTAAAATATTCGTTGGTACTTTGAGTGTTTTTACTTTATTTTATCTAATTATTTATTTAAAAACATCAAAAATTTATTACCGGATTGTAAAACGAAAGTGATAATGTCTATGACAAATTTTACCTACCAAAAAATTTTTTACCAGTTTCCCAAATTAGCTGCAAATTTAAAATAGTTAAAATAATAGCGCTAATCCATGCAATAAATGATACCCATTTATGATTAGCAAACTCGCCCATTAATTTTTTACTGCTGGTAAAGATGATTAATGGGAACATAGAAATAGGTAAAGCAATACATAAAAATACTTGTGAGTAAAGCAAAAGATCTTCTACTGCAGATTCTTTTCCGCCATATAAAATAACGCAGATGAGCACTGGTAATACAGCAAATCCTCGAGTAATTATGCGACGGATCCATAATGGAAATTTTAGTCGGATAAAGCCTTCCATGATAATTTCTCCTGTTAGTGTTCCTGTAATTGTTGAATTTTGACCGGAAGCTAGCAAGGCTACAGCAAATAAAGTTGAAAGAATCGGGCTAGCAATATTTCCTACTATTTTACTATCACTTAAAGCATGATATAGATTTATAAACTCTTCGCCACCTAAAGCTTGAGTGTGACCAAAAAACATAGAAGCACCTAAGATTAATAGTAAGCTATTTATAATAAAAGCTCCAGTTAACTGAATATTGGAGTCAATATTAGCAAAATGAACGGCTTTGCGAAGATCTTTAAGGTTATTACGATCAACTTTACGTGTCTGGCTAATAGCTGAGTGCAAATAAAGGTTATGTGGCATAACCGTAGCTCCGATGATACCTAAGGATAAAGTGAGCATTGAAGGATTAGTTACAAGCTGTGAATGGGGGCAGAAACCTGCAAAAACTTCACTCCAACTAGGGCGACTAACCAGAACTTCATAGGCGAAAACTAATAAAATAACAGCAATCAGCGTAATAACTAAAGCTTCTATTTTACGAAATCCTAATTTTGTTAAGACAAGTAGTAACATAACATCAAAAATTGTAATTACAACCCCTAAAAATAGTGGAATTTTAAATAATAATTTCAAAGCAACAGCACTTCCGATCACCTCAGCAATATCTGTAGCCATAATAGCTAATTCAGTAATAATCCAAAGTACGATGCCTAATTTCTTACCGGTATATTCTCTTGTAGCTTGAGCTAAGTCCATTTTCGTAATAATGCCTAATTTTGAAGCCATGGACTGAAGTAACATGGCAATCAAGCTAGAAATTAAAATAACCGTTAAAAGTTTATATTTAAATTCAAAGCCACCTTTAATAGAAGTAATCCAGTTGCCTGGATCCATATATCCCACTGCAACTAAAGCACCAGGTCCGCTAAAGGCAAATAACGTTTTCCAAAAGCCAACATTTTTTGGAATAGCAACAGTGCTATTAATGTCTTCAAGGCTAGTCTCATTTTTATAATGAATCATTTTATCTTTTCTTTTCATTTATTTTTTCCGTATTCTATTTTTCGCATTGAAAACGATTCTCAATTATTATAGCATATCTTAACATTTTCATAAAGTTTTCGAATCGCTTAACGAAAAGCTACAGAAATGTAAGGATTTTCTGTTTTGATTTGAGAATAATTTTCTCAAATATCTACTAAAAATTTTTAGCAGATATAGCTAAACTTATAGTTATGAGGTTATAGCTTTTTTAATCTTTTGAAATATTTATCCAATTAAAAAATTTTTTGCTAGTGTTGCTATGTTGTTGTTCTTTTCCGTATATCTATCCTTGCCTGTTTCGGCACATGAAAAACCATACAATAGTGCAGATGGGCAGCAGATAGGTATTATTTGCTGCTGTGGACAGTTGTGTTAATTATAATTTTGAAATTCCAGCAATTGAGGATATAACTTTGCAAGGAAACACCAATTGGTGTTTGGCTACGTGCATGAACATTGTACATCAGGATATTTTAGTGAAAAGTAAGGCAGCCCTGTTGCGGGACCCTTTTGATAATGCTATGGTTATTCCAGATTTTGTAAAATTAGCTTTTGTCTTTTCTCCAGTACAATATGGAAGCGTGTTTCCTATGGATAGCGTGCTTACATTTTGATCATAAATTAATCGATCCCGATAATAACAATCTGGATGCATTTAACGTGGAGAGCATATTTTTTCAAGAATCCCTGAAAAGATTTGGTATCGTTAGAAGAGGGAAAATATGGGAAGGTTTACAACTTTTTCCACCATTACCTCCAAGACTAAAGGGGTTAATTCCTTTTGATCGAGGCAGTGTTCCTTTAATTTTTTACATGATGACAAATAATATAAACTTTTGTCAATTCAATTGTGTAGTTTTTGATGGAATAACTAATTTTTGGGCTCAAATCTTCCAGGATATATGGGATAATAAACGTGTAGTGATCAATAAATATGGAGAATAGTGCAGGAGGGATGGGACATTCTCTTATAACTTATGCAGCTGTGCAATATAATAATGGGCAATTGTCTGAAATTAAAATATATGATCCTGGCAGTGGTGTAAATTTTGTAATTCCTGTTGATTCACCTACTGCAATAAATTTAATAAGGAATGATAGAGGAAGTATAAGATCCCCAGGACAGGAAGGTGTAATATTATATAACTCATGGGGGAATTGCTTTAGTGTTATGGGAAATAATCATGGAGTAACTAGGGATTAGGAAGAGGAAGACGTTGGGATATTTGTCGATATACAACTTTTGATTACTAATTTTCGGTTACAAAAAAAGAAAAAAAGTGAAAAGTGAAGTTTTAAAAAAAGAAAGGAAGTTTTATTATGAAAAAATTTTTTATGGGATTAATGTTAAGTTGTGCAGCAATGTTTAGTTTTAGCGTCGTAGGTCGTTGTATGATTCAACAAACAAAGGATAGCGTATATCTATTATTAAGGGAAGATAGTTGGTTTAAATCAGAAGTAGAACAACAAACTGAAGGTAATCGTTACATAAAATTAAAAGGAGATTGGTATCGAAAAGTAACAGCACCTTCTAAAGTAATTGTTGATAAAAGGCCAAGGACGGTTGAGGGTTCTTCTATCCTTGTTGAGGCAATCTTACAAACTCACAGGATTTCAATTTAGTCATTCCTGTAGAAGGTGGATTTTTAGGACCGCACGCAAGCAGCATCATTTTACATAAAGTTAAAAAATGATATTGATATTGAAGCAGGATCAATTGAAACAATATTAAATGAACCCAAAAAATCAAGACAAGTTATTGAAGCAAAATTTATGGATAGTCTTGGCGCAGGAACAACATACGAAGAAGAAACAAGCATAATGGAAAATCAGCTAGATGTGCCAAAAAATAATCCCTTTTTATATTGGAATCTATTTTTTGGGCTACATAATTACACCTGATCTTAAAGCACCATTGGAAAAATCATTTGTTTGGCTTATTCGCGGGCATGGATATGAAGAAAATACTTTCTATAAATCAAAGAATTTTTTTTACTGTTATTGGCAGAATATGGAATTAAAAGAATATAAAGCACCTTCGTATGGACCTATAGCTAGTTAGTTTGATTTTACTTACTTTTACATAACTAGAAACTTTTTCCTGATACTTATCGGTAAAGCATGAAATTAAAAACACAAGCACATAGGTTATATCGTAGATAAATGATTACTTGCCTCGCCTTAATTAATAAAAAGACGACCTTAAAAAAGGTCGTCTTTTTTTTGTGTGTTTGCTAACCTTGAAATAAGAACGTAAACATAGTGAGGTAGGATCGTAATAAGTTTTAAGGCAAATTTTTTGCTTTGACAAAAACAAATCATTCTTCGCTTGAAGACAAGCAAACATTAAATTTGTTAAAAAATCAGCCTTTAGACCAATTGTTTCTATTAGCAAATACTTTCATAATAAAAGTATAGTTAAACAAAAGAAACGACAGTGAGTTTTTAACTGGAGGAATTGATTATGAATCAAAAGAAGAGAATTTTAGAATTAGTTTCTAAAGGAATTATTTCAGTAGAAGAAGGAATTCATTTATTAGAAAAACTTGGAGAAACAGCCAAAACAGCAAAAACAAAATTAATAAAGCAAACCAAAAAAGATGAAAAAAGCAATACAGTACAAAAAGATTTGGCAGATGAAGTAGAATTTAACAAAGATCTAAGCGAAACTTTTTCACAAATGGGTGAGACTTTTAAACAACTAGGCTCTCAGTTTAAGCCATTAGCAAATCAAGTAGGGGATACTTTAAAATCAGTTTTTCATTCAGCAAAGAATAGTGTGAATATGAAGGAAGTAAAGATCAAAATTCCAACCTTTACTTTCCAATCTTTTGCAGCTTTATATACTTTTGTAGGAAATGTAGCAACGATTGTAGATATTGAAAATTTTAATGGTTATACAAAAATTATTAGATCAGAAAATGAAACGATCATTTTAGATGTTGACGGAAGAGTTTACGGAGAAAAAACAGCAGATCCAAAAGAGTTTTTTGAGCAAAATGCAGTCATTGACGTAACGGATGAGAAGATTTTTATTAAAGTTCCTAATTTGCGAATCAGAACTAACTTTACTTTATCACTTCCAAAGAAAGTGTATGATTATGTTTCAGTGGTTAATGTTAATGGAGATATAAAAGTAAATCCTTTGCAAGCAGTAGATGTGACTCTTAATACGAAAAATGGCCGGGTTGATGTTGATAATTATCAATTAACGATGCTTGAAGTGAATGCTTTAAATGGCAATATCGTTGTCGGCAATGGCGAGATGTTAAATTCTGTCGTAAAAACGACCAATGGAACGGTTTTTTTTAGAGGTGTTACTAAGTCATTAGCAGTTAATATGGTTAATGGAGATGCAAAGATAACACTTTCCAATGAAAAAATTGAGAAAGTTTTAATAAATAATGTTAATGGAAATATTAAGTTAGCTTTGCCAAACAAGTTAGGTATTTCTGGTAATGCAAAAACAACTTTTGGTGAGATTAAAACGCGTATAAAAGAGGTCGAAGTTTTAAAGCAACAAGCAAAAAAAGTTTTAAAATTTAAACGTGATGGTGAAAAGAAAGTTGATGTTATTGCTAAGACAACAACAGGAAATATTTATTTAAAAGATAATTATGAGGTGTGAAAATTATGAGAAATAGAAAAAAAAGATTAACAAAGTCTAATACAGATGTTGTTCTTTCAGGAACATTAGGAGGAATTGCTGAGTATTTGGAGATTGATTCTACAGTATTGCGAATAATTTATGTATTGTTGCTTCTTTTTGGTTTAGGATCTCCTGTTTTACTGTATATAATTTTGGTTTTGTTGATTCCACGTAGATATAGTAGCAATTCATATAAAAATTATCATTATTATTCAAAAACAGATCCGAAAGAAAAAGGACGTAAAGATGTAACCAATTCTGCTTTTGATAATGAATCTTGGGATGATTTTTAGAAAGAAAATTTTCTGCGCAAATTAAATGCTTGAAGAATGGTGGGAAAATATGAAACTAACAGCCTCTTAAAGCATTTAGTCACTTTTTTAGTATAATCGCCTTCTTTAACGCATTCCAGGCAAGCGTTGCGCATTTGATTCGCTGGGGAAATTTACTTACACCATTTAAAAAAGATGCATCTCCAAGCATCTCTTCTGCTTTTTCAACTTTCTCTCCTTGTACTAGCTTACTAAATTTTTCAGAAAATTTTAATGCTTCTGCAACCGTTTTTTCTAATATCGCATCAGTCATCATCGAAGCACTGGCTGTTGAAATTGAGCAGCCACTACCATCAAAGGCAATATTTTTAATAATACCTTGATCATTGATACGCAAAGATAAGAAAATTATATCCCCACAAGTGGGATTATTAAGCTTTAGCGGTGTAACCCCATCAAGTTTGCCTTTATGATGTGGATGACTTGAATGATCCAAAATCACCGCACGATATAAACTATCCAATTTAGATAGGGCCATGGCTAAAAAACTCCTTTACTGCAATAATCGCATCAACTAATTTTTCGCAATCTTTTTTGGTATTATAAATATAAAAGCTTGCACGAACGAGCGCTGAAACGTTTAAATTTTTAATTAAAGGCTGTGCGCAAAGATGCCCAGCACGTACTGCAATTCCCTGCATATCAAGAGCAGTCGCAACATCATGCGGATGCAAACCATCGATATTAAACGATAAGATACCAGTATGCTTACTCATCTCTTCTGGACCATAAAGCATAAGGCTATTAATTGCCTGTAATTTGGGAAAAAGGTATTCGACTAACTCTTTTTCATGAGCTTTGATAGCATCAAAGTCATGCCTTTGCAGATACTGAATCGCTGCATCTAAACCAATGGCACCTGCAATATTTGGTGTTCCTGCTTCAAATTTCCAAGGTAGCTCCTTTAAGGTTGACGTATTGCGATAAACAAAATCAATCATTTCGCCCCCAAACTCTACTGGCTCCATTACTTCAAGAAATTTGCGCTTCCCAAAAAGAACACCAATGCCTGTTGGTCCTAGCATTTTATGCCCACTAAAAGCTAAAAAATCAACATCAAGTGCTTGAACGTCAATTCTTTGATGAGGCAGAGATTGTGCTGCGTCCAAAACAAAAATCGCACCTTTATTATGCGCATAATCAATCAATTCTTTAACAGGATTTTCTACACCCAATACATTTGAAATATGAGTGAGAGATACAATCTTTGTTTTATCTGTAATTAAATTTTGAGCCATCTTAACATCTAATTCACCATTTTTTAACTCAATGTACTTTAAAGTTAACCCCTTTCGTTTTGCCAACTCTTGCCAAGGAATAATATTTGCGTGATGCTCCATAACTGAAATAACAATCTCATCTTTTGCTTTAAGAAAAGCTTCACCAAAACTTTGAGCTACCATATTAAGAGAGGTTGTTGTTCCACGAGTAAATATAATCTCTGATGTATCACTTGCATTTAAAAATTTACGAACTTTCGCACGTGCTTTTTCATAAGATGAAGTTGCCCGCTCAGCTAATGTGTGTACCCCGCGATGAACATTGGCATTTTCCCATTTGTAATAGTGATTGATCGCATCTAAAACTTGTTGTGGTTTTTGCGTAGTCGCCGCATTATCAAGATAAATTAACGGTTCATCATTAATTTTTTGTTGAAGGATTTTAAAATTTTTTTTTACTTCATAAGGATCTAATCTAGACATTTAACTTCCTCTTTATCACTTCTGTCCATTCACTTTTTGATAAATAATCAGAAAATGATGGCATAACCGAATCTAAAAACCCACGAATCAACAAATGTATAACTTCCTTTTTATCAATTCCTCGACTCATCAGATAATACATCATATTCTCATCTACACGACCAATTGATGCTGCGTGCCCTGCAGTTACTTCGTTTTCATCAATTAAAAGAAGAGGATTTACCTTTCCTAAAGCTTCATCTGAGAGTATTAACACTCGACTTTCTTGCTTAGAAATTGCACCTTTTGCTCCTTTTTGAATCTCACCAATCCCCTCAAATGAAAGCTTGCCTTCATCCATTACAACTCCATGCTGAACAATTTTTCCTTTAGAATTTTTCGCATAATTTCTCACTCGTGTCTGAATTTTCTGCTCTTGCTTTTTTGAAGAAATTCCTGCAATCTTTACGGTCGTACAAGCGCCTTCTTCTGCTAAATCCACTTCTAATTTTGAATTAACCTCTCCATTGCTTAAAGCATTGATTTGCCAATTGACTTGAGAATTACGATGTAATTTTCCGCTACGCCAAATATGGACCTTAACTTGCTGATCTAGTGTTTCATTGGCCCAAAAATTTACTTTCGCTCCTTTTTTGACAATCACTTCAACAAAAAGATGCAATAAAACTAGCTGATCTTCACTGTTTTCAATCGATTGAACTTGCTCAACATAATTTACTTTTGCTTCTTCTTCTACCAAAAGCAAAACGGAAGAATAAACAGGAAGGTTTAAAGTTTGCGGTTTAACCCAAAAATACTCCACTGGAAGCGCTATTTCAACATTTTTAGGGATATACAAAAAAGCGCCGCTATTCATAAATAAAACAAACTCTGCCATTTTGGGATTTTTTGCAAATAGTTCACTTTTTGCTTGCCAATAATCTTTGATCAATGCCTCATGTTTTTTTATAGCTTCTTGAAAGTTGGTAAAAATTACCCCTTGATCAATTAAATCTATCGGTAATTGCTCATAAACATTTTCTGCTCCAACTTGCATAAGCCTTGGAGAAGGATCGACTTTTAAAAATGTAGGAATATTCCATGATAGATCAAAAAAGTCCATTTTTTCTTTCAGCAAAAAATCAGATTCTAAAAGTTTTGCCAATGCTTGCAAACGCAAATCAATCAGCCAAGAAGGTTCTTTGCGTAGTAAAGAAGTCTGTTTAATCTTCTTTTGAATACAGTTTTTCTTCATTCTCAAACCTCCAAAGATGCAATCCCTAATTCTTTACTAATTTTTGCATATCCTTCCCTCTCCAAGCGTTTTACCAAAGCAAAATCTCCTGTTACAACTATTTGTCCATTCATCATAATATGCACGATATCTGGCTTTATATAATTAAGCAACCTTTGATAATGAGTAATAAGTAACGCTCCAAAAGATTTTTTGCGCATTGCATTGACACCTTTGGCAACAATCTTTAGTGCATCAATATCTAATCCTGAGTCAATCTCATCTAAAATGGCAAATCGAGGCTCTAACATTAACAGTTGCAAAATCTCATTGCGTTTTTTCTCGCCACCAGAAAAACCCTCGTTAAGGTAGCGTTCACTCATCTCTTCTGGCATGTTTAGTAAGGCCATTTTTTCATCCAATTTTTGCAAAAAATCTCTAACAGAAATTTTATCCTCATTAGAGACTCTAGCATTAATAGCTGCTCGCAAAAAATTAGTATTGGTAACTCCAGGAATTTCTAAAGGGTATTGCATAGCTAAAAATAAACCATCCCTTGCTCGTTGATCTATTGAGCACTTAAGAATATTTGCTCCATCTAGAAAAATTTCTCCTTGAGTTACTTTAATATTAGGATAACCCATAATAGCAGCTGAAAGGGTGGATTTTCCTGCACCGTTTGGTCCCATAATTGCATGGATTTCTCCAATTTTTAGGGTTAGATTAATACCTTTAAGAATTTCCTTATCTTCAACCATTGCATAAAGATTTCTTATCTCTAATGTTGACATGTATTTGCCTCCACTACTCTTCATCTGGTGTTAAAACCATTGAAACAATCATTGGATTGCGCTCTGTTTGCTCAAATAAAAATGGTTGCAAATCTTCAGTCATTGCTTCACGCAATTTTTGAATTGTACATTCATTATTATTTAATGTTTCGCAAAGTACCCGAAACAAAATACGTTGAGCTTCACTAAGCATCTTACCTGACTCACGCATATAAATAAATCCACGACTAACAATATCTGGTCCAGATAATACTCGTTTTTTCTTAATATCAACTGTTGCAACTGCTAAAACTAACCCCTCTTCTGAAAGAATACGACGATCACGCAATATCATATTGCCAATATCACCAATACCAGAACCATCAACATATACATCTATTGCTGAGAGGTGACCTGCTATATGTGCTATATCAGTCGTCATGGCCAATACATCACCATTTTCCATAATAAAACAATTTTCTGCAGGAATGCCTAAATCTTGAGCTAAACCAGCATGAATTTTCAACATTCGATATTCTCCATGTACAGGTATGAAAAATTTCGGTTTAATCAAACTTAACATTAATTTTTGTTCTTCTTGTCCACCATGACCAGAAGCATGAATATTATTAATCTTACCATGAATAACTTTAACTCCTGCTTCTGATAAAAGATTAATCAAATTATTAACAGAAGCTGTATTACCAGGGATTGGTAAACTAGAAAAAATGACTGTATCATCTTTATGCAAACTAATCTTACGATGTGTTCCATTTGCAATTCTCGATAATGCTGCCATCGGTTCTCCTTGCGAGCCTGTACATAAAATCATAATTTCACTTTCAGGTAGTATTTTAATATCAGAAGGATTAATAAAAACATTTTTTGGTATATTAATATAACCAAGCTTCAAACCATTTTCGATTGCATTTTCCATCGACCGTCCAAAAATAGCAATCTTACGCCCCGTCTTAATTGCAGCCTCCGCTGCTTGCTGTAGACGAAAAACATTAGAAGCAAAAGAAGCAAAGATAATACGTCCTTTAACCTTTTCAAAAATACGCATAATCGATTTTCCAATAACTTTCTCTGATTTAGTAAAAGTAGGAATTTCTGCATTGGTTGAATCAGAAAGTAAACATAAAACGCCTTTTTTACCAATCCGTGCCATTTTATATAAATCTGCTGGCTCATCCACAGGAGTAAAATCAAACTTAAAATCTCCCGTACAAACAATATTGCCAAGAGGCGTTTTTATAACTACGCCTAATGGGTTAGGAATACTATGTGATATCCGAAAAAAATTTACCGAAGTTTTTCGAAAATGCAAGGTGCTATCAGCATTAATCTCATTTAATTTTGCATCGCGCAACAATCCATGTTCATCTAACTTATTTTTAAGCAAAGCAAGCGAAAATGCTCCTGCATAAATAGGAATGTTTGCCTGTTTTAATAAAAATGGTACACCACCAATATGATCTTCATGGCCATGCGTAATTACTAAAGCTTTTACTTTATTTATATTTTGTACAATATAATTATAATCAGGAATAACATAATCAATCCCTAATAAATCATCTTCTGGAAACTTAATCCCTGCATCAATCAAAATAATCTCATCTTGAAATTGGATGCCATACATATTTTTTCCAATTTCACCTAATCCGCCAAGAGCAAAAACACTTACTTCATTATTTTTTATATTTAATTTCATTTTAGTACTCCACTAATTTAAAATCCGCATGTTTCTTTTCATAATCTAAATATTTTCCTTCTAATTTAAGCGTTATATATTCAATATTATATTTTGTATTTTTCTCAATACGCTTTATTACGTCCACTTTTGAAGGAGCTTTTATATAAAGTGAACGTGTTGTTTCACGTCTAGGATTGTAAGTTTTCTCCTTTTGATAATACACTTTAAAAAGCATTATTTAATAAATCTCCTTTTTATAAACCGTCTTAAACTTTTCTTATTTTAGCATAATTTTGCTGATCAAATACTTTTAAATTCCATTTTTGAATCTTTTCAAATCGTCATATTAAAAAAAGAGTTCACAAAAAAATATCAATGCCAATAGCCAGCCAAATATCTGCAATTTCCATTTCAAGCTGCAAACCAAAAAAACAAATAAAGATAATTTGCGAATTATCAACATACCAATTACTGTACTATAAAGGGTCCTTTAGTATCTCACAGTCTTGCACATACCAGTTATAATTAAATTAATAGCTGATACAGGTTGAATAACGCATTAATACGAAGCGCTACAACAATTTTTGAATTGCTGAAATATCATACGTAAACCATGAAGTACCAATAAATTTCACTATTCCTAAAAAAAATTATCAAACAAATACTTAAAAATAAGAGTCTTTTTTGTAAAGTTGCAAATTTCTTTTTATGGCTTGCGACCTAAGTTTACTCCAGTAAAAGTAATTGCTGCAGCGGCTAAATTAGAATCAAGCATATGAGTAAATCTTTCAATATTTTCCGCAATCATATGTGAAGCAAAAGCATCGGAACTTATCGTAAATTGTTCTTAGAGCTTGTTTTCTAATTATTCATCATTAATTGCTGATTTTCAATCGTTAAGATATAGTCAGCATTACGATTTAATTCTTTATCATGTGAAATACTAATTAAAATTCCATTTTGCATTTTTTCTTTAATAAAAGCTAAAATGAAAAGCTGTGCTTCACGATCCAAATTACTAAGCGCTTCATCTAACAACAAAATTTTAGGCTCATTAATTAATGCTCTAGCAATTACTATTCGCTGACGTTGACCACTGGAGAAATTCATTCCATTTTCAATTACCCAAGTATCTATTCCTTCTGGCAATTCCTTAAACAATTCATCTAAACCAGTGTGCTTAATTACTTCAATTAATTTTTCTTCAGCAATATCAAATTTGCCAATTAACAAATTTTCACGAATCGTTCCCACAAAAAGGGTTGGATTATTTGGAATATATGTTACCAAATTGCGATATAGCTGATAATTTTTTGAAATATCCATTTCATTAAAAAAAATTGCTCCTTTTTCAGGTTTCATAAGAGAAGTCATCATCTTTAATAAACTCGTTTTACCAATACCACTTTTGCCTGAAATTGCGTAATGATTTCCACTAGTAAAAGTAATGTTAACATCTTCAAGAATCAACGGACCTGCGCCATATGAAAAAGAAAGATCACATAATTTTAGCTTATCCTGATCAAATTTCGGAAATTTCTCCTCCAAATCACCACTTACTTCTGCCTCCACTTCAAAAATATCATCCAATTTATCTGCCATAACAAATAACTCTTGAATTTCTTTTTGCTTTTCAATAATGTTTTTTAAAGGTGTCACAAAATAAAAGACTAATGTCTCAAAACTTACCAAACTTCCAAGCGTAATCACTCCATCTAAAACCAAGATGCTACCACGCCAAAGAATAAAAACAATTCCTAAAGACTCAATTAAAAACACTAAAGTAATCTGAATATTTTGGAAAATAATATTTTGCTTTCCAAATTCCAAAAAACTACGAACCTTAGTCTTAAAGCTATCAACGAATTTTTGCGCTGCATTGGTCATCTTAATCTCTTCAATCCCATTAATGGATTGATTATAAACCGTTAATGTTGAAGAATTAGCATCAATTATTTTTGAATTAATTATCTTTAGAGGCTTAATAAAAATAATAGTTACTATAAGATAACACAAAACTAATAGACAAGTCACACCAAAAAGGTTAAAGCTGATATGATATAAAACAAAGCCACCAGCAAATGCCATAAAAGACTCTAGAAAAATAGAAACAATAATCGATGATAATTTTGACTGAAACTCAGAAACAATTTGGAAGCGAGAGAACAGCTCGCCAGACTCTCGATTGTAAAAAAACATTGCTGGCAAAGTCATTAATTTTTTAAATAAATTTAAAAATAATGATTCCCCTGATGAAGCTGAAACTTCAGCAATAAAATATGCTCGAATAATTGAAAGGACTGTTTGAAAAAGATACAGAGCAATCACGGCAATAAATAAATAATTAAAATTAGAAATAATGACATGTAAAAATTTTTCTAATGGATTACTTCCTGAATAAACCGAATTTGTTGATTCTTGTCCTTTTAAAATAAACGCATCAATGACTTTTTTATATAAGAGTGATCCGACAATTGAAATTGTTGAAATTACAAAAGAAACTAAAATGACTAAAAGCATCTTTGTTTTAACATTTTCGATAATGTCAAAATACTTACGAAAACGCCAATTTTTTTTAAATTTAGGCGTCCAATCTACTGAAGGGTACATATTAACAACCATACCACTCCATAACCCTTCAAACTCTTGAAATGAAATTTTTTTATCTCCTGAGCCTGGATCAAAGATAAC
The DNA here is from genome assembly GCA_031269775.1 of Streptococcaceae bacterium. Taxonomy (GTDB): domain Bacteria; phylum Bacillota; class Bacilli; order Lactobacillales; family Streptococcaceae; genus JAIRLR01. Next base: position 16,862 of record JAISYQ010000012.1, read on the forward strand.
AAAAAAATTTTTCTTAAGTTCTGTGACCACGATAAAATGTGATAATCCTTCTGGCGTGTTAATATGAGCAATAAACGGTAATTTAATATCTTTATCATCAATCGCTACAGATAATTCTTTCATGGATCCTGATAAAACTTCACTTTCAAAACCATGATTTTGAGCAGCTTCATTAACCCCATATAAAGTTGAACCACATTTATTTGTATGCACCAACTCACGCGCATAAGCCAAAGATAAATGATCTCCATATGAATTTAAAATGGTTGCAAAACACGCCGCTGCGCAATCAGCTTCATCATGTTGCTTAACTCTTTTTAATCGCAAAAACTTCTCCTCATTTCAAAAGCATAATAGACCTCCTCGGAAATTAGGGTATAAAGAGAATTCGTTTTAATTTTTTCCTGAGACAAGGAAAAAAATTTAAAGATACGTGGTGCTATTTTGAGGCTTTTTGACGATGTATCGGGGAAAAGAAAATGAAGTTCTCATACATCTACTTTTCGAGGAGGTCTAATATAAAAATATTTTAATCCTATGGTTAACATTACACTTAAAATTATTAAAAAAGAAGAGAAATTGATAATTATTTGTCTAAAAATCAGATGAAAAATGAAGAAAAGCTAAAAAAAGAAATCAGGTTGAAAAAGTAAAAAACCTAGAATCTAGCTTTGTAATATCTAATTTTCTAAACTTTTATACTATTTAATTATTGAAATTTAGCTTGAAATCTTGATACGTCCTTTATGTTATAGAAAGATTTTATTCCTTTATATTCAGCTACATTATCAAGTTGATCTTCAATTCGAAGTAATTGATTGTACTTTGCAATACGATCAATGCGTGAAAGTGAGCCTGTTTTAATTTGACCAACATTTGTGGCTACGGCAATATCAGCAATCGTTGAATCCTCAGTTTCCCCTGAGCGATGAGATATGATTGCAGAGTAACCTGCTTTTTTTGCCATTTCAATTGCTTCAAATGTTTCAGTTAACGTTCCAATTTGATTAACTTTGATTAAAATTGAATTTGCAATCCCTTTTTTAATTCCTTCAGAAAGTTTTGCTGTATTGGTAACAAACAAATCATCCCCGACTAGTTGAACTTTATCACCTAAAGCATCAGTTAATTTTTTAAAGCCATTCCAATCATTTTCATCCAAACCGTCTTCAATTGAAATAATTGGATATTTAGCAACCAAATGCTCATAGTAAGCGATCATCTCTTCAGTTGTTTTTTCTCCTTCACCAGAGTCTGCTAAAACATAAACGCCTTTTTCTTTATCATAAAACTCTGAAGATGCTGCATCCATTGCAAGCACGACATCTTTACTAGGAACATACCCTGACTTTTCAATCGCTTCAACAATGATTTCAAAACCTTCTTCATTTGATCTTAAATTTGGCGCAAAGCCACCTTCGTCCCCCACAGAAGTTGTAAAGCTACGAGTTTTTAAGATTGCTGCTAAAGCATGAAACACTTCTGCACCACACTGCAGTGCTTCTTTAAAAGTAGAAGCTCCCACTGGCATAATCATAAATTCTTGAAAGTCTATAGAGTTATTTGCGTGAGATCCACCATTAATAATGTTCATCATAGGTGTAGGTAAGATTTTTGTATTAAAGCCACCTAAATAATGATATAAAGGGATTTCTAAAAAATCAGCTGCTGAGCGAGAGACGGCAATTGAAACACCAAGAATGGCATTTGCACCCAATTTGCCTTTATTAAAAGTTCCATCCAAAGAAATCATTGCTCGATCAATTGCCTGTTGATCACGCACGTCATAACCAATTACCGCCTCAGCAATAATATTATTTACATTATCTACTGCTTTTTGTACTCCTTTACCGCTATAGCGTTTTGTATCTTTATCACGCAGTTCAACTGCTTCATATTCACCTGTTGAAGCTCCTGATGGCACCATTCCACGACCAAAAGCACCTGATTCTGTATAAACTTCCACTTCAATTGTTGGATTTCCACGTGAATCCAAAATTTCACGAGCATAAACATCAGTAATCAATGACATTTTATTTTCTCTCCTTTGTATGAATAAATTTTTCTAAGAGGCTGTTTAATCCCTATCTTTATAACAATTGCAAGTTTACTACTTTATGGGAATATTTTCAATATGTATATAAAAATCAAAGGATACGCTGATAAAATTTGACGAAAACATTTTTAGAGTAATTTTTAATTGTTTAAAAATAATTAATGTAGGAGGAGAATAATGGATTTATAAATAAGATCCGAAAATATACAAAGATAGGAATTGTCGTTAATTTATGGTATTAACACTTAATGTAAGAGCTTATTAACGATTTTAGTAAAATTGCAATTTTTTAGGTAATTTTTTACCTGGTGATATGAAACTTACTTTTGTTTGTTTTCATTTATCCATTTAGCTAAAAGTACTGCTTTTAGCCTAGAAATGCATGAGAATTGTTTAAAAAACCTGAGCAGGTCCCCCGAATTGTTTTAAGCTTGCTTGATTACAACTTGGTAAACGCAATTCATCAAATAAAGAGATCGTTAACAAACTCTAAGAAAGGATTAAAAAATTGGCAATAATAGATGGCAAAGCGCTAGCAACAAAAACAAAAAAAGCATTAAAACAGCGTGTAGAAAGATTAAAAAGTAAAGGAATAACACCTGGTTTGGCAGCAATTTTAGTTGGAGAAAATCAAGCCAGTCAAATCTATATTCGCGGTAAAGAACAAGATGCAAAGTCCTTAGGCTTTTATTCTGTTATCGATCGTGTTTCTGCAGCAATTTCTCAAAAAGATTTATTAAGGAAAGTTGAAAAATATAATAAAGATGAGAAAATTCATGGATTATTGGTTCAATTCCCCTTACCAAAACACATTGATGAAAAGATCATCACATTCGCTATTGATCCTAAAAAAGATGTAGATGGTTTTCATCCTGTAAATATGGGACGCTTATTTATGGGGAATCCGCTAATGATTCCTTGTACACCTTTTGGTATTATGCGTATGTTTGAAGAGTATAATATTGAGGTAGCAGGAAAAGAAGCAGTTGTGATTGGTCGTTCAAATATTGTTGGTAAACCCATGGCAACTCTTTTAACCATGGCTAATGCAACCGTTACATTAACCCATTCAAAAACAAAAAATTTACCAGAAATTACAAAATGTGCTGATATTTTAGTCGTAGCTATTGGACGAGCTTATTTTGTGAGTAAAGAATTTGTCAAAAAAGGTGCCACTCTAATTGATGTTGGAATGAATCGTTTGGAAAATGGGAAAGTCCTCGGGGATGTTAACTTCAAGGAAGTTGCTAAGATCACAAGTTTCATCACTCCAACTCCAGGTGGGGTCGGTCCTATGACGCGAGCCATGTTAATGGAGCAAACACTGCTTGCTGCAGAAAGAAAAATTGGTGAATCTTTTTGACTCAACAAAAATATCTAAGCGTTAGTGCTTTAACAAAATATATTAAAACTAAGTTTGAAAAAGATCCTTATTTAGATCACGTTTTTTTAACAGGTGAAATTTCTAATTTTCGTCTGCGTCCAAAACATCAGTATTTTAGTTTAAAGGATGAAAAAACTGTTATTGGTGCAACGATGTGGGCAAAAATTTTCGCCAAATTAAAATTTCAACTTGAAGAAGGTATGAAGGTTTTAGTAATTGGCCGCATTAGCGTTTATGAGCCTAGTGGAAGTTATTCGATTATTATTGAACATATGGAACCAGGTGGCATTGGATCACTTTTTAAGGCTTTTCATCAATTACAAGAAAAGTTAAATAAAGAAGGCTTGTTCAAACCAGAATATAAACAAGCTATTCCGCGTTTTCCAAAGCGCATTGTTGTATTGACCAGTTCAAGTGGATCAGTAATTCGCGATATTATTACAACTGTGCACAGACGTTATCCGATTGCTCAAGTTGTTTTATTCCCTACTATTGTGCAAGGAAAGGAGTCTGTTACTTCGATTGTTACCAACATTAAATGGGCTGAAGAGCTTGGTAATTTTAATACAATGATTATTGGTCGTGGTGGAGGATCGATTGAAGATTTATGGAGTTTTAATGAAGAAAGGGTTGTGCGAGCCATTTTTGAAGCAAAAACACCAATTATTTCTTCAGTTGGTCATGAAACAGATTTAACGCTTGCAGATTTGACTTCTGATATGCGTGCTGCAACACCTACTGCAGCAGCAGAGTTAGCAACTCCTGTCTTAACAGATCTATTACTTCAGCTACAACAAAAAAAACAATTTTTATCTGCCTATATCTTAAATCTTTTAAAACAAAAAAAAGAACGTCTAGTTCATGTACAAAAATCGTATATCTTTAACCAACCATATCGTTTATATGAAAAAAATTCTATTCAATTAGATCAAATGACCCAACGCTTAATTATGCTGTTTAAAGAACGATTGAAAGATAAGCAAACGCATTTATTTGAATTTTACTCTGCATTAAAAGAAAAAAGTCCAGAAAAACAGCTAATCCTTGCTAAACAAGAATTAACGTTTCAAAGACAAGCTTTAAAAAAAGCGATGAAAAATTTTTTGCAAGTTCAAAAAATAAAAATGAAAAATATAATGCAAACACTTGATTTATTAAGTCCGCTTAAAATTATGAGCCGAGGTTTTGCTTATACTACCAATACTGAGCACATTGTTGTAAAAAGTGTTAAAACATTACAAGAAAATGAAAAACTTTTACTGCACTATATTGATGGAATTGCAAAAGTTAAAGTATTAGAAACAACTGGTAAATTATTAGAAAAGTTAACTATTTCTGATCATCCTTCTACTTAATAAAGATCATAAACAAATTTTTAGAGCTTTTGCGAACTATTAATATCTTCTGATGAGCGAGGATATCTAAAAACGATGTATCATAAAGAGCTAGGACGTCGCATTAACGATAATTTTCAGATTTTTACAAAATCTGAATTTTCAATTTAGAGGGGCATAATAACGTTTACATACGTTTGACGTGCCACCTAAACCACCTAGTCGATAAGTTAATGCGTTTGTACTGCATTACTTTACTAAAAAAGTAGCTTCTTGTACTTGCAGGTGAGGCAGATAAAGTAGTGTTGTTACCACTACCTGTTTTATCTGGCTTTCTTGCAGCCATTAACTGATATATTACTAAAAATTATAGAACTTAGTAAATAAACGACAATTACTTTTTTTAATAATTTTTTCTTCATTTTCTTCCTCTTTAAAAAGATCATGATTATAACCATAAAATCAGCGTAACACGAAGTTTTTAGATATATTATTAAATAATAGCGTTTTCGTGTATAGAATAATTTACGTTTTAAAATTTCTGATTCTTGTTTAACATTATGCTAAAATAACAAAAAATAAGCGTGGAGGTGGGCAATGAGTTTGCAGTTTTTCTTAGGAAAAGGAGAAAAAAATCATGAGTTAGCTTTGTTAAAGAAAGCTAAAAGTTGGCTGCTTCAAGATTCAAAGCATCGTGTTTTTTATCTTGTTCCTAATTCATCAAAGTTTAAGATGGAACTTTCTTTATTAACAGAGTTTGGAAAGTTGTTAAACCAAACAGAAGTGGTTGCAAGTTCTAGGTTGCAAGTTTTTAGTTTTTCGCGTCTTGCTTGGTATTATCTTAAGGCTACTTTTCATCGAGTTGATGATCGTTTAAGTGAAGTTGGCTCTTTAATGATAATGAAAAAATCCTTGAAAAAAGTAAAACAAAAACTGTCCCTTTATCAAGGAGAAGTTAGTAAGAAGGGTTTTATTGAGCAATTATTAAGTTTATATGAAGAATTTACAACTGGTGGAATTGAGTACGAATTATTGATTAAGGAGCTTGAATGTTGCGCTGAAAGCAAAGGAGGATTTCGTCGTAAATTATTAGAATTGCAGCTTATTTTTGCCGAATATGAACAAAATTTATTACACTATGGAAAACAAAAGGAAGATATTTTTGAAAGTTTGATAACTTTTCTAGCAAGCGAAGATTTATCAAACACTCTTTTTTTAATCTCAGGATATTCACATTTTTCATCTATTGAGTTGAAGTTGATGGAACAATTGCTAATCAAAGCTGCTCAAGTCAATATTGCCTTAATTACAGGCTCAGTTAATCTTAAGCAAACTTTAGATCCCAATGATCTTTTTTATAGTTCAAAACTTTTATATAAACAGTGCATCAATTTAGCAAAAAATTATCAAATTCCAATTTATTTTGATTTTTTCGTTAAAGAAGAATATCAAATTTCATCTAATTTTAAGAAGTTGGCTGCTTATTGGGAAGATAGCGTCAATTTTTCTAAAGAAGTAGTAAAAATCAATTCATTAAAAGATAATCTTTCTATTGTTAAGGCAACTTCTCCTATCATGGAAGTGAAATGGGTTGCAATACAGATTCGTCGTTTAGTAGCAGAGGAGAATGTACGCTATAAAGATATTGTGATTTTAACACGCGAGTTAAATGCTTATTCGCGTTTGCTAGAGCCAATTTTTAAAATAAATGAGATTCCTTTTGCAAGCGGCAAAGATCAAAAAATGAAAAATCATTCGTTAATCGAATTTTTTCAAAGTTTATTTGCGGTAAAGCAGCATCATTTTCGCTATGAAGATGTTTTTCGTCTGCTGCGAACAGAGTTGTTAATGCCTAGACAAGTAATAGAAATAAAGCAGAAAAAGAATTGCTTAGATCAATGGCAAAAAAATATTCATCAATTTCGAGATGCGCTAGATTTAACAGAAAATGTGGTTTTAAGGTATGGCTATGATTATTACGACTGGGTGCAAGATGCTAATTGGTCTTTTGTAACTTATGATTATCAAAATGAAGGAGATGTAACTTGTAATTACGATCAAGTAATTGAAGAGACAAGTAATCAAATTCGTCGTTTTCTTAAAAAAACTTTATGTCCTTTTTTTCAGCAATTAGATAATTGCTCTGGGCAAAAAAAAAGTAAAGAAGCCGCACAAATTTTTTATGAATTTTTACTTACAGCTCAAGTTGATCAACAGCTAATTTTACATCGAAATCTTGCTTTATCTAAGGGGAAACTTAAACAAGCCGGACATTTTGAGCAGGTATGGAGTGCTTTTATTCATTTATTGGATGAGTATGTTGAGATTTTTGGAGAGGAAATTTTTGATTTAAATGAGTTTATTGAATTGTTTTCAACAGGTTTAGAAGAACTTGATTTTGGAGTGGTGCCAGCTGTCCTTGATCAAGTTGAAATTGCAACATTAGAACTAGCACGCCCATCGCAAGCAAAATATGTCTTTGTTTTAGGTGTTAATGAAGAAAATTTGCCGCGTATTTTTAAGAATGATAGTTTACTTTCGCAAGAAGAGCGAACTTTATTAAAAAATCATTTACCTTTGCTTATAGCTAATAATTTAAAAGATGTAGCGCAAGTAAATACCAATGAAGTTTATCTTGCTTATCGTTTATTTTTATCTGCAAAAGTGAAGCTCTATTTTTCTTATCCGGAAAACCTAAATGATAAGATAGGTGTTCGTTTATCTCCTTATTTGGTGTGTTTAGCTCAGGATTTAAAGGTTTCAATTCAAACATTTGGCCCGCCTTCTATTAGTGAAAAGCAAGGGAAAAAAATTTTATCATATCTTTCAACCTACCGTGCGCTTTTGACGGATTTGGTTGTTATCTTACAAGAGCAACGTGCTTTAAATCAAGTATCCGCAAGATTTTGGCATCATTTACAATCATTACTTTTAAAAAGTAATTGGGGTAGTGTAGCACAGAGTGTTTTTGCTAATTTAGCATTAAAAAATATTCCGGAAAATTTATCAACTGAGCTTTCTGAAAATTTATATGGAAAGCATCTGCAAGCTTCAGTATCCAGATTTGAAATATTTTATCAATGTAAATATCGTTATTTTTTAGAAAGTGGATTACAGTTAAGAAAGCGAGAAATTTTGGAGGTAACATCAGCGCTTGCTGGTAGTTTTTATCATGAAGTTTTAGATGTTTTTTTAAAAATTTTAACGCATAAAAATGTTTTATTGTATGATTTATCTAAAAATAAGCTAAAAAAATATGCAGAAGAAGTGTTGACAAAAGTTTTAGCAAAAAGGAAGTTTGCTATTTTTAAACGCAATTATCGGATGCAATTTACTGCTTATGAATTATCTCAAACTTTAAAATGCGTATTATATGCAATGCATCAGCAAAGTAAGAAAATGAAGATGCATCCTGTTGAAAGCGAGCTTGTTTTTGGTCAACTGGGAAGTAGTTTAGGAATTACCGGAATTAATTTTTCCTTATTAAATGACGCTAAACTTTCAATTTGCGGTAAGATTGATCGTTTAGATAGAGATAAAGAGCACTTAGCAGTTGTGGATTATAAATCAAGTGAGAAGTCGTTTGATCTAGCTAGCGTTTATTATGGCTCATCAATGCAGATGGTGACATATTTAGATGTTGCTTTAGAAAATAGCAGAAAACTTTTTGGGAAAAAACTTAAGCCAATAGGTAGTTTTTATTTGCATGTGCATCATCCCAAAATAAAGTATAAAGGACAAAGAAAAGAAGAATTTGCAGATCTCTTCTTGCAAGAATTTCGCTTAAAAGGCTTCTTAAATCAAGATAAGAGTCTATATGAGCTTGATAGAACACTTGACTTAGCGAATAAATCCTTGATTTATCCTGTAAAGCTAAAAAGAGATAGAACGCTTGATCAATCAACATTAATTAATGCTTATACCGATGCTGAGTTTGAAATAATTCGTCAATTTAACAGAAAGAATTTTATTCATGCAGGAAAAAAGATCTTAAGTGGAGAGTTGGTTTTAAATCCACTTATGGAAAATAACCAAAAAAAAGCTTGCCAATATTGTTCTTTTCATAGTGTTTGCAAATTTGATGTGGCATTAGCAGAAAATAATTATCATCAAATGGAAAAATTTGAGAATAATAAAAAAGAAATTATTTTGCAGCGGATGAAGGAAAAATGAATTATTATTATCCTTGATAAAATTCAACAAGTTAAAGAATTTGAACGAGTTGTCGATTCACTGTATATAGCAAGAAAAGCGAATGTATATATATCACAGGCTCAAACGCTTTTTCTTAAGCTAAGAATTTGCGACGTTATTAAGCAGTCGTTATGTTTAGTTAAAAATGCTCCCATTGTTTTTTAAAGAATTTTATACATGGAAACAAGAACATAAAGCAAACCAATTACAACGATATTTAAAAATTAAATGCGTTTGATTGGCTGCTAGATAATTAATTAAAATTCTTTTCAAATTTTTGCGTACTTTCATTTATAAACATAAACAAATCTTGGAGGTAAAGAGGTATGCAATTATCAACTGAAATGTTAGTGCATTTAAAATTGACAAAAGGCATTGACAATTTAGGAGTATGGCAAATTATTAAAGGATTGCATGATTTCAAATTAAATGGGGAGCTAACAGCATATGAGATTGCTGAATTGGCTGGTCTTAAAAAAAGTCATTGGTCGTTTATAACTTCGTTTAATGAAGTAGAAGAAAAAGATATTCAATTCGTAATAAATACCCATTCCTTGATAACTATTTATGATGATTTCTATCCTCCATTGTTAAAAGAGATGTATAATGCTCCTGTCCTTTTATTTTATAAAGGAAATAAGGAGTTTCTTAAGCTTAATAATTTGTCTTTTGTGGGCTCAAGAAAAGCTACCAAGATTGGTTTGGCAAGTTGCAGAAAACTTATTCAAGAATTACCAAAGCATTTTACTATTGTTTCTGGTTTGGCAAAGGGAATTGATGCGATGAGTCATAAAGTGGCAGTAGAATGTGGTAAGAAAACAATTAGTGTGATTGGTTCCGGTTTAGATGTTGTATATCCAAAAGAAAATCAAGCGTTGTTTGATTATTTAAGTAAAGAAGAGTTAGTTATCAGTGAATATCTTAATGGAACGCCACCTTTAAAGCATCACTTTCCACAGCGTAATCGCATTATTGCTGGATTAAGTATGGGAACAATTGTGATTGAAGCAAAAAAGCGCAGTGGCTCATTAATTACTTGTGAGCGAGCTATGGAAGAAGGGCGTGAAGTTTTTGCTGTTCCTGGCGAGATTTTAACAGGAAATTCTAATGGTTGCCATCAATTAATTCAACAAGGAGCGAAATGTGTATTTTCAGCTAAAGACATCTTATCTGAAATTTCTTTAGCTCATTAACACGTTCTTAAAAGTCAGATTATGGTAAAATTATCTATAATACAGGAGGAAAGATGCTTATTTTAAACATGCTAAGCTCAGCTGATAAATTTGCAGCTCAAGGTGTTCTTAGTGCTTATCTAGAACTTGTAAAGATGCTTAAAAAAAATGCAAGTGACGTCTTTACAATAAAAATCAATTCGTTAAAAAAATCAGATATTACTCACTATCATACAATTGATCCGATTTATTATTTCTTTACTTTTTTTAAGTTTTATACTGGTATTAGAGTGGGATCTGTACATTTTTTGCCGGAAACGTTGGATGGTTCGATTAAACTGCCGAAATTTATCTTTGCCATTTTAAAAAAGTATGTTGTTTCTTTTTATAAAAGAATGGATCATTTGGTAGTTGTCAATCCTGATTTTATTAACAAATTAGAAACATATGGACTTAATCGTAAGAAGATAACATATATTCCCAATTTTGTTTCAAAAGAAAAATGGTATAAATTGTCAATTGACGAGAAAAATAGCTTTAAAGATCAATTGCAAATTGCTAGAGATAAATTTATTGTTTTAGGTGCTGGTCAAATACAAAAGCGTAAAGGAATCGATAATTTTATTGCTTTAGCTAAAAAAAATTTAGATGTGCAATTTATTTGGGCTGGTGGTTTTTCATTTGGTAAGATAACAGATGGATTTAAGTGTTATAAAAAAATAGTTGATCATCCACCGAAAAATCTTTTATTTACAGGTATTATTTCGCGTGAAGAAATGATGCAATATTATAATATTGCTGATTTATTTTTACTGCCTAGTTTTAACGAGTTATTTCCAATGAGTATTTTAGAAGCAGCAAGTACCAAAACACCGGTGATGCTTTTAGATTTAAAATTATATCATTATATTTTGAAGGGAAAGTATCTTTGTGTTCATGATTTTAAGGATATGAATAAAAAATTAAGAGAAATATTAAATAAAAAAGAAATATTAATAGCGTATCAAGAAAATTCAGAAGAAATTTCGATGCAGTATTCTGAAGAGGCACTATACAAGATTTGGAAAAATTTTTATAAATCTCTTTTAAAGCCTGTTTAGTGTCCTTATTAGTCCACATCGAAAGGGTAAGGTTATGAAGATCGGTTTTTTTACAGATACTTATTTTCCACAAATAAGTGGTGTGGCCACGTCTATTTATACATTAAAAAATGAATTAGAAAAATTAGGCCATATTGTTTATATTTTTACAACAACAGATCCTCATGCAAGTAAAGAAGAAAAAAGAATTATTCGTTTGCCCAGTGTACCTTTTATATCTTTTACTGATCGTAGGGTTATAGTCAGAGGAATGTTTGAAACATATCGTATAGCTAGTAAACTTGACCTTGATATTATTCATACGCATACAGAATTTGGCCTAGGAATGCTTGGTAAAATGAGTGCTTATCGTTTAAAAATCCCGATTGTTCATACTTGGCATACCAATTATGAGGAGTATTTACATTATATTGCTAAGGGCAAATTAATTCGCCCAGTTCATGTTAAAATGCTTGCAAGGTTGCTTTTGGATAAAGTTGATGGCATTGTTTGTCCTAGTAAGTTGGTTTTAGACATGCTTTGTGATTACGGTCTTAAAATACCAATGCGCATTATTTCAACTGGAATTGATATTCATCGTTTTATCTCTTCAGAGATTACAACAGAAGATGAACAAAAATTACGACTTTCCTTAGGGATTCAAGAGAATGATATAATGCTTTTAACATTAAGTAGGCTTTCTTATGAGAAAAATATCCATACTTTAATGAATGGAATACCAAAAATACTTGCAAAATATCCAAATGTTCATTTTGTGATTGTAGGCGATGGTCCTGCTAGAGCTGATTTAGAAAAACAAGTCTATGCATTAAAGATTTCTAATCATGTTCATTTTACTGGGATGGTTGATAATAAGATGGTAGCTTACTATTATCATGCAGCAAATTATTTTATTAGTGCTTCAGATTCAGAAACACAAGGCTTAACTTATGCAGAAAGCTTAGCTTCTGGACTGCAATCTATTGTTTATGGGAACGCTTATCTAAAAGAGTTATTTGAAGAAGAGATGTTTGGCTGTTTATACTATGAACAAGAAGCGTTTGCTGATACTTTAATAAATTATATGAAAAAAAATATTGCAATGGATGAAAAGTATCTGAATAAAAAGCTTTATGAAATTTCTTCAGATCATTTTGGCTTATCAATGGTAGATTTTTATTTAGATACGTTAGTTCATTATTCTTGTAAGCAAATGGTTAGGAAGAAAAACTTAGCGCTTGTTGCTATTAAAAAGAAGTTGCCAAAACTTAAAAATTTTCGAAAGCATAGATCCAAAGCAAGCTTTTAATTGTTTTATTGCATCAGCTCATTGATAATGTCTTTGACAGTTGTAATTTCATTTACGCGATAAACATTAGCTCCAGCAAAAAGCAGGGCATCTTCTGTATGATGAGTTACAGCATTTAATAAAGCTTCTGAAATACAAAATGGGATGTTTTTGCGATTACATAGCTTTGTTGATAAGCAATTTCGACATTTTTTAATCGGTATTTTTTGCGTTTTTATCATTGAACTAAAATGATTTTTAATAGCACGTCCTGGCATACCGACGGGTGATTTAATAATCTCAACGTCATTTATACTCGCATTTAGATAGCGGTTTTTAAAGTCTTCTGGTGCATCACACTCAACTGTTCCCACAAAACGTGTTGCCATTTGGACACCAGAGCAGCCAAGTGATAAATAATGTTTAATATCTCCTTTTGTATAAACACCACCAGCAAAAATAACAGGAATATCTATATTGAAAAGATTAGCATATTCATATGTTATTTCCACAATTCTCTTGACTTCTTCATCCATATTATCTGTGGCTGTTTTTATTTCTTCGTATTTAAATCCTAAATGCCCACCTGCTAAAGGACCTTCAATTACAACAAAATCAGCGGTGCGATGATAACGTTTAGCCCAAGTTTTTAGAAGAACTTTAGTTCCTTTACTACTTGAAAGAATTGGTGCAATTTTAATTTTACTTCCCCTTACCAATTCAGGAAGATTTACAGGCAATCCGGCTCCTGAAATGATAACATCAGCGCCAACTTCAGTACAACATTTGATGATTCTCTCATAACCAAATTGAGCAACCATAACGTTAAAACCAATAATCCCGTTTTTAGCAATTCTTTTGGCTTTTTCAAATTGTTCTTTTATAGCTAGCAAATTTTCCCTCATGGTGTCCTGTTCAAAATCAGATCGTTGATAACCGATCTGAGCAGTGGAAAGAATACCGATACCGCCTTTTTTTGCAACAGCTCCAGCTAAACGATGTAAACTCACACCAACACCCATCCCACCTTGAATAATAGGAATTTTAGCAGTTAGCTCACCGATTTTTAAAGGATTAAAAGACATGTATTTTCTCCTAAAATTAAATGCTTGAATATTTGAGCCACCCATTTATGATAGCTTTTTAGCTTATGGTTTTCAATGAATAGTTGAATAGCTTTGATATATTTAATGTTTTGATTACTATTTTTAGACATCGTATAATGTTAATTAAGTTTTCTATAAAAAATGGAGTTTAATAAACATAATGAAAAGATATATTTTGGCAGATCAATTTTTTTATGCAAATTCAACTAAAGATCGAGGATATTTAGAAATTCAAGATGATAAATTTGGTCGCTTTTATGAAAAATTGCCAGAAATTTCAGCTAAAGTGATTGATTATTCTGGAAAATTCATTGCTCCAGGATTTGTTGATACGCATATTCATGGATTTAACGGTGTTGATGTCATGGATAATAACTGGGAAGGCGTCATTAAAACGATGTCGGAAGGTTTGCTTAGTTGCGGGGTAACATCCTTTTTGCCTACTACTTTAACTGCTTCGAAAAAATTATTAGCAAAGGTTGCAAGAGGAATTGGAGAACATTATCGAAAAGCAACGGGTGCTAAAATTCAAGGGCTTTATTTTGAAGGACCTTACTTTACAAAGGAATATAAAGGAGCACAAAATCCTTTATATATAAGAGATCCTAATATCGATGAATTTCACAGCTGGCAAAGCTCAGCTGGCGGTTTAATAAAAAAAATTGCAATAGCTCCTGAAAGTTTTGGTGTTTATGATTTTGTGCAACAAGTGGTAGAAGAGGGGGTCGTGGTAGCGCTTGGTCATTCTAGTGCAACCTTTGCTAAAGCAAGGGAAGCAGTAGATGCCGGAGCGAGTGTTTGGACTCATGCATATAATGGTATGCGCGAGTTTACCCATCATGAACCTGGTATGGTAGGGGCTATGATGAGCCAAAAGCATATGTATGCAGAGTTAATTTGTGATGGTCACCATGTTCATCAAAGCGCTGCTCAGATTTTATTAGATGCTGTAGGGAGAGATCACGTTGCTTTAATTACTGATTGCATGCGCGCAGGAGGGATGCCTGATGGCTATTATCCATTAGGAGAGTTTGAAGTTGAGGTAAGAAAAGGTACTGCGCGTTTATCTTCAGGAAATCTTGCTGGCTCTGCTCTAAAGTTAAAAGACGCTGTTAAAAATGTGATAGATTGGGGGATTGCAACGCATAAAGATGCTGTTATGATGGCTAGTCTTATTCCTGCAATAAGTTGTAAAATTAATGATTGTTGCGGGAGCATTCGTTTAGGGCAAGCTGCTGATTTTGTCGTTTTAAATCCAGATATGACACTTTTGGCTACCTATTTGAATGGAAAGTTGCGTTATAAGTCCTAGAATATTAAATGTGTGAAAATAGTTTGCAGTAACTTATAAATTCTGATTAATCATGTTGAAATAACCCTGTTTTATTTTATTCATTAATAATTAGAAATCGGAGGGTTAAAAAAATGAAAAAAATTTATAAAAATAAATTAATAGGATTAGGTACTTTATTATCGATAACAGTGAGTTTGTTTGCAATTAGTCGAGGTGCTTTTTGTTTGGATATTATTCATTTAATTGCTGCTTATCCGCAAATTCCACAATGGGCTGTTAGCGTTATATCGGCAGCAGTAAATGCAGCAACAGTGGTATCTATTCTGGGTGGACTTGGTCTGGGAGCTATAGCTGGGGTTTATATAAAACGCTATGGACTAAGATTAGGAATTACAATGTAAAGGTTTGATAACTAGAATGATTGCAGATTTTGGAACCCTTTTAAAGTATTCTTTTAAAGAAGATATACGAAAAACAAAGCAGTTTTTTCTTTCATCTTGGATTGGAGAATTGTTCTTTACTTGTTTCTTGAACTCATTTATTGTTTTTTTGTTAACTATTTGGTGTATTCCCTTTAAAATTATGTGGCTTTGTTTTTTATTGTATAGTGCTACTTTTTTAGTCTTTAATTTAGGAGCTAGTGTTAATAAAATTAGTACTAGCTCTCTATTTTCCTCATTAAAAACACTTGGAATCTCTCAAATTTTATTATTAATAGTATTTGATTTAAAGTTCAATGTTTACAAATTTTTGGGAACTTTATTACTCCTTATTGGGTTGATATGTAAGATGAAGGCTATTTCAAATATTTTTATTATCTTAGCTTTACTTCTTGTATTTACTAGTGGAAGAATTTACTTTCTTAATTATTTGATTAAAAAGAAAAAAAATACGTATTTTTTATCAGGTATTGATCATTATTTGGATTACTTTATAGTTTTAATAGGGATCTTGTTGTTTTTAAACAATATTAAAGTGATTTTATTAATATCTTTTTCTTTTCTTTTTTTGCGTATATTTGCTAATTTAATTAAAAAATACACGCATTTGAAAAATTATAACTTTATTTTTTTACAAAAATTGATGCTTGAGTTAAAAATAAGTTTGTATGAAATGGGAGTACCAATTGTAAATGCCATATTTGCCATTTTGATTGTAGCAGGCTTTGGCATTTATATTATATGGTTAGCCTTAAATATGAATCATAAATTCTCACAACCTCAATACAAGATTATTTTATATGCTATTCAATTTGGAACGATGCTATTTCAAATTTCGATCTTTGATCATTACTGTTTTTTCCCTCTAACGGAAATAAGTGAGAAAAAAATGCACAATTTGCGTTTTTTAGGAGAGTACATCCAAGAAAGATATTTAGGAAAACTAAAAATACATAATGTTTTTACGACTTTATTTTTATTAATTATTTGCTTTTTAGAATTATTTAGTAATCACTACTCTTTCATTTTGCTCTACTTTTCTATCTTGTTATCTTTAGGAGAGTCCTATTGTTTTTTTTATACTTCGATTATTTTTCAAATAATAGTGCAAAAATTCCCCATGAAATTTCGAAGAATAATTTTTATTATTCCAGGAATTTTGGGTTATATATTGTGGGTTATTTTTCTCAAACTTTTAAATACCTCAATTCATAACATCACTAAAATTTTTATTAGTTCTTCTTTAGTTGCACTAAGTATCTTTGTTTTCGTTAAATTAGCTCATTTTAGTTTGAAGGAGTCAAATTATTATGGATAGTTTTAAGATGAATAAAGTTAATTTCCGTTATAAAGAAAGCGACTTTGCTATTCAAAATTTTAGTTTTCAGTTAAATAAAGGAGAAATCGTTGGTTTGGTTGGTGAAAATGGGGCAGGAAAGTCGACACTTCTAAATTTAATTGCTGGTCTTGAAAAAAGTAAAAGTGGAGATCTTTTCATCGATGGTAAGAAAATAACAATTGATGACCGGAAAAATAAAATTAGTTACCTGCCAACTAATTTTGAACTATACGAATATTTATCTCTCTATGAAAATCTTTTCTTTATCTGTAGTATTCGCCATTTAAATTTAACAATAGAGTATTTGCAAAATCTTTTAAAAGACATTGGTTTATGGGAGCGAAGGAATGATTCTGTTTGTTCGCTTTCCACTGGATTAAAGCAAAAATTTTATTTTCTTATAGTTACCATACATCAACCAGAATTTTTAATAATTGATGAACCTTTTACCGGACTAGATCCAAAGCAAATTTTGATTTTTCAAGATAAAATTCGTGATTTTGCCAGAAATGGAGGATGTGTATTATTTTCTTCCCATATATTAGATTTTGTAGCCAATCTTTGTGAAAAAGTCATTTTAATAAAGGATGGATTAAATATTGAGGAGGTTCAAGAAGGAAAAGCAGCAGAAGTACAAAAGTATTTGGAAAATTATTTTAGACACATTTAGGTTATCAAAAATAGAAAAGATTTTATTCTTAGGAACTTTTGCTATTGCGATATTATTGGCGTGGCTTTTACAAAAACAATTTTGTAGAACTTTGATTAAAGGTGTTGGTCACAAGTCATTTTTTGAATTATTGAGTCATAATTTTTTTATCCAATTGTCGATAATTTTAGGTGGTTTCACATTTGGAACTTTATCTTTTGTTCTCTTATTTATTAACGTTTTTATGATTTTTGCAATTGTATTTACTCTTCTTAAAGTAATTTCTGTTTGGAAGGTGCTTATTATTGTTCCCCATGGAATGTTTGAATTATTAGCTTTTATTATTTCGTTTAAGATAATGATGAGCATTATAATTTTCATTATTAAAAATATTGAAGGTAAAAAAGAAAAGTTTGATTTTCTATCACTTTTGCTAAGATTAAGTTTAATAATTTTTTTATTGATAGTAGCTGCTTTTATTGAAACAAAAATTTCCTATCAAATTTTATTAATAAGCTCTTAATTGAAGAATAATCATTTTGGAATTTTTGAAAAAATTAAATCGAATTTAAGGGGATAAGATTATGCTTATCTATTTAAAAAAACATTTTATGAAATTAAACTTTATTTATGGTTTAATCTTGATTATATTTTCTTTAATCACTGCTAAATTGAATGAAAACATAATTATTGAACAATCTTTAAAAGGTAATAAAGATCAAAATTTAGTCAAAGTCGTTAAAATGAGTAGTTACATAACTGCCGGATTTCGTTTATTTGAACCATCTGTTACCATTTTACTTTATGCTATTATTTTATGGTCAATTGTTCTGATTATACAAAACGAAAATAGGTTTAGCTATATTTATCAGCAACTAAGTCACTTTTATTTTATCGTAGTGAGCGGTGAGGCGGTATTACTCTTATATGGTATTTTAGGTATTTGCAAGGCAGGATCACCATTTTGGACAATAACAGCAAATTTGTTTTTGACAGTTTATTTATTTTTTACTTTACGAAATTATTTTAAAAATTTTGACAACTTTAGTAAATTTAAACAAATGGCCACCATTTTATTGGCTGTTTGTTTTATTGTTGGACTTGGATTTGTTTTGTAAAAATTTTTGCATATATAGCAAGCTTGCAAAAAATTTAGCATTATATCGTTATTAAGAAATAGAAGTTTCGGATAAATTTAACAAAATTATCTCAATTATTTAATAATAGAGTAAAAAACTGATTTCTGCTCTATTCCAAGTAATGAGCGTTGCAGGAGAATTTGTGCAGGAAAAGCTGTTGATTTTATCGTTTTAAATCCAGATATGACACTTTTGTCTACCTATTTGGATAGGAAGCTGTGTTATCAAGATGATTAAGCCAACAATTATTGTTTCAATTGCCAAAAAGGATCACAATGAAATTTTAAAAGAAGCACAAGTAATGAAGCAAGCAAATGTGCCTATGGTTGAATGGCGAGCGGATTTTACAGAAATAGTAAACATTATAAAATTTGCTCAAATTGCTAGTGGATTAAAAAAAATTTTGCAGAATACTCCTTTACTTTTTACTTATCGAACAATTAAAGAAGGTGGCAAAGGTCAATTTTCACCAGAAAATATTTATCCTTTGTTGCATTATATACTTACTCAAAAGAAAATTGATATGATCGATATTGAGTATAGCCTACCTCAGAGCATTTGTAGCTCATTGATTGATTATGCAAAACAGCTTAAAATTTTAAGTATTTTAAGCTCACATGATTTTACCAAAACGCCTGAGCTAAAGATATTAGAAAAACAATTTTATAAAATGAGTAAATTTAATGCAACACTTATTAAAATAGCAACTATGGCCAATTCTTATGATGATGTTTTAAATTTAATGGCTGCTATAAAAAATTTCACTGATCAATACAAACAAAAAATGATCACTATAGCTATGAGTAAGTTAGGGACAATCTCGCGCTTGATAGGTCCAATTATCAACTCTTCTTATACTTTTGCAAATTTTCATAAAGAAAATGCCTTAGGGCAACTAAGCTACCAGCAAACCAAAGCATTTTTAGATTTGTTTGAGTAATTGAAAATATACTGAATTCTTGAAAAGAACAAGAAAAAGTCGTAAATTTATGATTGTAGAAAAAATTGACAAACTTTTTAAGCTTTTCCAGGAGGAAAAAAGATGGCGCATATTAAATTCGATTATTCAAAATTATCATTTGTGGGGCAACATGAACTTGAACTTATGCAAGCACAAGTAAGTGCTGCTGATAAATTGTTGCGAGAGAAAACAGGAGCAGGTTCTGACTTTTTAGGTTGGGTTGATCTTCCTATTAACTATGATAAGCAAGAGTTTGCTAAAATTCAAAAGTTAGCGCAGAAAATTCAAAAGGATTCAGAAGTGTTAATTGTTATTGGCATTGGTGGTTCTTATTTAGGCGCACGTGCAGTAATTGATTTTTTAAATAATAATTTTTATAACCTTCAAGATAAAAAAATACGAAAAACCCCACAAGTTCTTTATGCTGGCAATTCAATTTCCTCAAACTATCTTTATGAACTAGTGGAATATGTAAAGAACAAAAATTTTTCTGTAAACATTATCTCAAAATCAGGAACAACAATAGAGCCAGCAATCGCTTTTCGCATATTAAAAGATTTATTGATTAAAAAATATGGAGAAAAAGAAGCAAATAATCGAATTTACGCCACAACAGATAAAATTAAAGGAGCAGTAAAATCTCAAGCAGATGCCAAGAATTGGGAAACTTTTGTCGTACCTGATGATATTGGCGGGCGCTTTTCTGTTTTAACAGCTGTGGGGCTTCTACCTATTGCAGTTAGTGGTGTTGATATTAGTATCTTAATGAAAGGAGCCGTTACAGCTCGAATGGATCTTTCTTCTGAAAAGTTAGAAGATAATATTGCCTATCAATATGCTGCAATGCGAAACATTCTTTATCGTAAAGGGAAAATAATTGAGCTTTTGATTAACTATGAACCGACATTGCAATATTTTTCTGAATGGTGGAAACAGTTAGCAGGTGAGTCTGAAGGTAAAGATCAAAAGGGCATTTATCCATCCTCTGCTAACTTTTCAACAGATTTGCACTCTTTGGGGCAATTTATTCAAGCAGGCGCACGTGTTATGTTTGAAACGGTTATTAAAGTTGAGAACCCCAGGTTTAATATCACAATTCCACAAGAAGTAGAAGATTTAGATGGGCTGGGTTATCTAGAAGGTAAAGATGTGGCTTTTGTAAATACAAAAGCCTATGAAGGAGTACTGCTTGCTCATACAGATGGTGGTGTGCCAAATATGATTATAAGCATTCCGTACCAAAACGAGTATACTCTTGGATATTTAATCTATTTCTTTGAGCTTGCAATTGGAGTATCTGCTTATTTAAACGGTGTTAATCCATTTGATCAGCCAGGGGTTGAGGCTTATAAAAAAAATATGTTCGCCTTACTTGGCAAGCCTTACTTTAAAGAATTATCTCAAGAATTAAATAAGCGACTGTAGTAGTTTTTAATAATTTGAAAAAAGCAGTCATTTATTATAGGATATAAAAGTATTTTATTGTGGAGGGAGGTTAAGTTTTGTGGCAAAAAAGATAGAGAAAATTGTTAAGTTACAGATTCCTGCAGGAAAAGCAACACCAGCTCCACCAGTAGGTCCAGCACTAGGGCAAGCAGGAGTAAATATTATGGGCTTTACTAAAGAATTTAATGCCCGTACGGCTGATCAGGCTGGATTAATTATTCCAGTAGTTATTTCTGTTTATGAAGATCGCTCATTTACTTTTATAACTAAAACACCGCCAGCTGCGGTTTTATTGAAAAAAGCGGCCAAAGTTGAAAAGGGAAGTAGTGAACCAAATAAAAATAAAGTAGCAACCGTTACAAAAGCACAAGTGCAAGAAATTGCCGAAGCTAAAATTAACGATCTAAATGCATCAAATGTTGAATCAGCGATAAGTATGATCGAAGGAACTGCACGGTCAATGGGATTTGTTGTGGAAGGATCAATATGATATATTACTTAAGTAATTAAAAATTTTAGTTTTCTAAAATCTTTCATCTACGCTTCCTGCATTTATTCTATATACATAATACAAGCACAATGAATTGTAAGATTTTGATTAAAATATTTTAAAAAACCTGTTTTGTGGGAGAAAAAGCCGTTTGCACCACATTAAGGAGAAAAATTAATGGCTAAAAAGTGCAAAAAAATGCAAGAAGCACTTGCAAAAATAGATCAAAATAAAAATTATTCGCTCAAAGAGGCTATCTCTTTAGCAAAAGATACCAATATTGCTAAGTTTGATGCAACAGTTGAAGTTGCTTATCGTCTCAACGTTGATCCGAAAAGGGCGGATCAACAAATCCGCGGAGCTAATGTTTTGCCAAATGGAACAGGAAAAGTGCAAAAGGTGTTAGTATTTGCAAAAGGTGAAAAAGCAAAAGAAGCAAAGGATGTTGGCGCAGATTTTGTTGGAGATGAAGATTTAGTTGCAAAAATTAATCAGGGTTGGTTTGACTTTGATGTTGTTGTGGCAACACCAGATATGATGGCTGTAGTTGGTCGTTTAGGCCGTGTTTTAGGGCCGAAAGGTCTTATGCCAAATCCCAAAACAGGCACAGTAACTATGGATGTTACTAAAGCAATAGAAGAAGTGAAAGCTGGAAAAGTAACATATCGTGTAGACAAAGCTGGTAATGTCCACGCACCGATTGGAAAAGTTTCTTTTGAAACAGATAAATTAGTTGAAAATTTTAAAACAATCCATGATGTTATTATTAAAGCAAAACCAGCTTCTGTCAAGGGAACGTATATTAAAAATATTTCTGTGACAACAACTTTTGGACCAAGTGTTCATGTTGATGTTGCATCGTTTTAAACTTTTTTTAGGAAAGAAGGGAACATATATGGCAGTCCCAGCACGTCGGACATCAAAATCAAAAAAAAATAAACGTCGAACTCATTATAAGCTAGCTGCACCGACGATCCATTTTGATGAATCAGCAGGTGAGTATCGCCGTAGCCATCATATGGATTTAAAAGCTTATAGAGATAGAGCAGCAGCTAAAACGTAAGAGGTTGAAGGTATGCGTGTAAATATTATATTAGAACATAAAGAGTCTGGTGAGCGTTTATATCTTACTTCTAAAAATAAACGGAATAACCCGGAACGGTTAGAACTTCGCAAATATTCTCCTAAATTACGCAAACATGTAATTTTTAAAGAAGTTAAATAACCCAAAGAAAAATAAGGAATTCATGATTTTAATAAAAGAGCTTGCCAAAATCTTTACTGTTAAAAGTCTGTTAACGATCTTCATAACGGAATTTATCAATAAAAGATGATCGTTAACAAGACTCTTAAACTTTAACCCAAAAAGCTGGATGTACACTGAATCGGCTGTTATTGATGCTGCTACTGCATATAGTATTGCCAATATTTGCCGCATTACCCCAAAAATAAAGCGGTAAGCGCAGCCAGGTAGAAGCTGGGTAGAAATTACCATAACTAGAAAGCCCAAAAATAAATTTTTGCCACGTATTTTCAATATCCAAATTATAATTAATTTCTTTACTAACATCTATAAAAGAAGGGACAAAAGCTTGGATCGTTCCAAAATCTAAATCAACTGATGATTGATAGTTACTTTGATCAATTATGTTAGGTTCATAAGGACTACTTTGATCTTCTCCATGCAATATAACGGGAAATATGTATTCACGAAAATCTACTCCATTGATTTTTAAGTTAACCGGAAGCTTACGATATCAAGTATTTACGCTAACTTTAATATCTGATTGGTCATATCTTGCTTCAAAACCTTGAGTTTTATCTTTGTACTGCGATCGGATTTTGTTTTATAATCAGAGCATGATCTTCTTTTATTTGCATCACTATCCAAATATCAATTTGATCATCTCTATGAGAAGGCGGCGTATTGATCCAATTAAACCCATTTGTTCCTACAAATATTACGATATCTCCACGTTGGGTAACCGGAAATCCACTTAATTGTAAAAGTTTAATTGCATGAATATGTGTTCATTCTAAGAGACATGGCTGTTATTATAACCAAAAATAAACTTATTATTTTTGATGTTTTTTTTTCATTTTTTTACCCTCCTAATCAAACAAAAAAATGCTAAAAACATAATAGGCAGGATATATATTTAATTATGAAAAAATTTAAAAATTTATTTTAGTTTTTAAAAATTATGAAATTAAGATTTAAGAAGTATTATCAATCTTTATCAAAAACAAACAAGTTTTAATTCATTTTATTACTTCCTTAAACCCATTTTAACATTTTTATCAGATGATATAAAAACTTTAAGTCCAACTAATCATCATTCCAATTGAAAAAACTTTGTAATGTGCTTTTGTTATAGATAGTGATTTTTCTTATAATGAGCTCTTCTAAAAAAAATAAATGCTCTAATTTAAGATTAGCTAATTATCACTAAATCATCTTTTTGTTCAATAACCTTCCCAATCTCATATACCATCTCACCTTGATTTTGAAACTCTTTTGCTACAGCATCTTTTTGCTTAGCATCTATTGTTAATACCATACCAAGTCCCATATTAAAGATTTCAAACATTTCGTTATGAGAAATTTTTCCATATTTTTCGAGCATCTCAAAAATTGGCAATATTGGCCACGTACCTTCAAGAATTTCTGCTGCTAATCCTTCATCAAACATTCGCGGAATATTTTCAATAAAACCGCCACCAGTGATATGTGCAATCCCTTTTATCAATTTTCTTTTAATTAATGGTAGCAAAATTTTGACATAAATACGTGTTGGTGTAAGCAATTCTTCTGCTAATGTTTTTCCGTTCAATTCTGGCAATAAAGTTAAACCATCAAAACCATTTTGCTCAAAAAATACTTTACGTACCAAAGAATAACCATTAGAATGAATTCCTGAAGATGAAAGTCCAAGTAAAACATCTCCTGCTTGAATATTTTCCCCTGTCACCAATTCTGACTTTTCAGCAACGCCAACTGCAAATCCTGCTAAATCATACTCATCTTTACCATACATTCCAGGCATCTCAGCGCTCTCACCACCAATTAATGCAGCATTTGCTTGATAGCACCCTTCTACAACACCAGCTACTACTTGCTCCAAACGATCCGGTATATTTTTCCCTGTGGCGATGTAATCCAAAAAATAAAGCGGTTCAGCACCATTTGCTACGATATCATTAACACACATCGCCACACAGTCAATTCCAACTGTATTATGTTTATCTTCGTTAATTGCTAATAAAAGCTTTGTCCCCACACCATCTGTTCCTGAAATTAATACGGGCTCTTTAATATTTAACGAAGACAAATCAAAGCAAGCACCAAAATTACCAAGTTCTCCCATTACACCCAATCGCTTAGTCTTCTTAACATATTTTTTAATTCGATTTATCACTTCATAGCCAGCTTTAACATTTACGCCTGCTCTTGTATAAGCGTTTGCCATATTTTTATCCTAACCTTTTCTAATCTAAAAAAATTATCTTTCATTTAAGCAATATATAAGATTTACTTTTAGAAGCTTTTAACTGATTTTTAGTAAGCTGGCTAACATCACAACTGTGTTTTGCTTTAATTGTAAACTAAAAGCGGGGATCATTAATCGCTAAAAGATCATAAACAGGCTCTTTGTCGATTAATTTAAATAATGACTTCTTGCTTATAATATTTAGTTAATTGTCCTACAACGTCTGTTTCAAGCATTGTATGAATCTGTGCAATTGTATTTGCCACAGCTTTTGGGCCAGTTGTTCCATGCGTTTTAATTACAGGTGCTTTTAAGCCAAAAAGAACTGCTCCTCCAGCATTAGAATAATCTAACTTTGCTTTCATATTTTTTAATCCATTCTTTAGTAGCAACGCTCCTAATTTACCTTTCATACCTTGTGAAATAATAGCTTCTTTAACAAGATTTATCATTGCTATAGCTACTCCTTCAATTGACTTTAACACAGCATTTCCTGTAAAACCATCTGTTACAACCACATCTGCTATTCCATTTAAAATATCACGAGCCTCTACATTGCCAATAAAATGAATAACATCCATTTGACTTAATAAGTTAAACGCCTTTTTAGTAATGATCGATCCTTTACTTTTTTCAGTGCCATTATTTAACAAAGCCACACGTGGATTTTGAATTCTACGAACATTTTTCGCATAAAAAGATCCCATAACTGCATACTGCACAAGATGTTCAGATTCATTTTCAGCATTAGCTCCTAAATCTAACATATCAAAATCACTTGTAGCATCAGTCATTACAGGCAAGGTAGACATTAAGGCTGGACGAATAATTTGCTTAATTCGCCCGACAATAAAAATTCCTGCTGCTAATATTGCTCCTGTATTTCCAGCAGAAAACATCGCATCAGCTTGACCTTCTTTTACAGCTTTTGCCGCCAAAACAATTGATGAGCGTTTTTTGATTCGAATTGATTTTACCGGCTCATCGTCTGAATAAATTTTCTCATCTGTATGAATAATCACAATATTTGTCTTATTCGTTATATATTTACAAATATCATCTTTTTTGCCATACAGTTGAAATTCAATGTCAGGAAATCTTTTCTGTGCCTGCATAACACCTTCAACGATTACTTGCGGAGCATAATCTCCACCCATCGCGTCAACCGCAATCTTCATAAATAATAACTCCTTACGCCCAATCTCCATTACGAAATACAGGAATTCGTCTGCCATCTTTTTTAATACCATCAATATTCATTTCGCTAGATCCTACCATAAAATCAACATGAATGTCTGAACGATTAAGCCCTAATTCTTTCAATTCTTCTTGACTCATATTTTCACCCCCAACAACACTAGTGGCATATGCTTGCCCTAATGCTAAGTGGTTTGATGCATTTTCATCAAAAAGAGTGTTAAAAAAGGTAATTTTAGATTGCGAAATAGGTGAAGGATCAGGGACAAGAGCAACTTCACCTAAAAAACGTGCACCTTCGTCGGTATCCATCAATTTTTCCAACACATCTTCTCCTTGTTGTGCTGAAAAATTAATAATTTTACCATTTTTAAAAGTAAATTTCATTCCTGAAACAATAGATCCTGCATAACTTAAAGGTTTTGTTGAAAAAATATAGCCATCCACACGGTTTTTATCGGGTGCTGTAAAAACTTCTTCAGTGGGCATATTAGCCATAAAAAATTCGCCTATAGCATTAGTAGATCCTGCTGCCTCCCAGTAATGATTTTTAGGCAAGCCAATTGTTAAATCAGTTCCTGGTGCTGTATAATGCAAAGCATCAAATTGAGCATCATTTAATTTTTGTGCTTGTTTATGTAGTTTTTCATTATGATTTTGCCATGCTTTAACTGGATCTTTTTCATAAATACGCGTTGTTTTAAAAATTTGATTCCACAGTGCATCTAGCTGTTCTTCTTTTGCTGATAAATTCGGAAAAACTTGAGCTGCCCAACCGTAAGATGCTGCAGCCGCCACCGTCCAACTCATTTTATTTGCTTGAATTGCTTTTGAATAATCAGAAGAAGCGACATTAAACGCCGCTAAACGCTTTGCAATACGATTGCTATCTACATCTTTAAAAATAGCAGGATCACTTGAATTAATTGAAATACAGCTAACCTTTAAATCAACGAACTCTTTTAAACGCTGAACATAAGAGGCAAAAACAGCAGTTAATTGTTTCTCATCCGCATGCAAATACCTCGCTAAATCAACCGCGTCATCTTTATAATCAACTATAACTTCAGCAACACCTAATGAGTATAATTCTTCAACAATTAAATGAGCTAGCTTTGCTTGATCAATTTGAACATTAAGACAAACGATATGATTAGGCTTTGCATTAATACCAAACTTTGCAATCAAATGTGCATATTTTTTTAAATATTTATCAAAATTTGCTAAAACCACGACAAAAACTCCTTTTAAAGCCTGTTTATGATTTTTAAATTTAAGAAAGCTGACCTAAAAGTCAGCTTTTATATAAAGATGTTATAAAATTCTCTAATTTTAATAAATTCCATAAATTAATTTTTTCCGTTTTCTTTCAGAAAACACTGCTGAAATAATGCCTAATACCAATAAAACACCACCAACAACTATAAACATCCATAAAAAACTATTAATATACGTTCTGATAAATAAAGACATTACCTGAGATTTAACTCCTACTGCTGCTTTTGCAAAAACTCCTTTTGCTAAAATAATTGCAGGAATTACCATTTCCATTAAACCGGCTGCTATAAAACTATATGAAGCAAAACGCAACAATCGGTGGAAGTAACCACGAAGAGAAATGAATAAAAAAATTATCATCAAAAAAAATAAAATACCTGATACAATCAAACCAACCGTCAAATACTTTTTAAAGCTTATAACTTTTTGACCGAAATTAATTAAAATAGGCGGATGGACATATCCTTTATAGATGATCATAATTTTATCCGCCAGAATATTTAAAGATTCTTCAGATTGGATATTTATCCCTTTATCAGCAACGTAACTTTCAACTTTTTGTAATAATTTATGCTTCAACACTTCCTTATTTTCTAACTCAAGTTTTGCATTAGATGTATAGATAGCTTTAATATAATCTGAAACATTTAATTTAACTGATTTAGTATCAAAGGCATTTTTTAAAACTTCTTTTGGAACATTACTACCTAAAGCAAAGTTTGTACTCTCATCGTTGATCTCTGCAGTCAATTTTGCATAATAATCTCTTTGATTTGCTATTTTTAACATATGCTTTTCACTAAATAAAGTAAGCCTTAAACTTAGTAAAATAACAAAGCTAAATAAAAACACCGAACCAATAAAAGAAAGGAACATTTGCGAAAATGTATTTAAAAATTTATTATCTCCCAAACAAAAAAACTCCCTTCATTTTATTTGTTTTCTTATCTTGTTAAGTCAATTTTAAGACCACCTATTTGCTCACCTACTACAATATAACGATCATTTGCCCAACCAATGGCTTCTATAGGCCAACAAGTATATAAAAGAACACGTCTTTCATACATTTTAGCTAATTCATTATTCACAAAATCACTATTATCAAACGAAATAATTCTATGCTCGATTACTTTGTACACAAAAGTTCCATAATTTGTTTTGATCGAAAATGAAGCATTAACAGCAAGTCTTGTTATTTTGCCAAATTCTGGACGATTATGACCTCCAATTAATACGGTTCCAAATTGCCCGGGAAAAACTCCTGCTAAAGAAATTCCAGCTCCTTTTTCCAAAATATCTGATGAATCACCACAAAATAATGGAGCATCAAGGTCAATATTTTCTGCTACAACCTTTCCAAATTGGTCTTTTTCTTTTGGATAAACTATAGCTGAAGAAGGTATCTCATCATCTGTTGCTGTTTGTATTTCACCTTTGTAAAGATTTTTACTAGGAGATTTTGGAGCATCATTAAGCAATAATAAAGAAGTAGCAGAAACAACAAAATCAATTTGCTGCCTGCCTATAACCCATACAGTACCATAACCTATGATCATAAAGATAAATGGAATATATATATATATAACTTTCCTTTTTAACCAAAACATCTTTTTTTCTCACAACCTTTTTGGCTAACAATGACAGCTGTGAAACTTAAGCTTATTAATGAAAGTAAAGCAAAAATTGAAATCTTTTGATTTGCACTGGTATTTTGTAATAAATTTAAATCAGAACCTGCTTGTGTTCCTGGATTAATTAAAGATACAGCTTGTGCTGCACCCCATTTTACATCAGACATAATTTGATTTAGTAACGGTACTGCATTTGGAACTTTTGCTCTAAGTGCTGCCATTAAACTTTCTGCACTGGCTAAATCTTCCTTTGTTAAAGTTCCATTTGCATAAGCTGCACTAATTTGCGCAGTCAAAGAAGGAATTAAACTTGTAGCATGTTCTACATCACTATCAGGTATTTCTGGATGGGTTGTAAAATGATTTCTCATTTGATTTGCATATGCTTGAGATTTAGCTCCTCCTGCATTTGCTGCTGTTGAAACAAATTTCTCCACTACGCCAGGAGAGGCAGCGTAAGCATTCTTATTAAAAAAAATAGCACCTGAAATCATTGTTACTGTTGTTGCTAACATAAAAATATTTTTTTTAATATTCATCTATAAAGCCTTCCCTTTTAGAGTCTGTTTATTATTTCCAATATTTACGTAAATGCACTGATCATAATAGCACATCTTGCTAAAAATGCAAAATATCGAATTTTTGCCTAATATTTAATTTCATAAAACCTGTTTTAAAACTTTAAATTGTAATTAAACAACCCATAAACCAAAGAGAATTTCAAAAAATATTTGCGCTGCTTGTTTTGATAACGATACTTAAACATCTTAAATCGCTTAATCAAGCGATTCACATGTTCGATCAAAATTCGAATTTTCAAAATCATTCGATTCCCTTTCTTTTGTTTGGAATTCAATTCTTTTTTATGTAACTTTTTAAAAGGAATGAGAATAAAGAATGCAATTGATCGATGCTTTGATAGCCCTTGTTTGCGATTAAGAAGGCAACTAAACACCATCTTAGATAAGTGTTTCTTCAACCCATTTTACTGCATCACAAACACGAATTTTTAAGACTCCGTAATTAATTGCAATATCTTTGCATAGTGAGGGAAGATTTTATTTTTATACTATCCAATTTATCGCCAAAAATTATAATACATCTTTTTCAGTATTAAGTGCATATCGTATGCTTGACAATATCTCTAACGCAAAATTGAGTGTTTGAGACATTATACTGCTACATATTTGATTTCATATTTTTAGATGTGCTACTACTACCTAAACCCGATATTTGAGGAAATACATACCAAATCCAATGACTAGATTTTTCCCACTTTGTAATTCTTGAAAAGCAATTTCTATTGTAGCTCCATTTAATTCCTTGATTTTGAGTTATAACAAAACGAGATAGATTAATGTATTTTTAGATTATTCAACAGCTAACTGTTTGTGGCGATAGTTTGAATAGATCTAATTCAGGTATCATATTTGTGATATCTGTTCGCAATTGAACTACTTCAGCAAAATTTTCTTCAGGGCATTGTTTTTTCCACATTTCAATTAAAAGGCTTTTTAAATAGCCATTCATTGCCCTTAATCTACAATTATCGTTTGCTATAGCAGCAAAATTTGCAACTTTTTTTGTGCAAATTTGCTTAAGTTCAGGTTTTAATTCTTGTAAATCATTCAAAAATTTCCATTCATCTGCAATACATCTTCTTTCAGTAATTTTACTACTTTGAGTTCTTGTTATATCTTCAGGTAATGCTCTTCTAATCTGTGCTACTAAGGCTTGGCTTCGTTGCTTTAAGATTTGTTGTAATCGTTTTTGTGCTTCTTCCGCTCTAAGTGCTTCTTCTTTTAATCATAATTTTTCTTCAAATTTGACTTGCTATATTGGTCGAAAAAAAAACAAAAACTATAATTCAAATTCATCAAGAAATTGTTTTACTTCTAAGTTTTCGTTTTCTTTTTTATAACTTTCAAAGACTTTTATGTCAAACCATAGAATTCCACCTGAAGCGGCCTCCATTGCACTAACTAATTTTCTTATATGATGTTACATTTGAATTTAGATAAATTTTTTTTATGATGCTATCAAGCTCTTCCCAAGAACTTGTCGGATTTTCAAAGCAACTTGTTTCTTCGGGAAATAATGGCATAGGAAGAGCTCTTTGACTCCACTCTCCTGCAAGATCTTGCATTTGTTTTGCTTTAAAAAAATCTAAATACGCTTGCGCCTACGCGCATTCCTTTTTTAACTGCTCTTTTACATATTCTAAATAATCTGAAGAAGCATTAAACTGTTCTTTAGGACGAGTAGGGATTACTCTTATAACCCAATTTAACTTTTCTTCTCGTGTTCCTCCAGGACAACAAATAGAACTTTGCAGCTCTAATTCTAATGTTCTAGCATACGCCACCAATCTACGTGCTTCTGCCGCTTTACGTTCTTCTTTCTCTATACGTACTGATTCCGCTCTCCATATTTCTGCCACTCTAAGTGCTTCTTCCACAGGACCTGCATAACATCTTTCAGAGACACTAACAACTGATACAATTAAAGACAACATTACTAAACTTAAAACAAGTCTTAACTTTTTTAACTTAATCAAAACATATCTCCCCTTTATA
>JAISYQ010000013.1 GCA_031269775.1 Streptococcaceae bacterium
ACTGTTGCCAGAGCATAAATTGTACAACTTTGATGATGAAGAAGGTTATTTAAAGTTTATGCATGGCTTTTATTTGTTAATGACAGGAAAAGAAAAAGGGCGTCAGATGATGATGGATACTATTTGTAAGTTCTTAATATCCGGCAATAGACTAGTAGCCACTCAATTAAATAGACTTTACGATGACGCGATTATTAAGCTACATGAAAAGAAAAAAGAGAGCATAATTTAGGATAAGAGTCTGTTGATCATGATAAACAGACTCTTAGATTGCTTTATGATCTAGAAGAGAGGAATGCTTAAAGAATTGAACGAAAAAAATTTAGTAGCTTATGCTTTAATGTCAGCTCTTGATGGAATGCTTTCTTTAGAGAAAATAAAAGAATTGTTAGAAAATCCAAAATCAGCAATTCATGGAGATGTTGCCTTTCCTGTTTTTTCTTTAGCAAAAATTTTGCGCAAAGCACCAAATGTGATTGCAAATTCCTTGGCATCAAAAATTAGAATTAATGATTTTGAAAAAATCGAAGTTGTAGGTCCTTATATTAACTTCTTTATGAATAAAGAGAAGGTAAGTAATGAAGTGCTACAACAAATTCTTCTTGAAGGAGGGCATTTTGGTGATTTTAATGAGGGAGAAGGACGTAATGTTGTAATTGATATGAGTTCGCCAAATATTGCTAAACCTTTTTCAATTGGCCATTTGCGCTCAACAGTTATTGGCGATGCTTTAGCAAATATTTTTGCAAAAATTGGCTACACCTCTGTTAAAATTAACCATTTAGGTGATTGGGGCAAGCAGTTTGGGATGTTGATTGTCTCTTTTAAAAAGTGGGGGAGCAAAGAAGCTGTAAAGGCGCATCCAATTGATGAATTGTTGAAATTATATGTGCGTATAAACGCTAAAGCAAAAGAAGATCCTACACTTGATGAAGAGGCGCGTAAGTGGTTTTTAAAGCTTGAGCGTGGTGATCAAGAGGCACGTAAACTTTGGAAGTGGTTTAAAGATGAGTCATTAATTGAGTTTAACCGCTTATATAAACAGTTAAATGTTAGCTTTGATTCGATTAATGGAGAAGCTTTTTATAATGATAAAATGGCTGAAATAGTTAATATTTTAGCAAGTAAAGGTTTATTAAAAATATCCGAAGGTGCAGCTATTGTTGATTTAAAAAAATATGATTTAAATCCAGCTTTGATTAAAAAATCAGATGGGGCAACTCTTTATATTACTAGGGATTTGGCAGCGGCTCTTTTTCGTAAACGTGAATATGATTTTGCTAAATGCATTTATGTCGTAGGAAATGAGCAAACAGGGCATTTTAAACAGTTAAAGGCTGTGTTAAAAGAGCTGCATTATCCCTGGGCAGAGGATATTTATCACGTAGCGTTTGGCTTGGTGACAAAAGATGGCAAGAAGCTTTCAACGCGTGATGGCAATGTGATTTTACTGGAGGCTACCTTAAAAAAAGCAGATGAGAAGGCATTAAAACAAATCGATGAGAAAAATGTAAATCTCCCTAATAAAGAACAAATAGTACATAAAGTTGGATGTGGTGCAGTGAAATTTTTTGATTTAAAAACAGATCGGATGAATGGCTATGATTTTAATCTTGATTTAATGGTTAGTTTTGAAGGAGAAACTGGACCTTATGTGCAATACACACATGCACGTTCAATGAGTATTTTGCGTAATGCTAATTTTTTTGTTGATAAAGAACAAACGCATGCATTAAAGGATGATGAATCTTGGAAAATAGTTAAATTATTGCAAATTTTTCCCCAAATTATCAAACGTGCAGCAGATCATTTTGAGCCGTCAATAATTGCAAAATATCTTCTAAATCTTTCGCAAAGTTTTAATAAATATTATGCACATGTGCGAATTCTTACAGAAGATAAAGAAAAAGCTGCTCGTTTAGCCTTAGTTTATGCAGTGGCAACTATTTTAAAAGAGGGCCTTAGACTTTTGGGTGTAGATGCTCCTGATAAGATGTGAGGATGTTTAGATGGTTCAGATTTTACTTGGATTTTTGAGCACTTTATTAGTTTACTATTTATTTTTTTTTATTCGAGATTTGTTTTTGCATAAAACATCTTTAAAAAAGGGAAGTATTCTCACAGCTAGTCTTATTGGTTTGGTAACGGATTTTTTAGATACATTAGGAATTGGTAGTTTTGCCATTACTGTGGTGTTATTAAATATGAGTAAAAGTTTAAAAAAGGATCATTTGCTACCTGGGACACTTAATGTGGCACATACGATGCCAATTTTTGTTGAAGCATTTATTTTTACAACGACCGTAAAAGTTGAACCAACTACTTTATTTTCATTAGTCATATCTGCCATTATTGGATCACTTATCGGAGCAAAAATAGTAAGAAAATTATCAAATGAAAAGGTGCAATTAACCATGGGTGTAGCTTTATTTTTAACAGGTATTTTAATGATCTTAAAACAGTTGGGTTGGCTTAATTCACTAGGTTTGTGCAATAAAGCAATGCAGTTAAAAGGGGTTCTTTTACTTGTTGCAGTTTTGATTAATTTTATTTTAGGATCACTTATGACAGCAGGAGTGGGTTTGTATGCTCCTTGTATGGCGATGTGTTATATATTGGGATTAAATCCAATTGCGGCTTTTCCTATTATGATGTCTTCATGTGCAGGACTTATGCCTGTTGCTAGTGTTGAATTTATTAAGGCTGAAAACTATTCACGGATAACATCTCTTGGAATAGCACTTGGCGGTGTAGTTGGTGTAATAATTGCCACTACTTTAGTTAAAAGCATCTCACTTGCAGTTTTTACTTGGATTATTATTGTCGTTGTTTTATATACCTCGATTACATACCTTAGAAAAGGACTAATGAGCAGAGTTTAATAATCTTTTTACATTATGATGCCGTTACGAAATTTTTTGCTTATTTTAATTTTTCGTTTATCCATTCCAAAAAATGATTGCTCCATACTTTTAAGAAAAATTGGCGTTTAACATTATCATTTGTCACTATTTGATAGCTATTATTTTGCTGAGAGGACAAGAGATATCCTAATTTATCATCTTTTAGTTGAAGATTAACTTTACCTGCTTGCTCCCCCTTTTTCACAGGAGCATTAAACTTTTTTTTCTGATCCTTCCAAGTGACTTGAAGTTTATCCTTATTCATACCATCGTAAACCCAAGCTTTAACATCT
Source organism: Streptococcaceae bacterium (assembly GCA_031269775.1). Classification (GTDB taxonomy): domain Bacteria; phylum Bacillota; class Bacilli; order Lactobacillales; family Streptococcaceae; genus JAIRLR01. The sequence continues at coordinate 3,197 of JAISYQ010000013.1, forward strand.
TCGTTTACTACAAGTGAAACGCTATCTTTTTCCCCATCCTTAACAAGGGCAGTTTTAGTTTGTGATAAAGTTTTACCTTTAGAAACAATTTGTTCGTATTTCCAATGATCGTATACAAAATTCATTAAATCAGCAGTTTCTATGTAACGAGCTCCAGGATTGGTATCAGTACCATTAGCATGAAGAATAACCGTAACAATACGCCTACTTTTCTTTAAGCAAGTACCAACAAAACACTGTCCAGCAAAATCACTTGTTCCTGTTTTTAAGCCATCGACACCTTCGTATTCAAAGTTCATACCAGGTAGCATACCATTTAAATTTTTTATCTCTAATTCTGAATAAGTCCCAACACCAAATTTCTCACTCATTTTTTTACTAATTTCTAAAATTTCTGGATAATCTTTAATTAAATGATAAGTAACTACAGCAATACCACGAGCACTCATCATATTTTCTTGATCCTCTTTACTTTCTGGCATACGATACTTTTCAGGAATAAGAGAATTATTAAGTCCGGTAGAATTGATAAGTTTAGCATTTTTAATATCCCATTTTTTAAGTTTACTATTCATCATTTCAACAAATTTAGCTTCGCTTCCCGCAATTTTTTCTGCTAAAGCAATAACACTGGAACTAGCAGAAGCAATCATGCCACTATCAAAAAGTTCTCTCACAGAGTAACTTGTTTCTTTTTCAAGCGGAACGTTAGATAATTCTGTATTTAAAGTTAATTCGTAAGGATAATTTCCAATAGGAATTTTATCATTCCAGTTTAATTTTTTTTGATGGATTGCCTCAAGCACAATATAAGATGATAAAACCTTTGTAACAGAAGCAAGTGCTAATGATTCATCAACATTTTTGACATAAAATATTTTTCCTGATTTTTGATCAAAGGCAAGTGCTGCTTTAGCATCAACTTCAAAGGTATTTATTTTTGCATAAGTTAATGTAGCACACGCAAATAAATTAAGCGCACCAATTAAAAAAATGCTGCTTATTAATCTTTTCAACTTCATTAAAGAATTATCCTTCCTGATTATTTTTTGGGAATGCTAATTGAGAACTCTGTTCCTTGATTTATTTTACTTTTCACTGCGATTTTTCCATTATAATTTTCCATTAATTGTTTTGCAATAGATAATCCTAAACCATTGCCGCCTTTTTTACGAGCGCGTGCTTTATCTACGCGGTAAAAACGATTAAAGATTTTATCTAAATCATCCTTAGCAATTCCTTCACCATAATCACAAATAGAAATTTCCACCTCTTTATTATCTTCTTTAACAATTATATCTATTTGTTGTTTATTTGTAGAATACTTAATAGCATTATCAAGCAAAATGATAATTATTTGCTCTAGATGATTGCGGTAAATTTTAGCTTTAGTATTTTCTTTTAATTTATCTATTAAATTTAACTGAAATTCTGGATAAAGCATACTAAAATTATTGATTGTTTGGATCAGAATTGTCTTAATTTTTGTTACCTCTTTTAAGTAGTGAGCATCTAATTGTCCTGCACGCGTTAATTTCAACATTTCTTGAATGAGATTTTTCATTCGTTTGCTTTCTTTTAAACTTGCTTGTAAAGCTTCTTCTAAAACTTTTGGATCGTCTTTTCCCCAACGATTAAGCATATTTAATTGCCCTTGAATAATAGCAACAGGTGTTCTTAATTCATGAGATACATCTGCAACAAATTGTTCTTGCTGTTTGATATATGAACGTATACGCTTTAGCATTTTATTAAAAATTTTAGATAAATCCTCTAATTCGTCCTTTGTTTTAATTCTCTCCATTTGCAAATCTTTTTGCGGATCTTGACTTATTATCTCCATTGTATCTCGCAATATCCGAATTGGCTTTAAAAAACGTGATGATAAAATATATCCTAAAATGCCGCTTAAAAGTAAAACCGTTATTTCTAAGATTACCAAAGCAATTAATAAACCATTACGAATATCATAAAAGCTTGAAAGCTGATTAGATACTTGAAGATAGCCGATTACTTTTTTAGTTTTATGAGAAATTAATTTTTTCGTTACTAGTAATCCATTTTTATTAAAAGGTAAAAATGGGGAGTTCTTTTTTCCTTTTTGCCAAACAGCATTTTTGCCAGAAGTATATAGTATCTTTTTTTTTGTATTAAATATATCTATAGTGATGGAAGGCTGCTCTACAATAGAGACAAAACGATTTATCTTGGCTTGATTTTTAGTTATTAATCCTTCAACACTTAATAAGTTAACTATTTTTTCATTTGTTAATTCACTATCTGTCTTTCTAAGACATCTTTGAACTTTTATGATTGCTCGTTTTATTTTTTGTTGTTCTTCGATAATAATTAAGTTTAAAGCTGATCTATAAGTAATTGTGGCAAAGATGCTCAGAATGATAAAAATAAAGATTGAACTCGCAAATGCCCACTTTATAGACAAAGATAATCCTTTTTTATTATTTACCTTTTGTTTCATGCGCGCATAACATACCCTAAGCCACGGACAGTTTGGATATAACTTTCCTCTCCTGGAATATCGATTTTGTTTCTTAGATAACGAATATATACATCCACTACATTGGTTTCTGCATGATCTTCATAATTCCAAACTTTTTCTAGTAATTTTTCACGTTCCAAAACAGTATTTACATTTTCCATTAATGTTAATAATAATTCATATTCACGTTTGGTTAAATCAATGATTTCATTTTTACGGCGAACTAAGCGATTTTCTTTTTCAACGATGATATCGCGATAATTTAAAGTTGTTTGTTTATTTGCATTTTTATCGCTTTCAATGTCAATGCGGCGAAGTAAAGCGCGTAAGCGAGCTAGTAATTCCTCAATAGCAAATGGTTTGACAATATAATCATCTGCACCGTGATCTAGACCAGAAACACGATCCATAATGTCATCCCTAGCTGTCATCATAATAATCGGAGTATTTTTTACTTGGCGAATCCTACGTGTTACCTCTATTCCATTTAACTCCGGTAGCATTAAATCTAATAAAATAGCATCCCAATTATTATTTAACGCCTCCTCTAATCCTGTGCGTCCATTATTGTGAATCTTTGTATTATACCCTTCATGTTGTAATTCAAGTGAAATAAAATTTGCTAAGTTTTCCTCGTCTTCAATAATTAATATTTTATTCATTTAATTTTTTCTCCTTTCTTTTTAAGAGTTTATGATTTTTTATTCATACCAAGAATAGTGGTAATCTCCATCTTTATCTACGCGTTTATAAGTATGAGCACCAAAATAATCTCGTTGAGCTTGAATTAAATTAGCAGGAAGTTTTTCTGCACGAAAACTATCAAAATAAGCAATTGCACTAGCAAATGTTGGTACGCCAACACCTGCTTGTATAGCCTGTGTAACAACATCACGCAATGATTGTTGATAATTTTGAGCAATTTCTTTAAAATAATCATCCAATAAAAGGTTTTTAAGATTAGCATTAGCTTGATATGCATCTGTAATTTTTTGTAAAAAACGTGCACGAATAATGCAACCTGCACGCCAAACCTTGGCGATTTTTCCAAGAGGCAATTGCCAATTATATTCCTTAGAAGCTACTCTTAATTGAGCAAATCCTTGAGCATAACTTATAATTTTTGAAAAATAGAGTGCTTGACGAATTTTTTCAATAAATTTTGCTTTTTCTCCCATAAATCGATAAGGCTCTCCTTTTAAACCCTTGCTTATCTCTACTCTTTCTTCTTTATAGGCAGAGATATAGCGAGCAAATACTGCCTCTGTAATTAATGGCAACGCAACTCCTAAATCAAGAGCATTTTGTGATGTCCATTTACCAGTTCCTTTGTTATCAGCTATATCTAAGATAACATCAATAATTGGCTGATTTCCTCCTTCATTATCTTTGCGAGCTAAAATATTTGCTGTAATTTCAATTAAGTAAGAATTTAATTCACCCTCATTCCATTTAGCAAAAGTTTCACTCATTACTTCAGTATCAAGGTGAAGAACTTGTTTTAATAAAGCATAACTTTCAGCAATGAGCTGCATATCACCATATTCAATGCCATTATGCACCATTTTAACGTAATGACCAGCTCCATTTCTACCAATGTATGTTACACAGGAAGTCCCGTCTTCTGCTTTTGCAGCAATTTCTTTTAAAATTGGAGCAACTAATTCATAAGCTTCTTTTGGCCCTCCTGGCATAATGGAAGGGCCATTTAAAGCACCTTTTTCACCACCAGATATGCCAGAGCCAATAAAATTAATACCATCAAAAGCTAATTCTTTACTACGTTTAATCGTATCTTTAAAAAAAGCATTTCCGCCGTCAATTAAAATATCTCCTTTAGTTAAATATGGGATTAATTGATGAATTATTGCATCAGTTGCCAAGCCAGCTTTAACCATTAATAAGATTTTTCTGGGTTTTTCAATAACTTTTACAAATTCTTCAATTTTATAAGTTGGCACAAACTTTTTGGTAGGATACTGCTTTACTACTGATTCTGTGACAGAACTTGTACGATTAAATAAAGCAACATGATATCCACAATTTTCAATATTTAATGCTAAATTTCTTCCCATAACAGCTAGCCCTACGACGCCAACATTTGCTTTTGTCATTAAATTTCCTCCTTGAAAATTTTTAGATTAATCGAATACAAATACTCATAGTAATTTTATAATTTTCTCGCATTGGAAAAATATTTTTACATAAATTTAGAAAATTTTAATCTAAATGAATGATTCCAATCAAATTAATTACATAGCTAAAAGAGTCGTTAAAAAATACAAATAAAATATATCACATAACAATTTATATTTATACTAATAAATCGTGAAAAATGCCAGTCAACCCAATTTTTTTCTTTGCAATTATATTTTGACACAAATTTATTATTATTCATGAATGAAATTTTTCTATTTATTCTTATAAACATATCGAATTTTTTTAACAATGTAAAATTTATGAATTAAGTATAAAAATTAAGATGAGAATTTTTGCATTACAAATGCATTACAGAAAAGATAAATTTGAAAATATCTTGTTATGGAAAATTAAAACTTAAATAAGTAAAAATTGAGGTAAAATAAAAAAAGAAATTAAAATTCTTACCTTCAATGAATCGAATAAAAGCGAGGATAATAATGATTGTAGAAAATTTATATATTCATTTAAATGCAACAACACAAGCAGTGCTTGGTAGAGGATTTTCTATGATTGATTTCTCACATGCTATTAATCAGTATCCTCAAAATTTATTACTTTTTGATCCGAATATTGATATAGGACATTATAATCGCTCAACTAATTTACGGATGATCTTAGGACGTGAGAATGTTGCTTCTTATTTTCATGATATGCGTAAAAAAGAAAAGGAAGAAGAGTTAAAATGGATTGATTTTACTGATGAAATTATGTTAAAAGAGTTGTCTCCTATGGAATTATCTGAATTATTATATTTTAGTCATATGAAAAAACCCTTGCATTCCCCTTTTTTTTATAAACTACAAAATAATTTTGTTTATTTTGAATATGGTGAAGATTTTTCTAAAATTTATTATAGGTATTTAGATGAATTTTATCGAATTTTAGCAAATAAACTCTCACGTTTATCTTTTACAAAGATTAATTATCGAAAATTTTTTAGCAAAAAAATTATTGCTGATAAGCCTTCTTTGCCTTTTTTAAGGAAATTGAAATCTATTTTTGAAGAAGGGATAATAATTTGCTTTACAATGGCTACTATAAAACAAAATAAATTTAGTTTTCCGCTTTATGCACAAGAAAATGTTTTATGGGGTACTAGAAATTTAGAGCAAAAATCTGATACTTTGCTACTTGCACATCTTATTTATGATGTTAAAGAAAAGACATGGAATGTAAATATGCGCAATTAACTTTTTACAAAATGAACTTTTTGCTAAAAATCTGTTTATGATCTCTCTATTTAAAATAAATAATACAAGAAAAGGATTTTTTATTAATGTTAGATAAAAAGAAAAAAATGGTGATTTATTTAGAAATAACAATGGTAAGTGCAGTGGCATTTGCCCTTTCTTATGTACCTTTACAATTATTTCATGCAGCAATTGATTTATCCCTTGGTTTTATTCCTATAGCGATTTTAGCAGTACGTAGAGGAATATTTCCAGCAATGATCGCAGGAGCCATCTGGGGAGTGCTAGCTATTTTAACAGGTAAAGCAGAGTTTTTAACTATTTTGCAAGTAATGATGGACTACCCAGTAGCATTCTCTTTTGGTGGCTTAGTTGGAATCTTTTCTTTTCAAATAAAAGTAAAAAGAAAGTTTATTTTTTGGATTATTTTAGCATCATTTTTGGGTGCTTTTGCTCGTTGGTTTTGGCATTTCGTTGCGGGTTTTTTATTTTGGGGAAATTATGCACCAAAAAGTATGAACCCTTTTTTCTATAGTTTATTGGTAAATGGCATTAGCTGTATTCTTAATGCATTGATATTAAGTGTTGTTTTGATTTTTGTAGTAAAAAAAGCAAAATTTCTGCTTTCTGATTAACTTTTTTTTGATTTGTTTACAAACTAGCTACTTTTTAAAATTGTTCAATTAACTTTTTTAGTTCTATTTCCATTTCTTTTTGTTTATCTTTTTTTCATAATCTAATTGGAGTTGTTTTTAAATCTGTTAGCTGACAGGGAACTAATTTGTTGTTGATTATTTTTATCTTTATAGTTGGAGCACAGATACTCTCTTCGCAAGGGCCAATTATTGTGCGCTCTAATTCATATTCTTGATCAGATAGCTGTTTGATTGCATAATAAGCATCTTTTTTAAATTTTTTTTGTTGATTGTAAGTTGTTAATAATGTTTTTAGAGTTGTTATATTCATTTGTTTTGCATCCTTATTATCAAATTTTTTAAAATGCTTCTGCATTTTCTTGATTAAACCCATATTCTTCAAAAAAAGATTGCCGAAATGCTAATAAATTGTTATCTAAAATAGCTTGGCGTATTTTGCGCATTAAATCTAACAAGAAATATAGATTATGATAAGAAGTTAAACGCATCCCAAAAATTTCCTTGCATTTTATTAAATGACGAAGATATGCACGTGTATAATTTTTACACACATAACAATCACAAGCCAAATCAAGCGGAGTAAAATCTTCTGCATACTTAGCATTTTTAACCACTAAACGTCCTTTTGAAGTCATACATGTCCCATTTCGTGCAATTCGTGTTGGTAAAACACAATCAAACATATCAATGCCACGAATCACTCCATCAATTAATGCATCAGCGCTGCCTACTCCCATTAAATAACGCGGCTTTTTCTCTGGAAGTAGTGGTGTTGTAAATCCTAATACCCGATTCATCTCTTTTTTAGGCTCCCCAACTGAAAGGCCTCCGATAGCATATCCTGCAAAATCCATCGACATCAAATCTTTTGCACTTTGTTTTCGTAAATCTTTAAATCCTGCTCCTTGAACGATACCAAATAATCCTTGTATATCTGACTTAGCGTGTGCTTTTAACCCCCGCTTAGCCCAACGAGATGTCCGTATAACAGAAGCTTTTACATATTCATAAGATTGATAAAAGTCCGGACATTCATCAAAACTCATAATAATATCAGCACCTAAATTATTTTGAATTTGAATTGCTTTTTCTGGTGATAAAAATAAGGAAGTGCCATTCAGATGATTTTTAAAATGTACTCCTTTTTCAGTAAGATAGCACATATCACTTAATGAAAAAATTTGATACCCTCCGGAATCTGTTAAAATTGGTCTATTCCAATTCATAAATTGATGAAGTCCACCTGCTCTTTTTACAATTTTCTCCCCCGGACGTAACCACAAGTGATAAGTATTACTTAAAATAATTTCAGCATTCATTTGTTTTAATTCTTCCGGACTGATTGTTTTCACTGTAGCAAGAGTGCCAACGGGCATAAACATTGGTGTTAAAAAAGCGCCATGAGGAGTGGTAATTTCCCCTAAACGTGCATTAGTGTGCTTTTCTTTTTTGATTAATCGATATTGAATTGCAGACTCTTTCATTTTTTCTAAATCCTTCTCAAAGTAGGTGGCAATGTTAATTAATCTAATTTTACTAAGTTTACTTTTCCCTTTCAATATCACGTTTGTATATCGTTAGAGCTATTTGTTAAACTATGGCGTGAATAAAATTGAACACAATTTTTATGCTCTATACCCCTCTAAATTGAAAATAAAGATCTTCCCAAGTTTCTTTAAAAAAACTCAAGATTCTTTCTTTAAATTTTTTAACGTTAGAAAAATAAAAATTATTTCTTACGTGTTCATTCATTACTTTCCATAATCGTTCGATTGGATTCAGATTTGGGCCATCCGTAAGAAAATGCAATCCTATTATAATTTTTCCTGGCGGATTATCTTGTTTCTGCGCTTTTGCTATACGGTCCTTGATCTAAAATAACATAAATTTTTTTGGCCTTAGGATAACATGTTTTTTAAAACCTAAAATAATCGATTATAGCTTTACTTATCTCCGGTTTTATAAACTTTGACATCAAACTTGTGTATTTCCCAAATTAATAGCTCCAACAATGTTTATACGCGTTCTAGAATAGGTATAAATTAGTAAAATTCAGAGAAAGGTTAATGTGTAAAAATTTTTACATAAAATAAAATTAGCATTCCTTATAAAATTAAAAATTTTAACTTTATAAAGAATGCCAATTATTAGTATTTAGCTAACGATATAATTATAAATTAAATTTTCGACATTTTTATTAATTTTTGATTACAAAAAAAGCTTACAAGAATTTATTTCTCAAACATAAAGAATTGTAAACTTTTTTTACAATTCAAAATATCTGGCCTTAATGAAATAGTTTAAAGCATTGTTATCATCTGCTAAAAAAACAGTCATACTGCTTGACATGTCAAATTTCGTTTGTCATTTGTTAAGGCAGTTCGCAATTTGCAGCTAAAACGCTGCTTCTTTTTAAATCCAAGCTTATGCGATAAGACACCTTCGAGCTTTAAAGCTACAAGTCATCCCTACACTTAAATATTAATCTGATTTTAACGACTGAATTTCAAAAATTGAAAGATTAGTGTATTTTCTAATAATTGATATTGGCATTCTGAGTTTTTCATCGCCGAGTTGAAATCTTGTTCTCCTTTTTCTTTCATTCGTAAAAGCTCTTGGATTTGCTTATCTGAAGTGATTACATCAAACATTTTCACCGCTTCCTTAATAACTGGCTCAAACTCTCCTATACTATCAAGTAATTGGTTTTTTCTTGCTGAATTTTTTCATTAGTTTATTTTTCTCGCATATGATATATATGCTAAAATTGATTATCATTTATTAATTTAAATTCTAATAAATTAATGCAGATCGTTTTTCGCAAAAAGTCGTACGATGCTCCTTTTTCAAGCTGTTTATAAAATACTTCCGACCAGTAAAATAGCGATCTTTCCCTCATGTGAACGTTATTTTGCTTTTGTAATTCAATAGACCTCCTAGGAAATTAAGGTATAAAGAAAATTCATTTCAATTTTTCCTGAGACAAGGGAAAAAACTTAAAGATACGTGGTGCTATTTTGAGGCTTTTTGACGCTAGAGGCACGGCTTTTAGGTGATGGATAAAAGAAAATGAAATTCTCATACATCTAGTTTTCGAGGAGGGCTAATGTTATAAAATCGCCTTTTTTCATCAGTTGCAAGTACATCAAAGCGCGACCGCGACTCTTTCCCGCCGATAAACTCAGGCGTTATTTCCGTTTTGTGGATGTTGACATTCGCTATTTTAAAGCTTACGATATTATTTAATTTTTTTTACAAAAAAATTGTAACATGAATGGGCTAGCTAAGGCTCGCAAAATATTTTTCGGCTTTTTTAAGTTTCAGAATTTTGAATTCTAGATATTAACCCAAAAAACTGGCGAATGCCAATAAAAAGGTGGTTAGCGCAAATATTGCCCTTATTACAGAGGTTTGCAGCATAAAGTCCTTGTATGATGAACACAACCACGTCTAATTTGGATATACATAATTTTCTCTAGGAAACCCTACTACAAAATTCTGCCAATTATCTCTACCAGCATTTAAAAGAGATAATTCTCTGCCAACATTTATCAACGACGGGACAGTAGATCCACCACCATTTTATAAAAATTTTGATCACTTAAGACTGCTGGCAACACGTAATCTACGAAAAAGACCTCATTAATCTAGTGCCGGGTGAATAAAAACAAATTTTATTCTTTGATTGCCGTAACGATCCCTGAGCCAACAGTACGTCCACCTTCACGAATAGAGAAAGTAGTTCCTTGTTCTACGGCAATTGGATGAATTAATTCTACATCAATTGTTACATTATCCCCAGGCATGACCATTTTTATATCTTCTGCCAATTGAATATTACCCGTCACATCAGTTGTTCGGAAATAAAACTGAGGGCGATAGTTTGTAAAGAATGGTGTATGTCGCCCACCTTCTTCTTTAGTAAGAACGTAAACTTCACCTTTAAACTTAGTATGAGGGGTAATAGAGCCTGGTTTAGCCAACACTTGACCACGCTGAATTTCATCACGCTGAATACCACGCAAAAGAACTCCAACATTATCTCCTGCTTCACCATAATCTAAAGTTTTACGAAACATTTCAATCCCGGTTACAACTGCTGTTTTTGTTTTATCTGCAATACCAACAATTTCAACTTCATCCCCAGATTTAACGCGACCGCGATCAACACGCCCAGAGGCTACTGTTCCACGACCAGTAATAGAAAACACATCTTCAACTGGTAATAAGAAAGGCTTATCAGTATCACGTTCTGGTGTTGGAATATACTCATCAACAGTATTCATTAATTCCATGATTTTATCTTCATATTCAGTATCACCTTCTAATGCTTTAAGCGCTGAACCAGTTATTATTGGGATATCATCTCCTGGAAAATCATACTCAGTTAGTAGATCACGTACTTCCATTTCAACTAACTCTAATAATTCTTCATCATCAACTAAATCAACTTTATTTAAAAAGACGATTAAATGCCCTACACCAACTTGACGAGATAAAAGAATATGCTCACGAGTTTGTGGCATTGGCCCATCCGTTGCAGCAACAACCAAGATCGCTCCATCCATCTGCGCAGCACCAGTAATCATATTTTTTACATAATCCGCATGCCCTGGGGCATCGATATGTGCATAGTGACGTTTTTGCGTTTCATATTCAACGTGGGAAGTATTGATTGTAATTCCGCGTTCACGCTCTTCTGGAGCATTATCAATAGAAGCATAATCCATTGCTTCACCTTTACCGCTACGTTTTGCCAATACTGCTGTAATAGCTGCTGTTAAAGTAGTTTTACCATGATCAACGTGTCCAATTGTTCCAATGTTAACATGTAGTTTACTACGATCATAATGTTCTTTTGCCATTTATAAAAAAACCTCCTAGTTTGGTTTATAGTCGATTAACTTAAAAAATATCCTATCTTCGTAATTTGTAATTTTTTGCCTTATTTCTTTATCATATTTAGCTGAAAATACAGTTTTCAGTCTTAAAAAGAGTAAAGCTTTATGTTCACTTTTACAAAGTTAATGCTAATTTTCAAGTTAATCGACTATATATAAATTATATTAAGATTAGAAAAACAAAAATATTTACTCTTAAGCTAATCCTCACTTCATCCATTATAACTATTTTTGTTTTAAATACAACTGCAGAATTGCCTTGCGAAAAACATTAAACGATATATCATATCAAATGCATTAAAATCTGTTTATGATCTCCTAGAGATGAATTTCTGCTCTTTGGCTTACAATCCAAACAAAAAGTAGGTAATGATAACAACCTGACAGATTTTTAGCAATAATTTTCACTTTGTTAGAAATTTTAATCTGAATCAGAACTCCAAGAACCATGAACTTCCACGTGGAAAATAACAAATAGTGGTGATGTTAGTGCTAAAGTTATATTTTTTCCAATAATTTGATTTGAAGCAGTCGCCTAATCTAGTATTGAACCTTTATTTTTTAGGATAAGCAGAAAATTTTCTCGATTTTATAAATTTAGAATAATTCATAAAAATAATTCGTAAATAGTTTTTCCCTTTCTTTAAATCAAAAGTTGGATGCTGCACCTTATGCTTTACTTCTTTAAACTCTACATCAACCATTTTCTGATTTAAAATTTTAAATGGGACCTTAAACATTTCTACATGTGGAATATAAAAACGTAAAGTAGGTAAATAACGCTTATAATTTGAATCGTTTTCTAATTCTAATTCTAAAAATTCACGAATATAAAATTCGAACGCTCTAACTCCCATATCAAGAGCATATTCTGGATTTAAGATACAATAATTCATCATCTTTTTTGAAGATTCATCAATCCAAGGAAAAAATGCCTGGGCATTTAATTTTCCTTTCAGTCGATTCTCAGCATAGCGCCCTTGCGTAAAATCATACATTCTTGTAATAAAAATAGAAGATTTTTTCTTAGGAGTAGGTTGACCTTGATGATCTAAGTAAGATACTGTATGTACACGATTTTTTTCAAATGCAAATTCAATATATGGCTCACGTAAAAGGCCCACGCCATTTTCCCAGGCTAATTGGTCAAAACCGATTTGATCGCGAAAAATACGCTGATATTTTAAATTAACATCAATATCCCAATGCCAAGGATTTTTAAATAAATTAACTCCTAACAATCCATTTTGGTAAAGGATAATCTTATAAACTTGCTGAACTGCTTCAAAAACCGCTTGAGGGATATAACGATAGTAAAATTTACTAAAATACATTTGCCAACAAGAAGTAAAACAAAGTCCTTCAAAATGTAAATCATATCCTGCTAACTGATTACAATCAATGGTAACATTACGATCTACATCATACATCTTTGGCAAAGATTTTCGCTCTTTTAAAGTATCAAAAGTGCGTAGTTGTAAATTACTAATATTATTAAACTGATACTCATCAAAAGACCTTAAAAATCCAAAAACACCGTTTTGTTCTAAACGTGACACAAAATAGTCTTTAATCAAAGCTTCATGCTTTTCAAAAATTTCTTTTGATAGAAAACTCGAGCAAAACATTGATTTATTTTTTATATGAATTTGAAATTTTGCATCTGGCGCTTCTAGTAACCACCAAAAATTATCATTTGCTTTAATTTTTTCTATTTTCTTAACTAAATTATCCAATACAAAAATTTCTTTTTCTTTCTTATTTAATCGAAATAATGTCGGTGTTGTTAAAATACGTGTTAAACTTAACCAATCTAACACAGCTGTACGTAAGTCTTCTAACTGAAAATTAGCGTACTGCCCTATCATTAGCATCTCTTCTGTTTTCCTCATACCAACAATCACCTTACTCTAAGAAAAAGATATTAGGATTAGTAAATTTCTATGCCTATTTTAACAAAATTTAAACAAGTTCTGTAAAAAAAGGCTGCATAAGCTTCCTTTTTAAAAATTTTCTTAACTATCTTTCAAGTAAAGCTTTTCGTGAAACATTAATCCGTCCTTTATGATCAATATCAATCACTTTAACTAAGATTTCATCTCCTAGTGTTACCACATCCTCTGCTTTTTTAACGTGCTCATTTGCTAATTGCGAGATATGAACTAATCCATCCTTACCAGGTAAAAGATTGACAAAAACACCAAATTTTTCAATTCTAACAACCTTGCCAAGATAGGTTTCTCCAGCTTTAACCTCACGCACAATATCTTCAATAATTTTGCGTGCTTTAGCAATTTTTTCAACATCAGTATGGTAAATAGAAACAAGTCCTTCTTCAGAAATATCAATTTTAACATCTGTTTCTTCAATAATTTTATCAATTCTCTCGCCACCTTTACCAATAACATCTTTAATTTTTTTAATATCGATTGAAAGAGTATCAATTTTTGGTGCATATTTTGAAATTTTTACGCGTGGTTTTTCAATTGTAGAAGTTAAAACGTTAAGGATTTCAAAACGTGCTTTTTTAGCTTGAATAAGAGCTTCAGTTAAAATTTGTTCAGTAATCCCTTTAATTTTAATATCCATTTGTAAAACAGTAATACCTTGATAAGTCCCAGCAACTTTAAAATCCATATCACCAAAATGATCTTCTAAGCCCTGAATATCTGTTAGAATCGTATAATTTTCACCATCAGAAATTAAACCCATAGCAATTCCTGCAACTGGTGCTTTAATTGGGACACCTCCAGCCATTAAAGCTAAAGTACCAGCTGAAATAGAAGCTTGTGAAGAAGAGCCATTTGACTCTAAAACTTCAGCAACCAAACGAATCGCATAAGGGAATTCACTTGCAGAAGGCAATACTTGCTTTAAAGCACGCTCACCTAAAACTCCATGTCCAATTTCTCTACGTCCAGGAGCACTCATTCGTCCTGTTTCACCAACAGAATATTGCGGAAAATTATAATGATGCACAAAACGTTTTTTATAAGCTTTATCTAAACCGTCGATTAATTGTGCTTCAGACATGGGAGCAAGTGTTAATGTTGATAAAGCTTGCGTTTGCCCACGTGTAAATAGACCTGAACCATGTACGCGTGGTAGAAAATCAACTTCAGCTTTTAGCGTACGAATTTCATCAACTTTACGCCCATCTGGACGTACTTTATCTTCAGTAATTAAACGACGAACTTCTGTGTATTCCATGATTTCTAAAATTTTATGAATATGATGCATTTTTTGTTCAAAATTTTCATCTTCTGCTAATTTTTCCTTGTATATAGCAATTACTTCATCTTTAACTGCTTGTGTTGCTGCTTCGCGTGTTAATTTTTCCTCAGTCTGAACTGCAAAAGCTAACTTTGCATAATACTTACCAAATAATTCTTGCTTTAAATCCTCAGCCACAATTAATAATGGAACATCGACTTTTTCTTTACCAACTTCAGCAACTATTTTCTCTTGGAAAGCAACTAATTCTTGGATAGCTTTATGACCAAAGAGTAATGCTTCTAACATCTTTTCTTCAGAAAGCTCTTTAGCAGATGATTCCACCATATTAATCGCTTGTTTAGTCCCTGCTACAGATAAATCAAGATAAGATTTTAAGCTTTGTTTTTTTGTAGGATTTAAAAGATACTTTCCATTTATATAGCCAACTTCAACACCAGCAATTGGGCCATTAAAAGGAATATCAGAAATAGCTAGCGCTAAAGAAGAGCCAAACATCGCTGCTACTTTAGAACTAGCATCTTCATCATAAGACATTACAGTATTGGTAATTTGAACTTCGTTGCGAAAACCTTCTGCAAACATTGGCCTAATCGGACGATCAATCAAACGAGCTGTTAGCGTCGCATCAGTTGAAGGTCGTCCTTCTCGTTTATTAAACCCTCCAGGAATTTTGCCATTAGCATACATTTTCTCCTCATAATTAACCGTTAATGGAAAAAAATCTCCATCAATTGTTTTTTTCCCCATCACCGCAGCAGATAAAACAACCGTATCTGCATAACGAACTAACACTGAACCATTGGCTTGTTTTGCGATTTGTCCAATTTCTACTTGTAGCAAGCGATTCCCAAAAGTAATTTGAAACACTTGTTTTTCAGACATATTCTTCTCCTTTTTATTGAAATAAAATATAGAAAATTAAAACTTGTGTTCAACTACTAAACAAAGAAAAATATTCAAAAAAAATTCAAATATTTTTTTTGCATAGTAGTTAAGCTGAACACGCCTTTTATTAGACCTCCTTGAAAGCTAAATTTATGAGAACTTCGTTTTCTTTTTTCCCGATACATCGTCAAAAAGTCTCAAAATAGCACCACGTATCTTTAAATTTTTTTCCTTGTCTCAGGAAAAAATTGAAACGAATTCTCTTTATAACCTAATTTCAGAGGAGGTCTATTATACGTTTTACGCAAAAAAAGAAAAGTAATTTTAAAAGCCTCTTTTGACTCTTAAACCATCGTTGCTTCAGATGAATTGTCCGTAGATATTTCAAACTTTTTAACATTTAATGTAATTTCGCCTTTCTTTGCACCAATGATTACTTGATCACCAAAAGTAAACTGCTCTGATAATAATGCTTCACTTAAACGATCTTCCACTTCTCGTTGCAGCGTGCGACGAATGGGTCTAGCACCGTATTCAGGATCAAAACCAACTTTACCAATAATATCAATGGCAGCAGGTGTAATCCGCAAATTCACTCCTTGTTCTTTTAAGCGTTTAATAATTTTCTTACTCATAATTTTAACAATTTCATTAATTTCTCCCTTCTCTAAAGAGCTAAAAACTATCATTTCATCAATACGATTTAAAAATTCAGGACGAAATGTTTTCTTCAATTCATCCATTATTATTTTTTTCATATGCGAATAATCTTGCAATGTTTCATTTGCATTAAAACCAACCAATTTTTCCTCGCGTAACGTTGAAGCTCCAATATTTGAAGTCATAATCACAATTGTATTACGAAAATTCACTTTTCGTCCCTTAGCATCCGTTAAATACCCTTCATCAAACACTTGCAATAAAAGGTTAAATACATCTAAATGTGCCTTTTCTATTTCATCTAATAAAATCACCGAATAAGGCATCTTTCGCACTTGCTCAGTTAATTGTCCACCTTCATCATAACCAACATAGCCAGGAGGAGCCCCAATAAAACGCGATGTGCTATATTTTTCCATAAATTCGCTCATATCAACACGAATCATGGCTTCTTCACTACCAAAAATAGTTTCTGCAAGAGCTCTAGCTAACTCTGTCTTCCCCACACCTGTTGGTCCTAAAAACATAAAAGAACCAATTGGCTTCACAGGATCTTTAAACCCTGAACGTGCTCGTCTTATTGCTCTAGATATAGCAACAACTGCCTTATCTTGACCAACGACACGCGCATGTAAAATTTTTTCTAAATGAAGTAACTTATCTGATTCT
>JAISYQ010000020.1 GCA_031269775.1 Streptococcaceae bacterium
ACTGTTGCCAGAGCATAAATTGTACAACTTTGATGATGAAGAAGGTTATTTAAAGTTTATGCATGGCTTTTATTTGTTAATGACAGGAAAAGAAAAAGGGCGTCAGATGATGATGGATATTATTTGTAAGTTCTTAATATCCGGCAATAGACTAGTAGCCACTCAATTAAATAGACTTTACGATGACGCGATTATTAAGCTACATGAAAAGAAAAAAGAGAGCATAATTTAGAATCAGGTTAATTTGCGGCCTCTTTTGATAGCACGCCGCGCTCTACCAAACCATCTAATAAAAAATAAAATTTATCTTGTATCATTTTATTTTTTTCATCTTTAAAAAGATTGACCGTACGCATTCCATCTTTTGATGTGACGGCTAATTTTAAACTTTTCAAATCTTTTGCCACCGTAATTTTAAGCATAAAACCATTTTTTGCTTGTGGCGTTTTTTCAATTGGACGCAAAAATTGAAAATTACCTGCTTTAGTTTCAAGAAAACCACTATCGCGCAAAGTGAAACGTTTAACATTATCAGCTAAACGATAAAAATACTTACTTCCAGAAACTGTTACTTTTGTTAAAAATGCCATTATTTATTCCTCCTTGTTTGTCCTTGATAAAACAATTAATTCATCTGCTAATCTTTCAACTTGTTTTTTAGTATTCCCCTCACCAAAACTAATACGAAGACTTTCTTTTAAAGCAGGGTGCTCTTTTCCATACATCGCCGTAAGCACATGACTATCATTCACATCTCCTGATGCACAAGCAGAACCTATAGAAATTGCGAAGCCTTTTAAATCAAGTTTTATCAACGCTAGATTACTTGCTACATTTTCTAAATGCAAATTTAAAATATTGGGCAACTTATTATTGAAATCACCATTTAAATAATATTTAACTTTTGCTTCATCTAATCTTTTTAATAATAAATTGCAAAAAGCTTGATACGTTTTCAAACATTGCTTTTTTTCATCTTGATTTAAAATTTCTATCATTTTTTGAAGTCCGACAATTCCCGCTAAATTTTCCGTTCCAGCTCGAAATCTTCCTTCTTGCTTTCCACCATAAAAGAAAGGCATAAAAGAAAGACCTGCTTTTTTATATAAAAAGCCCACCCCTTTTGGTCCATTGAACTTATGGGCAGAAGCACTTAAAAGATCCACTCCTAACTCTCTGGGATTGATCTGAAGTAACCCTACTGCTTGTACTGCATCCGTGTGAAAAACAGCTTGATGATCACGCAAAATTTCACCAATTTCTTGAATTGGCAATAAATTTCCCGTTTCATTATTAACAAACATAACCGATACTAGAATCGTATCTTCTCTTAGTGCCTGTTTAAACACTTCAACAGATAAATTACCTTTTTTATCTACTGGTAAATAGTTAACTTCAAAGCCAAATTGTTTTTCAAGATACTTCATTGTTAAAAGCACAGCTGGATGTTCAATTGCTGTAGTGATCAAATGTTTACCCTTAGCTTGATTTCTTAAAGCCACACCAATAATTGCTGCATTATCTCCTTCAGTTCCACCAGAGGTAAAAATAATTTCTGAATTTTTTACCTGAAAACTTTCTGCTACTGTGCTTCTAGCATCTGTTAATAATTTATGCGCTCTTCGTCCAAATTGATGAATACTTGAAGGATTGCCAAAATTTTGCGTTAACACCTCAGTCATTATTTGGGATACCAACAAATTTACCGGCGTTGTTGCTGCATGATCAAAATAAATAGCGTCTTTCATTTTTAAACCTGGCCTTTTACCCGCAAAAATTCAAAGTATAATTTTTTCAATGGTTGATGATTACGATTATAATATTGAACTTTAATAACATTTTCATCTAAATCTAAAATAGCATAACTTTTTTCTTGAATAATCCCACGTGGTTGAGTAATACTTCCAGGATTTACCAATAATATACCTTGATATTTTTCACAAATATAGCGATGAAGATGGCCAAACAAAACAATTGTTATTTTTTTCTTCTTAGCAGTTAAATACAGCTGTTCTAAACCAAAGTTTATCCCATAGTGATGACCATGCGTTTGCAAAATAACATCTTTATCCAAAATAATCAGCTGTTCATCTTTAAAGTCTGAAAAATCATTATTGCCACCAACAACAAAAAAATTTCGCCATAGCCTATCATAAGAGGAAAGTTCTGAGTCTCCATTATGAAACAAGAAGTCAACTTTATCCTTATAGCGATTATAAAGATCTTTTACAATCTTATAATCTCCATGACTATCACTCATCACCAAAATTTTCTTCATCACTCATTACCCATTCTTTCCATACATCATTTAGTTTGGCTAGTGCTTTTGCGCGATGACTAATTTTATTTTTTTCTGAAGTAGATAATTGCGCTGCAGTCGTATTTGTCTCTCCTACTAAAAACAAAGGATCATAACCAAAACCATTTTCACCTTTTGGAATCATTGTAATTGCTCCATGCCAATCAGCTTCAACTACTAAACTTTTTTTATTTGGTGCAGCAAAAACCAATGTACAATGAAACCTGGCTTTGCATCTTTTAGGCATTGTTGAGAGTAAAGATAATTCATGTAGTAATTTTGCATTATTCGCCGCCTCACTTGCTTTATCTCCTGCAAAACGTGCTGAGAAAACGCCCGGCAAGCCATCTAGCTCATCAACCATTAAACCTGAATCATCAGCCAATACTGGATATTTTAATATCTTAGCAATAGTTTCAGCCTTGATTTGTGCATTCTCTTTAAAAGTCATCTCCTTTTCTTTAATCTCTGGTAAATTAGGATAATCTAGTAATGTTTTTATACGATACCCTTTTTTTTCAAAAAGGTTGAAAAATTCTTTAGCTTTACCTTTATTGCGCGTAGCGATTATAATTGTTTTATCTTTTTTTTCTGCATTCTTGGCACTAAAAAAAAACCTTTTGTTTTTTAATTCCTGCAAATCTACAGGATATACATCTAAGTTGGTTAATCCTAACCAATTTTTGGCAATGCTAGCAAACATTTTAGCAGAGCCTGTTGTGTAAAATTCATGATGCAATTCTTGACCATTACTTTTTGCCTGAATATTAAAATACTCTAACAATAAAGAAACGTCCCTAATTGTCTCTGCTCCACTATCGATTAATACGACATCCTCTCCCATTACTGATTGAATAATTGAACTAAGTAATGGATAATGCGTACAACCTAAAATCAAAGTATCAGGAGTAGAAATGTGAAAATCTTGCAACGATTCAAAAATAATTTTTTTAGCCATTGGCAAATGAAATTGATTAGACTCTACTAATGGTACAAGTTTTGGACACGAAATCTCTGTCACTTCTATCTTAGAAGAACGCTTAGCAATAGCCCTAAAATAAGAAGTACTTTGAATCGTTCCCTTTGTGCCAATTACACCAATGTGTTGCTTTTGCGTTGCCTTAATTGCTGCTCTAACACCAGAGGTAATAACACCTATCACTGGAATATTTAACTTCTCTTTAATCTCCTCTAAGGCTGCAGCCGTTGCCGTATTACATGCAATGACCAACATTTTAATTTGCTTTTTTAATAAAAAATTCGTCAGCTCAAAAGCAAATTGCCTAACCTGCTTAAAAACTTTAGTTCCATAAGGTAAACGTGCATTATCACCAATATAAATTACACGCTCATTTGGCAGCTGCTTTAATAACTCACGCACCACCGTTAAGCCACCAACACCTGAATCAAAAAAACCTATTGCGTCATTATTCATACTCTCACTCATCTTTTATCAATAAATATTTACTTTTAAGTCAATTTATATAAATTGACCATTCCTAAATTTTAATTCTAATCTGCCAGGATTAACTGTAGATATGTAAGCAGTAATACCTTTTTTTCTTTGATATTTGTAAAACAACTTTTTTAAGTCTCAAAACTTTTCGAATTTTAGAACGATTTTCTCAACCAGTAATAATAATCATTTATTCTTCAATGACCTGTATAAACTTTATTTTTTCAATGATTACACTAAAAAAGCAATAATTGCCGTAATTAGGGAATGTTTTAAGATATTTTGAAGCATATTTCGTTTTTTAATTTTCACTTTCATCATAATAAAATCCCTCTTAATTTTCTTACAATGTGCATTATATCATAATTTTTTTACCATTAACGAAGCTCATTCACAATTTTAAGTAAACTGCTATAATAAAAACCATAATTAGCAAATTTCTTTTAGAATTGAAATTTAATGAATTGGAAAAAATCAGGATAAAGGAGCAGTTGAAAATTTTTAGGAAGCTTTCTTTTAAGAATTTGCTATGTATGAATGCATCAGGGTAAAAGTACGACTTATCTTATTTTAGGAGTAGGTTTTTTGAATGGCTTTACAACTTTGTAAAGCTGGTAAACACAATTAATTTCACTAAAAATCATAAACAGACTCTAAAAGTGCGTTTATCTAATTGTCGTTAATATTTACATCGATTATTTTTTTTAAATGTCAGGGAAATTTTGTTAAACTAAATATATGAAATAATTAAATTAGGAGGAAAATTTTAATGAATAATTTTTTTAATAAACAAAAAAATAATGACTTTTTTAATGGTAAACAGCAACAAGCTGATTTTTTTGAAACTAAACAAGTTAATGGCGTTTATGAAACTAGAGGGGAAGGGATGAGCTTATCCAAATTTTTTGGACGAATTTACGCACTTGTTGCTATGGGCATAGGTTTAAGTGCGATCATTTCAATGATGTCGCTTTATCTTTTTCCAGAAAACGTACGAGCTTTAATCTTTAATCCTTCGATTATGATTATGATGTGTATTGCAGAATTAATTTTAGTCATGGTTTTAAGTGCAAAATCTCTAAAAGATGCACCTTCTAGTTTACCTTTATTCTTTGTTTTTTCAGCGTTAAATGGGATTACTTTAAGTGTAACTTTAGCTCTTTTTACACCGGGAGTTGTAACTTTAGCGTTCTTTATTACAGCGGGAATGTTTTTTGTTATGAGTTGGTATGGAACACATACAAAGCGTGATTTAACAGGACTTGGCAAAGCGTGTATGGCTGGATTAATTGGGATCTTTTTAACTAGCATAATTTCAATGTTTTTTGCAATGTTTGCACCAAATTTTATCAATGGCATGACGATTCTTATTTCATTAGCAAGCATCCTTATTTTTTCATGTTTAATTGCGTATGAGAATAATCGAATTGCTGATTATTATCGTCATCTTAATGGCAATATTCCGCAAGGCATTGTTGTTCAGGTTGGTTTGCAATTGTATTTAGATTTTCTAAATTTATTTATCTCTATCTTGCGTATTTTAGGACTTTTTAGTTCAAGAGATTAATATGGTTATTACAGAAAATTTATTTGCAATTGAAGAAAAAGTCAAAGAACTGGCTTATTTGATTGCGCTTTCTGATCAAGCAAAAAAATATCGTTTGGCGTCTAGAAAGTATTTAGAAAATCGCAAAGCTACATTGCTTGAGCAAAAATTACGATCAGCTTACGATGCTTTTTTACAAGTTCAAAAATATAATCCTCATACTCAAGATTATAAAGAAAAAAAGCACGCTTTTTACCATGCTAAGCGTGCCTTTGATTTATATGAAAGTGTTGCTGATTTACGCTTAGCGCAAATGGATATGCAAAATATTTTAGATGAAATATCAAAAAAAATTGCTAGTAAAGTATCAAAAAAAATTGTAGTTAAAACAGGCAATCCTTTTTCTGAATATAAGAGTAAATTAAGCTGCCAAAATCATTGTTTACATCAGAAAGAGAGGTTAAGATAATGAATAAAATACTATCTAAAAAAATAGAAAGTTTTATCATCCAAAAGCGCCGTTTATTGGTTGTTTGGCTATATAGTCTAAAACAGGTCAAAAATTTAAAACAATTTGGGATGATTTTTTATGTTTCTAAAAAAATGAATTATGCTCTTATTTATGTTAATGAAGAGGAAATTGAAAAAACAGAAAAAAGAATTAATAAGTTGCATTTTGTTCGTTATACACAAATGTCATATCGTCCAGATATTGAAATGAATTTTAGATCTTAAAACATGTTTAAGACAGTTTACATCAAGTGGGTACATCCGCACCTTTGATGAAATACTATTTGTAAGTTCTTAGTATTCAGCAATAAACTAGAGCTATTCAATTTTACAGATGTTATGATGAAGCGATTATTAAATTATATAAAAGAGAGCATAATTTAGGATAAGGTTTGTTTATCATCATATAACAAGTTCTAAGAGGTTAGAGAATGCGCATAATTTCAGGAAAATTTTGCGGCAAGCGTTTAAAAAGTTTAGCAGGAGATATTACTCGTCCTACAACTGATAAGGTCAAAGAGTCTCTTTTTAATATCATTGGTCCTTATTTTGATGGTGGAGCTTGTTTGGATTTATTTGCAGGAAGTGGTGCTTTAGGAATTGAAGCGGTATCTAGAGGAATGAGTTATGCAGTTTTGGTAGAACGCAATTTTAAAGCGATGCAAGTGATTAAGAGCAATGTTGAGCTTATTGGTGCTAAAGATTGCTTTAAGCTGATCAAAAAAAATGCAACAGCTGCTTTGTCTGCTTTAGTAAGTTTAAATTTACGCTTTGATTTAATCTTTTTAGATCCACCTTATAAACAACAAGAAATTGAAAGCCAGTTAGAAAAATTACAAAATTTACACTTATTAACAAAAAACGTACTTATCGTAGCCAAAACAGCTTCTAAGGTTAGGCTACCTCAAAGGGTTAGGAAATTAACGCAGTACCGCAAGCAAGTGTATGGAATAACAGCTATTTATTTTTTTGGTTTTGAGGAGATAAATAATGAATGAAAGGATGGCTCTTTTTCCGGGGAGTTTTGATCTATTAACAAATGGACATGTGGATATAATTAAGCGCAGTGCAAAACTTTTTGACAAATTAGTTGTAGGAATTTTTACCAATACAACTAAAAAGCCCTTATTTACTTCTCAGGAGAAAAAAAAAATAATCGAAAATATAGTTAAACCTTTAGAAAAGGTAAAAGTTCAGATTTTTGAAAAAAAATTAACAGTGGATATTGCTAAAAAAATGAAGGTCTACTATATCATTCGCAGCATTCGAAATACGCGTGATTATGAATATGAACGCAATATTGCACGATTGAATCAAGAAATATCACAAACAGTAGAAACGGTGTTTTTATTGGCTGATTCATCTTTTGAACATTTGAGTTCAGGGACGTTAAAAGAAATTTATTTATTTGGTGGAGATATTTCTTCATATGTGCCAAAAGAAGTTTTTAGTATACTTGATAAGAAACGGAGAAAATAATTGAGCAAGTTATTTAAAAATCGTTTTGTAAAGATTATTTTATTTGTGTCAGCAATTTTTATAATTTTTAATATACCTATTCCTTATTATTTGGTAGAAACTCCTGGAAAGCTCATAAATTTACGTCCACTTGTAACGGTAAATGGTAAAAAAGATAATAGCAAAGGAGCGTTTTATTTAACAGCAGTTGCTTTTAAAAAGTTATCCTTGATAAGATTGATTCATGCTAAATTTTTTTCTGATTTTGAGGTAATACAAAAAAAGGAGGTCGCATTGCAAGGGATAAAGAGTGATGAATATTGGAAAATATTAAGATACGAGTTAGCTTCTTCAGAAAATCTTGCAATCAATCAGGCTGCAAAATTAGCAGGAGTTCCTACATTTTTGAATTTTAAAGGAATTTATATAGCAAGTATTGAGAAAAAATCAAAATTTTATGGCAAATTATCTATTGGCGATAAGATCATTAATATTGATGGTAAAACTTTTCATAGTAGTAAAGAGATAATTGATTATATTCAATCGCAAAAAGTCGGAAAACGAGTAAAACTTACATTTAAACGCGATAAAGAAAAGAAAGAGGCAACGGGTAAACTAATTCATCTAAAAAGAACAAATATGTCTGGCATTGGTATTGGTATTAGTGATTATACAACAATTAAAACTAAGATTCCGATTAAAATTGATGCTGATGAGATTGGAGGTCCTTCAGGTGGCCTAATGTTTACTTTGCAGATCTATCAAATGCTTTCTGGTAAAGATTTAAAGTGCGGTAGGAAAATTGCAGGTACAGGAACAATAGAAAAAGATGGAAGTGTTGGTCGCATTGGTGGCATTGATAAAAAAGTTGTGGCAGCAAATGCTAGTGAAGTTGATATTTTTTTTGCTCCTGATGATAAAATTTTCTCAGAATGGAAAAAGACAGATAAAACATTAACTTCAAATTATCAAGAAGCTAAACAAACTGCTAAAAAATTGGGGACGAAAATGAAAATTATCCCGGTAAAAAAGGTTAAGGATGCGCTAAATTATTTAAAAAAATTGAAATGAAAGTAAAATTGTGATAAGCAGGAAGAGGTAGCATGGAAATTATTGAAAAAGCACCTGCCAAGATTAATCTTGGTATTGATGTGCTTTATAAGCGTGAGGATGGATATTGCGAATTAGAAATGGTTATGGCAAGTGTTGATTTAAGTGATTATATTACTGTTTGTGATTTTTCACAACCAAGAATTAAGTTAAAAACAAATTCAGGTTTTTTACCACTAGGTAAAAAAAATCTTGTATATAAAGCAGCAAAGATTTTGCTTGAGCGTTTTTCTGTTTCTACTGGTGTTGTTATTGATATTGATAAACAAATTCCAGTATCAGCTGGCTTAGCTGGTGGCAGTTCTGATTGTGCGGCAACATTACGTGCATTGAATAAACTTTGGAAGTTAAATTTAACATTAGAAGAGTTAGCTAGTATTGGTGCTGAACTTGGCAGTGACGTTCCTTATTGTCTTTATGGGAATACAGCTTTTGTTCGTGGACGCGGAGAGATTGTAGAAAAAATAGCTGATATTAAGCCATTTTGGCTTGTTTTGGTAAAACCACCAAAAAGTGTGCCAACAGCAAGTATTTTTCAGGTATTAGATATAGATACTGCTTCTCATCCAGATATATATGCATTACGTACAGCAATTAATGAACAAAATTTTAAACAAATGTTTAAAACAATGGATAATGTTTTAGAACCTGTTACAATTAAGCGTATACCAGAGATTCAAAAAATAAAGAATACAATCCTCTCTCTTGGAGCAAAAGTTGCATTAATGAGCGGAAGTGGTCCTACTGTTTTTGGTATTTGTGAAAATCAAACCAGAGCAAAGCGTGTGTTTAATGGGGTAAAAGGTTTCAACTCTGACGTTTATTTAACTCGTTTATTAACACACTAGAAGAGAGTGAAGAAATTGAATCGAAGAAAAAAATGGATAATTATTACTTTTATATTACTGTTTATAATTTTTGGATGTAAAAATAAATCTTTAAATAGGCAAGAGACAACTGATGTTAAAGTTGTTACAACTTTCTATCCTATGTATGATTTTACGAAAAATATTATGGGCTCAAGTAAAAATATTAAATTGCTTACTCCAGCAAGTGTAGAGCCTCATGACTTTGAACCTAGCGCAAAAGATATAGCCGATATTACGTCTGCGGATGCTTTTATTTATAATAGTGATTGTTTTGAAACTTGGGTTTCTAAGATAAAAAAAAATATTGATTTTAAGCAAACTGAAGTGATTAATGCTGCTAAAGGAATTAAATTAATGGCAGGCCCTTTGAAGTTAGAAGAAGCTAATAAGAAAAGGTCGCATCAAAAAGTATTTGATCCACACATTTGGCTTTCTCCTAAGCTTGCTATGAAAGAAGTTACAAATATTAAGGATGGGTTAATAAAAAAATTTCCAAGTAAAAAAGATTTGTTTTGTAAAAATGCACAAGAATATTTAAAAAAGTTAGAAAAACTGGATAATGACTATCAAACAGCTTTTAAAAATGCAATACATAAAAAGTTTGTAACTCAACATGATGCTTTTTCTTATTTAGCTAGAGACTACGATTTAAAGCAAGTGGCGATTGCTGGATTTTCTTCAGAGGAAGAAATCTCGCCTGCTCGTTTGGCAAAGTTAAAAAAATATATGAAAAGAAAAGATATTAAAGTAGTTTATTTTGAAGAAAGAACATCCGCGAAAATTGCCCAAATACTTGCTAAAGAAGTAGGAGCTGAAACGCTTGTTTTAAGTACTTTGGAAGGATTAACAAAAACGGAACAAAAAGAAGGGAAAAATTATTTATCAGTCATGGAAAATAATCTTAAAGCTTTAAAATTAACGATTAAATAAGAAAAGCAAAGGTGAGATTAATGGGACGCAAATGGGCCAATATTGTAGCAAAGAAAACAGCGCTTGATCAAGCCAATAGTCGTGTTTATGCAAAATTTGGCATTGAAATTTATGCAGCAGCAAAAACAGGTGATATAAATCCACATAGTAATCCAAAATTAAAATTTATCTTAGAGCGTGCAAAACAAGCAAATGTGCCTAAACATATTATTGATCGTGCAATTAATAAAGCTAAGGGAAATGCTGATGAGACTTTTCAAGAGTTGCGTTATGAAGGGTTTGGACCAAGTGGTTCAATGATTATTGTTGATACTTTAACTTCAAATGTCAATCGCACAGCGGCTAATGTTCGTACAGCTTTTAATAAAAATGGCGGTAATATGGGCAGTTTAGGTTCTGTTAGCTATTCTTTTGATCATACAGGAGTGCTAGTATTTAAGGGGGAAGATGCAGATAGTTTGTTAGAATATTTGATGGAAGAAAATATTGATATACGTGATGTATTAGAAGAAAAAAGTTCAATTATTGTTTATACACAGCCAGAAGCTCTATCTTTAGCTAAAGAAGCACTGGAAAAAAAGGATGTTCATGAATTTGATGTATTAGAATTAGAGATGATTGCGCAAAATGAAATTAATCTTTCTGCGGGTAATTTAGAAAAATTTGCTAAAATTATTAACGCTTTAGAAGAAGATGAGGATGTGCAGAAAGTATTTCATAATGTGGAAAATTATTTATTCTAAAATCTAGAAAGCTAGTGTTTTTATTTTAGCCTTTATTTTTTGGGAGGCGCTTATGGAATTAACATTTGAGGAGGCTTTAGCCTTTATTCATGGTCGTTTAAAATTTGGTAATCGACCAGGATTAATTAGAATGGATGCTATTTTGGATAAAGTTAATCATCCAGAAAAAAAAATTTCAACAATTCATATTGCAGGGACAAATGGCAAGGGTTCAACCGTTGCTTTTTTGCGTTCATTATTGATGAAGGCTGAGTTAAAAGTGGGAACTTTTATTTCGCCTTATATTAAAAGTTTTAATGAGCGAATAAGTATCGATAAAGTGCCGATTGCTAATGAAAAATTGATTGAATATGTAAAGATATATCAGCCATTGATAAAAGAACTAGACAGGAATGAAGATGTTAAAGGACTTACTGAGTTTGAGTTAATTACGGCAATAGCTTTTTCTTATTTTTATGAGAAAAAAGTTGATGTAGCGATTATTGAGGTAGGTCTTGGCGGATTGTATGATAGTACTAATGTTATTAAGCCTGAATTAACAGGAATTACAACGATTGGCTATGATCATCAGAATATTTTAGGAGATGATCTTAAAGAGATTGCTAAGCAAAAAGCAGGAATTATTAAAGAAGGCATTCCTTTGGTAACTGGCAATATCACTAAAAAAGTACTATCTGTGATTGAAGCAGTCGCATGTGAAAAAAAGGCAGTTATGCATCGTTATGGTGTAGATTATCGTGCACAGTCTTTAGCTTGGAAAAATTTTTGGGGTGAGCTTTTTGATTATAAAACTTCGACCAAAAAGCTTAAAAGTTTAAAGATTTCAATGCTTGGCGCTCACCAGGTAGAAAATGCAGCGATGGCGTTAAAATTAGCGGAAATTTATCTTTTAATGAAAGGAAGGTTTTTAATAGAAGAAAAAATTCGTAAAGCCTTGGAAAGTACTTTTTGGCCTGCACGGATGGAAAAAGTTTCTAAACAGCCATTAATTATTCTTGATGGCGCACATAATGAACATGCAATGCATCGTTTGGTAGAAAATTTAAAAAATGAATTTGCAGATAAAAAAATCTATATTTTATTTTCAGCATTGCAAACAAAAGATGTAAAAACAATGCTTCAACAGTTAAAAAATTTGCCAAATACTGATCTTTATTTAACCAGCTTTGCTTATCCTAAAGCGATAAAGCTAAAGGATATATCAAATTTGCAAATAGAGGGTGTTAAAATTATACCCTCATGGTCTAAATGGATAAAAGAGATTTCTTCAAAAATTAAAAGAGATGAAATTTTTTTAATTACAGGTTCTCTTTACTTTGTATCGCAAGTACGAAAGTTTCTAAAAAGTAAAAGAAACTGACATGTAAATAATAACATCACAATCTTATATTTTTGCGTACTTTATTTTTAAGTGAGAATTATCTGCTGAAAGAAGGACGTAAATGAAAGAGATTGAGTACAAATTTAAAGAATTTACAAATCCTATAACGCCACGTGAGCGTTTAGAAAAATGTGGAGAACAAAAGCTTTCAAATCAAGAGTTGTTGGCGATTATTTTACGAACGGGAAGTCACAATGAATCGGTTCATGTTTTATCACAAAAAATTTTAGAACAGTACAAATCATTATATGTTTTTAAGATGGCAAGTTTAGAAGAGCTGCAGCAAATAAAGGGAATTGGACGCAATAAAGCCATTTTAATTAAGGCAATGATTGAGTTAGGACGACGTATTCATTTTTCAACTTGTGAATACGGGGAAAAAGTAACTTCTAGTGGTGGTTTGGCACAGCGTTTAATTGAGCAAATGAAAGATTTTGAGCAAGAACATTTTTTAGTGATTTTTTTAAATACAAAAAATTTGATTATTAAGGAAATAACATTATTTATCGGGTCTTTAAATAAATCGGTTGCTCATCCTAGAGAAATCTTTAAGGAAGCGCTTAAGGTTAGTGCTGCTAGTGTTATTTTAGCGCATAATCATCCTTCTGGAGAAGCAAATCCTAGCTTAGCAGATATAAAACTTACAAAGCGGATTGAAAAAGCATCTTTTGCAATTGGCATAAGGTTATTGGACCACTTGATTATTGGTAAAAAATATTATTTTAGCATGCGTGAGCACTCACTATTAAGAGAGTGCTAGTGTCTTTTTTTATAAAAAAATAGACAAAATAAACATTAAGTTTGTTTTGTCTAAAATTATTATTTATTCTTGTACGTCTGAAGATTCAGCAGGAGCAGATGATGGTTCAGAAGAAGATTCTGTAGAAGAATTTTCTTCTGTTGTTGAACTACTTGTTGAAGAACTAGAGATTTTAGAAGAGCTCTTATTTGCAGAAGATTTAGAATTGCTAGAAGCTTTTTTCGACGAGGTACTTGAAGATACGCCCGTAAATATAGATAAAACATCGCTAAAAGCACTATCTTGAATTTTAACATTTGCTTTTTTCAATTCTTTACCTATAACATCTGTTTGAAAAGTTGGATCTTTTAGTTTATTTTGTTTAGCAATTTCTTTTAATTGTGCCTTATAAGATTTCATAGAGGTACCTTTAGCTTTATTTTTAACCATTTGCACGATATAGTATTGAGATTGGTATGTTTGAGGATTTGAATAAGTAATAATCTCTGAAGTTTCACCATTTTTTAAGGAAAAAGTTACAGTTTGAACACTATTTGGAATAGTTGTAGAAGTAGAATCAAATTTCACACTTCCCCCCTTTGATTTTGTTGCAGTATCTACAGATTTTTCTTTAGCAATTTTGGCAAAATCAGCACCTTCTGCTTTTACTTCTTTTAAAACTTCATCTGCTTTAGCTTTATCATCTAAAACAATTACTCTTGCAGAAACTTCGGGATGGAAGGTTTTAAAAGCAGTTTTGAGATCTTTATCTTTAATTTTTACGTGTGATTCCAGACCTTTTTCAAGAGCAAGTTGTTGACAAAGTTGTTCTTTATAAGATTTTTCAGTTAATCCAGCTTGTTTTAAGGCTGCTTTAAATTGATTACCTAATTTTTTTTTCGTTTCATTAAATTTTTTCGTGATTTCAGAATCTTTTACTTTATCCCCATATTTTTTCCCAAATACTTCAGAAATAATCATATTTGATACAAGTTGTTGACTATTTTGTTGGGTTTTGACTTTGTTGTAAAAATCTTCAACGGTAATTTTTCCACCTTTCATCGTAGCAATGTCTTTTGAAGTACCACAAGAAGTCATTGATAAAAGCACAAGTGCTGAAGCAGCTCCAAACATAATTTTCTTTTTTAACATTTTTATTAACACTCCTAAAACTTTTGATTTTATATTAAAATTAATCCAGAATTCATTGTATCATAAAATATAATAAAAAAATAATCAAAAATGAATATATAATATTGCACAAGCTTAATATATCCCTCATGGCTGTGCTCCTTGCCGATGAGGGATGATCTTAGAGTCTATTCACGATCTTCATAATTGCGAATTTTTAGGTAATTTTTTGCCTTTCTTTGTCAAAAAAACTCGAAATAGCACCACTATTTCTGCGTGTTTTCCCTAAAAATGCTTAAAAATTTCTCAAGAAAACCTGATAAGTTTACCAAATTGTTTCAAGCTTTGTTTGATTACAATTTGGTAAATGCAATTCATCAATAGAGAAATCGTTAATAGACTCTTACAGACAAATAGCTAAAGTTTTGCTTCTTAAGGAAAATACAATAAACAATCACATTAATGAATATATGAAAAATCAAAAATTAAGCATTCAATCAGGCGAATCAAAAAGTAAGCTTCCAAACACGCAAACAAAAGAGCTAATCGCTCACTTGGAAGCAAAAACTTATCTCAAAGTTTTGAAAATTTGTAGCTATGCTAAAAAAATTTATAATATTAAATATTCAATTGCAGAAATGACAAACTGGCGTTAAAAAATTTAAAGAAAGAATCTTGAATTTTTTTAAAGGACTTGGGAAAATCTTTATTTTCAATTTAAAGGGGTATAAATCTGAAAAAACCACAAAAATAGGGAGCTGAAAATCTTTGTCTAA
Organism: Streptococcaceae bacterium; assembly: GCA_031269775.1. GTDB lineage: Bacteria > Bacillota > Bacilli > Lactobacillales > Streptococcaceae > JAIRLR01. The sequence continues at coordinate 14,949 of JAISYQ010000020.1, forward strand.
TCATATTGTTTTGTTTGAGCCGCAAATTCCAGCAAATACAGGTAATATTGCTCGCACTTGTGTTGCAACTAATACGCCATTACACTTAATTAAGCCTTTAGGCTTTGCAACAGATGATAAACATTTAAAACGTGCAGGCCTTGACTATTGGCAAGTCGTAAATATTACTTATCATGCAAACTTGCAAGATTTTTTGCAAATAATCAAGAGCACAAAATTACATTTAATCACTAAATTCGCCAATAAAATATACAGTGAAATGAACTATAATGATGGGTGTGATCATTATTTTTTATTTGGCAAAGAAACGACTGGTTTGCCTGAGAAATTTATGCGTGAAAATGCTGATAAGTGTTTACGCATTCCGATGAATGATCAACATGTTCGGTCATTAAATCTATCAAACACTGCAGCAATTTTGATTTATGAAGCGCTGCAACAGCAAGATTTTCCGTTGCTTGAAAAAGTTCATCATTATGATAATGATAAATTAGATTGATATAAAAAGGGTACTAAATCATATGACTAAGAATGGTAGGTTCCATATTATTGATATGAATGAGTACTCACTAAGGGAGTATTTTGATTATTTCAGAAAAGAAAATTTTCCATTTAATACAACCGCTTTGGCAGAGATTACAGATTGTATATTTTACTCCTTCTTTGCGTGCACAAAAAACAGCCGAAGGCATCATGACTGAGTCAGTTTACCCCTGTTGAAATTGCTGATATTACACATAAAAATACCTTCAGCAAATAAATGCACTGCGCAATAATTGAGCAAGAAAGTGAGGTTAAGATTTTGGTAAAGTTGGATACTTTAAACGATGAATGCGAATTTATTTTGGGACGTGTGAATCGTGTTTTTTACCAAAATCCAGCCAATTTTTATAAAGTTGTGCTTGTTTTTGTGCAAGATACCAATATGGATTTTTTTGAGAAAAAAATCGTTGTTACTGGTAGTATGGGACGCTTGCAAGAAGAGAGTGATTACCGTTTTTATGGCAAAATAGTGGAACATCCCAAATACGGAAAACAATTTCAGGTTGAAAGTTATAAACAAGAAACACCTAACTCAGAAAAAGGATTGATTGCCTATTTATCCAGTAATCAGTTTTCTGGTATTGGAAAAAAAACAGCTAAGAAAATTGTTAAAAATTTAGGTTTGAAAGCTTTAGAAGAAATTTTAACAAATCCCGATATCTTACAAAAAGTTCCTAATTTAAATAAAGCTAAACAAAAGATGATTACTAAAGTGCTGCGTGAAAATCACGGAATGGATAAGGTGCTTGTGAGGTTAAATCAATGGGGTTTTGGGAGCCAACTCTCAGTTGCTATTTATGATAAGTATAAGGATCAAACACTTGAAATTATTCAGAAAAATCCATATCAATTAATTGAAGATATCGATGGAATTGGTTTTAAAAAAGCCGATACGATTGCACGACAACTTGGACTTGCTCATGATGCACCTGAAAGAATTCAAGCGGCAATTATTCATGAGCTGTTTCAATACTCTTTAACAACTGGTAATACTTATATTGAAGCTGAAGAATTGCTTGTTATTGTGCAAAAAATACTAAATGACACAAAAGGTGCGTTTGTTGATTCAGAGTTAATTGCTGATCAGATAATTTTTCTTAAAAGTTGTGCGCGTATCGCTCAGGATAGCACAAAATTATTTGAAAAATCTTTGTATTATGCAGAATGCTCTCTTGCAACTTCTTTAATGCGTTTGTTAAGTCAAAAAAAAGCAATTAAGCATAGTAAAAAGAAGATTGATCAAGGAATTTTAAAAATTGAAAAAAAATTTTCTATTTCCTATGGAGCTTCACAAAAAAAAGCTCTTAAAGAAGCTATAAACTCTTCTTTTTTTATTTTAACAGGTGGTCCGGGTACAGGAAAAACAACGGTTATCAATGGTATTGTTCATCTTTTTGCTAAATTAAATGACTTATCCCTTGATGTATATGACTATCGCAAAGAACCTTTTCCAATTTCTTTAGCAGCGCCAACTGGCAGAGCAGCAAAACGAATGAATGAAGCAACCAATTTACCAGCAGTAACCATTCATCGCTTACTTGGTTTATCAGGACAAGAGAGAAGCCCTTTAGAAGAGACCGCAAAACTTAGAGGGAACTTATTAATTGTTGATGAGTTTTCAATGGTTGATACGTGGCTTGCTAATTTATTATTAAAAGCTATTCCTTCTGGGATGCAGGTGATTTTTGTTGGAGATAAAGATCAATTACCTTCAGTAGGCCCTGGTCAAGTTTTATGCGATTTATTAGAAGTTTCTGATATTCCTAAGGTTGAATTATTTGATATTTATCGTCAAGGTAAAGACTCTTCGATTATTCCTTTAGCACACGAGATTAAACGAGGGCGTTTACCCAGTGATTTTACGCAAAAGCAAAAGGATCGCTCTTTTTTTGCAGGTGATGTTTATAAAATAGAATCTTTTGTTAAACAAATTGTCGCTAAAGCCAAAGCAAAAGACTTTACAGCTCAAGACATTCAAATATTAGCACCGATATACCGTGGGATGGCCGGGATTGATACTTTAAATAAAATGATGCAAGAGATTTTTAATCCCAATTTTCATGGCGAACACAAAGAAGTAAGAACATCGTATAATGTTTATCGAATAGGAGATAAAGTACTGCATTTAGTAAATGATCCTGAGCAAAATGTCTTTAATGGTGATTTTGGGATCATTACAGGAATTATTTATGCCAAAGATTCCGTAAATCGAATAGATGAATTAATTATTGATTTTGATGGAATTGAAGTTATTTATAATCGCAATGAATGGCAAAAAATCACTTTAAGTTATGCTTGTTCGATTCATAAAGCTCAAGGTTCAGAGTTTAAGTTAGTAATTTTGCCAATGTTTCTTCAGTATCATCGTATGCTTAAACGCAATCTTTTATATACGGCAGTAACCAGAAGTAAAGAGATTTTAATTTTGCTTGGAGAAGAAGAGGCTTTTAGAAAGTGTGTCTTCTCAGAGGATATTAATCGCAAGACAATGCTTAAAAAGCGCATCAAAACAAGAGGCTTAACAACTAAAACTTATGCAAAAGAACTTTCTGAAACACTTGAATTGATTGAAGAAAATACTTACAAAGAAGAAAGTGATTATCTTACGATGGAAAATATTAATAATGAAAAAATTAATCCAATGATTGGAATGGAAGGTATTACTCCTTACAATTTTTAAAGTGCTACAGGCATCAAGAAAGGACTTTCATGTATACTTTTAAAACTGGTTTAAATCCTGATGAACATGATGAGTATGTAAAAGCGCACCCTTTGGCAAATCTTTTACAATCAAGTGCTTGGGGGAAAGTAAAAAATAATTGGGAAAGTGAACTCATAGGTGTTTATGATAATGAACATTTAGTAGCCAGTGCGCAAGTTTTAATTCGTAAACTTCTTTTGGGGATGACGATGATTTATGTTCCTAAGGGTCCAATTATGGATTATACAAATGAATCTTTGGTGAAATTTATGATAAAGCATTTGCAGTTATTTGGAAAAAGTCATAGAGCTTTGTTTGTAAAAATGGATCCTGCAATAAAATATCGCGCTTTTAAACTTGGCGAAGAGCAAAAAATTTTAGCTGAAGCAGAAAATATTATTAAAATTTTGCAAAATTCAAATTTAAAGTGGCAAGGCTTAACACAAAAAATGGCTGATACAGTGCAACCTCGTTTTCAAGCCAACGTTCATCAAAAAAATTTTAGTGAAGAACAACTTCCAAAAAAAACTAAACAGATGTTGCGAATCGCTTACAAAAAAGGTGTCATCATAAAAAAGGGTGGTTTGGAATTTGTTCATCAATTTGCTGAAATTATGAAAAAAACAGAAAAGCGCAAGGGTGTTTTATTGCGAGAAGCTTCGTATTATGAAAAACTTTTACAAACTTTTCCAAAGCAAGCTTTTATTATGTTAGCTAAGTTAGATTTGCAAGAACTTTATGAAAATATACAAATGCACTATCAAGAAAATGAACAGGCCATTGCAGAATTAAAAAAAAATCAAATAAAAAAACGCCATCAACTAGAAGAACTTCGGCTATCCCTTAAACGTGAGATAAGTGAATTGCAAGAAAAAGCAAATAGTTTTGGAGAAAAAGTCATCATTGCTGGGACTTTAACGATTGTTTTTGCGAAGACTAGTGAAATTTTATATGCTGGGATGGATGAGGCTTATAAGCGTTATATGCCAGCATATTTAACATGGTTTAAAACAATTCAGGAAGCTTTTGCACAAGGAACAAATACGAGTAATATGGGAGGCTTAGAAGGGAATTTGAATGACGGTTTGTTAAAATTTAAAAATAATTTTAATCCGACGATAGAAGAGTTTATCGGTGAATTTGATTTGCCAGTCAATAAATTTTTCTTTGCTCTTAGTCAGTGGATATATAAGTTGAAAAAACATCAAAAGAAGAAAGCCGCCAATCGGACTTGAACCGACGACTTCTTCCTTACCATGGAAGCGCTCTACCTACTGAGCTATGGCGGCATATTAGAGCTTGTTTATGATCTCTTAATGGGGCAATTTTACTAAAAGTGCCTAAAGCTGTCAAATTTGTTCATGTGCAGCACGTATAGTCTCTATGAATCCCTTAACAATCTAATGCATAAACAGTTTCCTTGGTATTGTCATCCTATCGGATTATTTATTTTTCCAGATGAGTTTAAAATTTTACCAGGACATGGCAAAGCTACAACTATTGGTGAAGAGAAAAGATTCAATCCTTTTTTTAAAGGTCAACAATTCAATAATCCCCATT